>CAYWSQ010000029.1:0-21902 GCA_964460925.1 uncultured Flavisolibacter sp. | reverse complement strand
CTCTAAACTCTAAACATTGAACCTAAAATGCATCACATCCCCATCCTTCACCACGTATTCCTTGCCTTCTATTCTAAGTCTTCCTGAGTCGCGGGCGGCAGATTCGGAGCCGTACTTTACAAAGTCATCATAGCTGATCACTTCGGCTTTGATAAATCCTTTTTCAAAATCTGTATGGATCACGCTGGCGGCCTGGGGGGCTTTCCAGCCTTCGAGGATGGTCCACGCGCGGACTTCCTGCACACCTGCCGTGAAATAAGTCTGCAGGTTGAGCAATTTATATGCGGAATGAATGAGGCGGTCAAGCGCGGGTTCTTTCATCCCGTATTCTTCCATGAACAATTGTTTATCATCCTCGCTTTCCAGTTCCGCGATCTGCGCTTCAATATTATTGTTCATTACAATCACCTGGGCATTTTCATCCTTCACCGCGGCAATCAGTTGTTCTGAATATTTATTACCTGTATGCATGGATGCTTCATCAACATTGGCCACATACAAAACCGGTTTCATGGTAAGCAGGAAAAGATCAGCGATCGCTCCCAGTTCTTCCTTGGCAAGACTAAGCGAGCGGACACTCTTTCCTTCTTCCAGTTGTTTTTTACAACGCTGCAAAATTTCCATCTCCACGCGGGCCTTAGGGTCAGTCTTCGCAAGCTTTTCGGTGCGGCTTAATTTTTTCTCAACGCTTTCCAGGTCTTTCAACTGGAGTTCGGTATCGATGATCTCTTTATCACTTACAGGATTGATAGCGCCTTCATCGCGCAGGATGTTCTCGTCTTCAAAACAGCGGATCACGTGAATGATGGCATCCACTTCGCGGATGTTGCCAAGGAATTTATTTCCTAGACCTTCACCCTTGCTCGCACCACGAACCAGGCCTGCGATATCAACGATCTCGATCTGAGTAGGCACAATGCGGTTGGGCATCACCAGTTCCGCCAGCTTTTTAAGACGGGGGTCGGGTACATCCACCAGTCCCACATTCGGATCAATGGTGCAGAAGCGGTAGTTGCTGGCCTGGGCCTTGGCGCTGTTGCTGACCGCATTGAACAAAGTTGATTTTCCTACATTGGGCAATCCCACGATACCTGCCTGAAGAGCCATAATAAAGATTTTAGTTACCAGCTTTTAGCTGCTAGATTTAGGGCCGCAAAGATAAGGATAAGGACCTGCTCAAATCTGAAGGAAACGTTTAACTTAGTTGGGAGACGTGAACCGTGAACCGTGAGACGTAAGCTGATCCGACTATTGACTTGAATGGCAGACTTTACGATTATTTACTGCCTACTGGAAAATAGTACACCGACTTTGAATTTTGAACTTAGAACTTTGAACTGAAAATATGGCTTTAAGCAGGATCTGGTCTGCCTTCATTATTATAGCAGGCCTCGTAGCAGGGTACCAGTGGCTGGTATTAGGCAATGAAGTGATTTTTAACAGGATGGTGGTGGGAAGGGCTGATGACAGCTTTCCTTTTATTATGGTGGGCAGTGAGGGTGATACTTCAGCCCAGGCCAAAGCCAGCTTCATCAATGCTGTTAAGCCTTATGGATTTGTGCATAAGGAAAATATTACCGAAGCCCGTTACATCATCACGGATGATCCGGGTTCCGATTCTGTAAAAGCGCTCAGGAAAATTATTCCCGATGCCAGCGTTTACAGTTTTAGTTATGTCAGGACCATAGGTATGAAACCGGTGGACGGTATCATTGAAACCTGTAAGTCGGCCGTGAACATCTGTATCGGGTTGATCGGGATCATGGCACTCTTCATGGGTTTTATGGCCATCGCGGAAAGGGCAGGAGGCATCCGCTTCCTTTCAAAGATCATCGGTCCATTTTTCAGCCGTCTTTTTCCCGGTGTACCGAATGGCCACCCGGCACATGGGCATATGATGATGAATTTTTCAGCCAACCTGCTGGGCCTTGATAACGCGGCCACGCCATTTGGGTTGAAAGCCATGGAAAGCCTGCAGCAACTGAACCCGCAGAAAGAAACGGCTACCAATGCCCAGCTCATGTTTCTTTGCCTGCATGCATCGGGGTTAACTCTCATACCCGTAAGCATTATCGCCGCAAGGGCAGCGCTCAAAGCTGGTAATCCAACTGATATATTTATTCCCTGCATGATTGCCACTTTCGTGGCTACAATGGCAGCCATGTTCATTGTATCGTTCAAACAAAAGATCAATGTATTCCAGCCGGTCATACTGGCCTGGGTGGGTGGTGTATCTGCGCTGGTTACACTTATTGTTCTTTACCTCACTTCTTTACCAACAGAGCGGGTGCAGGTAGTATCAGGTGTTATGGGTAATGGCATTTTATTACTGATCCTCTTCCTTATCATCCTTGGAGCAGTGTATAAAAAGATCGATGTGTTTGATGCTTTCATTGAAGGAGCGAAGGGTGGATTTGAAACCGCTGTGCGCATCATTCCTTATCTCGTTGGAATGCTGGTTGCCATCAGCATGCTCCGTACCAGCGGAACCTTTGATGTGGTGATCAATGGCATCAAATATATTTTCGCGGCACTGGGCACTGATACCAGGTTTGTTGATGGTCTGCCTACGGCTTTGATCAAACCACTCAGCGGAAGTGGTGCAAGGGGCATGATGATCGATACCATGAAAACCTTCGGGCCTGATTCTTTCTCCGGCAGGCTCGCCTGTATTCTCCAGGGATCTTCCGATACTACTTTTTACGTGATCGCGGTTTACTTCGGCGCCGTTTCCATCAGAAACACCAGGTATGCGGTCGGAGCCATGTTGCTTGCCGACCTGGTAGGGATCATTACTTCGGTATTGCTTTGTTATTTATTCTTCGGATAAAAAAATCCCGCTTAGTTAAGCGGGATTTTTTACTATGGACCATGGACCATAGATTACCTATTGTACAAAAACGAAACATAAGGCTTCAATGCCGCCGATGTCTGGTCCTTGTATCCCATTGCGAATATGGTGAAGACCCTTCTCGCTGCAATACTGCTGGCACTGATATAAGTGGCCATTGCAGTTCCTGTGGTTGTCCCGGCCGGGCGAATCGTCCAGCTTTGGGAAACCAGTCCCCAGGTGTTCAGCGTAAAATAATCGCTTGAACCCAGGTAAGGTACATTGGCTGCTACCAGGGTGGTGCCGAAATAAAGATCTACTGCCGGTACGTTAGGCATCAGGTTCACAAAGCGGTAACGCACTGTGCCGGTATCGGGCTGGCTGATGTCATCTTCAAGCAATACCACTTTGGTATTGGCTGCCGTATCTGTAACATGTGCTGTATAGTTCTTGCCAGCAACGAGATTGACACTGTTATTGAACAGAACGATGGAATCAGTTTCAGTTCCTTTTTTAGGGATCACTGCTGAAACCGAAATGGATCCCGGATCAACAGGAAGGTAATCTGGAAAATTGCTTCCGCCAGTATTCAACCCACCACCCGGAAATGGTGTGCGTGCTGTGATGAGTCCACTCATCCTTACACCATTGATTTCGAGCTGCACAGATGGATTGGAAGAATAAGCTGAAGCATAATTTACTTTTAGCAGGGCCTTGCTTCCCGGAACCATCTGGTAGGTAGCGATCTCTCCGCCATCTTTATCGCAGCCCAGGCTGAAGGCCATCAGAGCGATCAGGGAAGTATATAAGAATGTTTTTTTCATGTTTGATGTTTTAAGAATGATCAAGGCTGGTTCCACCACATTTTTTTGGTATGATAATCCAGTTCTGTTGCGCCGATACGCTGCAGTTCAAGAATGTTCCATACATATTCTGAGTTGAAACGAGGACGCATACGGTAAACCGGCAGACCATTATTGTCAGGGAAGAGATCACCACCGGTTGGCAATTCAAAATCTGTATATACCTGGCCGCCATCCGGACCCAAATCAACATAATCATAGCGGCGCATATCTACCCATGTTTCCAGCACACCATAACCAAACATGGCAATGTATTTCTGGAGCATGATCTGGTTGAGTTTTAATTCAGCAGGGGTGGGAGGTACCACTGCAGGATCAGCCATGTAGGCAGCTTTGACCGCAGGGGTAATTTCTTTTCCTGCAGGAATGCTCAGGTTATAGGTAGTGGTCAGCATATCGAAGTGCTGGCTGATACCTTCCTTGTAGGCATTATAGGCTATACCGGAATACCCTTTCTTAAAGGCGGCTTCTGCTTTCATAAAATGGATCTCAGATGCTGTCATGATGGGGAATGGAGAATTGTTCTTGAAAATAAAACGTGCATTAGCATCAGATGCAGGTGCAGTATTATTGACAGTTACCTGGCTGACACCCCAGAAATTTTCCGGCCTGTTATTTACATCAGGAATTGCTTGTTGTCCCAGGTTGGGTTCAACACCTACGATGGTTCCGTTAACATTACCTCTCAGGATGTACCAGGCTCTTGGATCTTCCACTCCTGCCAGCGCAGAATTGGTACCGTTCATCAGGTTGGCGATATAAGCACCCTGGCGGATACCAGTTGGTGACACACTGCTTCCGGCTCCGAGGTTGTTACGCAGCGGCCCGAAAAAATTATTGGTTGCACTCAGCGGAGTAGCCGCAAATTTAACCATGGCGTTATCTGCATTCACCAGGATAGAGCGGTCAGCATGATAGATTACCGAATCGGCGTTGTAAGAAGGCAGGTTGCTCTGGTGATTATGAAATCTTGCCAGCACACCATGCACGAACTTTCTCCATTTTCCTATGTCGCCTCCGTAGAAATAAGTATCACCTTTTGCAAGGCTTGCATTTACCCCGGTACCTGCTGCGTCAAAATGAGCAAGTGCTTCGTAACAGAGCTTACGCACATGCTCGTACACTTCTTCCTGTGTATCGTATTTAAATGTGATGAGGTCTGTATTGAAAGCCTCTTTCAGGATCACTTCACCATAATAATCGGTAAGGGTAAGCCAGCTCCAGGCGAAGATGGCTTTTCCAGCACCAGCGTATTCCGGCTTGCCTTCTTCCAGAGCCCACTGGATCATGCGCGCATTGTTCTGGCCGATGTCATAATAATGCATCCTCCATGTGGATTGCGCCACGTCGCCGGCACTGTTGGTATATCCCATGCGGTCGAAGTTGCTGTTATTGGTATACCACTGCCAGTTCTGAATGTATGCGCCAATGTAGCGTGAATCCCACATGGTACCATGACCTGCATAGTTTCCAGCCATTGCTGAAACAATCTGCGGCAGCAGGGTTTCAACCGGAACCCTCACGTTGGCATTGGGGTTTGCATATGCTTCGTCAATCTTTTTGGAACAGGAAAAGCTTGCGCCTGCCAGCACCAGGAAGAATGATGATCTGATAATTATATTTCTCATTTTCATACTTTTTAAATTTTAGAAGTTCGCCCTGATTCCGATGTTAACACTGATTGGCGTTCCTACGTTTCCGAAATCAAATCCAAAAGCACCTACGCCACGGCTGCCGGCTGTATTACCATTTACCGCAGGATCTGCACCCCTGTAGTTGGTGATCAGTATCAGGTCGTTGGCGGTAACAAAGGCACTCAGTGTGCGTACAAATTTCAGCCTGTTCATCACATTGCTGCCGAAAGTATAGTTCAGGGAAATATCTCTTAACCGTGCCCAGTTCACATCTTTCTGGATGAATTCTTCCTCAGGCATGGTAGTGAAATAAGCCTGGTTGTAGAATGGAGTGATAGCGATGTTATTCCTGGTAGGTGTTGCTGTATTTTCAAGTCCGTCAGCCAGTACCCCGTCTACCACTCTTGGGGTTAAACGGTCAGCAGTTCTGTGACTTCTGCCCAAGGTAGTGAGGTATCTTTCTGTGGCATTGAAAATATCTCCTCCCACTTTGAAATCCCAGAGGAAGCTCAAACGGAAATTATTATAGGAAAGACTGTTCAGCCATCCAACAGTATAGTTAGGATTTCTGTCGCCTCTCAGTTTAAAGGTCGCATCAATCAAGGGTAAGCCTGTTGTAGGACTGATCAGGACCTCGCCCTGGTTGTTGCGCTGGTAACCATAAGAAGTGATACTTGTAGTAGCACCTCCAACAATGAGACCACCTCTTGCATTACCATACAGCCAGGTATCAGAAATATAAAACTCGGGAACGTTAGCTGGCAGACCCAGTACCTTGTTCCACATTTTATTGAAGTTTACGCGGCTGTTCCACCTGAACTTGGTATTCTGTACAATGTTTGCGTCAATAGCTACCTCAACACCCTGGTTCTGGTTGGAACCCACGTTCAGTGTATTTAAAACGAAACCTGTTCCATAAGAAGCCCTGAACAATTCCACGATCAGGTCTTTGTTCTTGGTGTTATAGTAAGTTGCATCAAAAGAAATACGGTTGCGGATCAGCCTGAATTCAGTACCAATCTCAAATGTTTCCTGTTTTTCTGGTCTCAGCAAGGGGTTACTATTGGTAAAACCATAATAATATCCACCGCCACTTCCAGTGTTGTCGTTGAATACAGACTGGTTGGCATAAGGTGAACTGGATCGTGCAGTATTAGCCAGTGATCCTCTTAGCTTCCAGTAGGAAAGGAAATCACTCTTCAGTCCAATCAAATCGGAAACGATCACACTGATGCTGGCTGCAGGGTAATTGTATCTCCTGAAATCATTAGGGAAGATCGAAGATTCTTCAAACCTGTGTGAATAGGTAAGGTAGATAGAACTTTTCCAGCCAATGGAGGCTTCACCAAAATAAGCCGACTGCCTGTTAATGCTGTAATTAGGCTCACCTTTCTTAGCGTTGGACAAACGGATTCTTGTAGCAGGATCGGTATTGCTGCTGTCTGTAGCATTCGCGTCTTTCAGGTTGGAACCGGAAACAGCATACATCTGGGTTTCATAATCCTGCCACATTGTACCAACCAGAAGCCTTGCAGAGAAATCTCCGAAGGTTTTGCGGGCGGTAGCGGTGATGGTATGGTTGTAACCATAATAATTCCTGTAGTAATTATCCTGGTAGCCTTTCTGAGCCCTTGTGAGGAAGTAAGACATGGAATCAAAACGCGTATGACCGGTACTGTTATAGGTATCATATCCAAAACGTCCGGAAATAGTAAGCCAGTTGAGCGGTGTATAGTTTACACCAAGTGTTCCGATGAAACGGCGGGTTTCATCATGGCTCCTGTTTTTGTAAACATTATAAAAAGGATTGTCGAGTTCCGCATTAGGATTGGCATTGAACAAAGGTTTTTTCAAACCGTTGGGATCCTGCCATTCACGGATGTCATCATCCACAGGCCATACCAGGAGGTTGAGCAGGTAACCACTTGCACCGCGAAGAGGTTTGTCGTTCTGGCTGCTGATCATGGTTAATGAAGGAGTGAACTCAATGAATTTTCCAAGTTTAGTGGAATTCGAGATCCTCAGGTTATACCTCTTGTAATCGTTGGTTGGAATAGGTGAAGCCTGGTCGAAGATGGAACCTGAAAAACGGAAGCTCGCGTTCTTTTGTCCATACTCTACCGAAAGGTTATGTGTTTGGGCAAAACCATTACGGAAGAAATTATTCAGGTTGTCGTAACGAACTGTATTGGGTTCGTAAGCCGGTCCAAAATAACTGAAAAGATCCTGGGGAACCCCATTGGTACCACCCTGGTAGTCGAGATTTACATCGGGTAAGCGTGTGAGTTTGGAAACACGGAAACTGTTATCATAACTCACCTGCACACGGCCGGCCGTATTTGCTTTTTTGGTGGTGATGATGATGGCACCGGAGCTGGCCTGGCTACCATAAAGGGCAGTGGCTTCCGGACCTTTCAGCACCGTGATGGATTCGATATCGTTAGGGTTGATATCCGACATACGGTTGGAGTAGTCGTTACCCCTGTTAGCCCTGTCAGAAGCCAGTCCTATACCGGAACCACCGCTGCTGGTCTCATTCACCGTGGAGTTGTCAACGATCACACCGTCAATTACAAACAGGGGTGAGTTGTCAAGCGCCATGGAGTTAAAGCCGCGCAAAACGATCTGGCTGCTGGAACCTGCGGCACCGCCTGTACCATTAATGGTAAGACCAGCTACACGGCCTTGTAAACTGTTGAGGAAGTTCTCTCTTTGTGTTTCAGCGACTTCAGTGCCGCTTACTTTCTGAACAGAGAAACCTAATTCCCTGTTTGGACGTTTTACATCCATTGCAGTAACCACTACTTCATTCATTACGTCTTCCCTGGCACTGAGTTCCAGGTCAATAGTGCTGCTGCTTTGAACCCTGATCTCACTGGTTTGCATTCCTGCATAGGAGAACTGCAGCATATCTCCTGTTCTTGCTGAAATGGTATAGTTACCATTATCATTGGTAGTGGTGGAACGGTTCGTTCCCTTAACAGAAACAGTTACTCCTTGCAGGGGTTTGTTATCATCAGCAGATGTAACACGTCCCGTAATGGTTCTGTCCTGCGCAAAGGCGGAAAGACCCAGTAACAGCAGTCCGATGTTCATGAACATCAGGGAGAGAAATTTTCTCATAGCAATCTTTTTTACTTTAATTGATCAAAAAAAAATGGTTTCCAGGATACCAGGTTTTGCAAAGGATATAAAATAATATTTACAACACGTTGATGTTTGCTTTTTTATATGGTTCAAGAATTGGATCGTCCGGTGTTAACTCAGTGATCAGTGTATCTATTTTCTTAATATCACAAACCTGTATGGGTTGCTGCGAATTGATCTTCTCAGCGATTGTAAGACAAACCAGCCGCTGTGCTGATTCGATCATCGCTTTTTTGATCTGCACCACTTCCCAGTCATTATCAGATACACCGTTTTCAATATTGATCGCATTGATGCCCATAAAGCAAAGATCTGCCTTCAACTGGCGGATACGCGAAATAGCTTCCAGTCCTACCGTGATCTTCGAATTCTTGGAGATCTTATCACCGATCACAATCACATCAATGTTCGGATGGTTCATATATTCATAGATCGCAGGTATGCTGCCTGAAATAAAAGTGGCGTGCAGGTTGATGGGCAGGGCACGGGCCAGTTCAATAATGGTTGTTCCACCGCCTGTAAGTACAAACATGCCATCCTTGATGAGTGAAGCCGCTTTCTGCGCAATGATCTTCTTTTGTGTATACGAATAAACTTCGCGGGAGGTATGGTGCCCGTTATGAAAAGAAGGAGATAATGCTCCCCCGTGAACCTTGATCAGTTTGCCGGCTTCTGCAAGTTCCTGGAGGTCCCGCCTGATGGTATCATCCGATACATTGATATGCTGACTTAAGTCAGTGGATAATACCTTGTTATGCAGATTGACCTGGTGTAGGATATAAGCCTGCCGTTCTCTTTTAAGCATTCGTTAGTGCAATTACGTATCGAAATAACTGAAAATCCTGCACAATGCCGCAAGAATTTAGGGAAATTTTAAGTAAAACCGCAGGGAGGCTGCGAGATGATAGCTTCGAGCTGCGAGATTTTGAACCCTGCCGCTTCTCGTAGCTCGCAGCTCAAGGCTAGAAGTTAATTCTCAAACATCTCATACTTCGTCTTCGGCCTTCGCCCGTCGAGCCAGCGGAAACCGGCAAGCCGCATCTGAGAGGGTGGCTTGTGATTCATGGGATAAAGAGTGCCCTTAAGTTCACTCCTGAACACAACTTTATTTAATTCTCCTCCTTCAAAATAAATATCAATGGCGTCTGAACTGGTCTTGTTCACACCGGTATAGGCACTGTCTTCATCCTGCAGAAAATAGATTGACTCAGCAAGTCCCACAGCTCTTACTGAATCAAGCTGCCCTTCCTTGAAGAAACCATTGATAAAGGATGATTTGATCTGCTGGTAAATGCCGGGTTCCACCTCGTCAGCAATAAAACTGTTTTCAAGCACCCGAACCCGGTCTGCTTTTTTATTTTTTGTATATAGGTAGATAGTATCGCCGGTGATCTGGCTTTTTTTACTCCAGACTACAGGATCATAATAAAGATGAAAAGTAGAATCCTTGAATGAATAGTATAAGCTGTCACTTGCCGCCTGCATGGAATCTGAAAAAACCCTCACGTTGCGGTAAGCTTCAAAATACCTGTTGGTGCTGTCCTTTTCATTGAGATTGAGCCGGGCCAGCATGGCTGAATCATTTTTATATAGTTCAGTGAGTCGCGCAGAAAATAAAGTGTCGGCCCTTACATAAATGGAGTCTTCATCCTGTTTGATGATCATTAATGGATTAACCGTGGCCAGGAAGCGGTCATTCTTTTTATCAACCCAAATCACATCGGCGATCACCGTCTGTCCCTGTGCCGTATCATTTACAACAGCCCTTCCTTCCATCTGGATGATGCCTGTGCTGTCATCACTTGCCATGCGGTCGGCAGATGCGATCATGCTGCCGTCTTCCACCGTGGTCCTGGAAAAAAATTCTGCATGACTTTTCGCCACATCATAATAGCCTTCACGGGTGCGGATCACGCGGCCGGTGCTGTCTTTTATATAGGTGTCGGCAATGAACCTGGCAATCTGTGTTTCAGAATTATAGATCAGTGAATCGGATTTCAGGTAATAGGAGGGATCTTTCAACTCAACATTATGCCTGAAATAAATATCCTTCAGGTCAGTATAATAAGTGCCTTCGCGGCTGGTGAGCACGGATTTTTTATTTACAACCCTCCCCCCGTTTTTATAAGTGCCGATCTTGTTGGTCACATCATATTCCAGGTCGGGGGTGGTGAGGGTGGCTTCCCCATCGGTAAGCCGTACATTGCCACTGAGGTAAGCCATCTTTGAACTGATATAATATCTCAGGTAGTTCGAACGCACATCAGTGGTATCCTCGCTGATATGCACGCGGCCGAAAGCTTCAAAGATGTTGGTGGTATTGTTGATGATGCAACTGTCGCAACTGAATAAAGTGTTGCCCTGCCTTAGTTTTACATCACCTGAGAGTATCTGCAGTTCAGTGTCGGGACTGATCCTTTTCCAGTAAAGATTATTAGACTTGATGATCGTAACGGGTTGCGTGGTGTCCCTGTTTTGAGCGAAGAGGGTTAACCCTGCAATGAGGCAGATTAGTGAGATCGAAAATTTTCTTTTCATTATTAATTTCCCACTGCAACAGTGTCCTTTGCTGCAGGCGAAGTTAGGGGCTCGCCTTTGTCCTTGCCGCCGATGAGGGAAAAATTAAGATATCGTTTTGGATTCAGGCGCAGATCATCCAATGTGATCTCGGCGCTGAGTGCTACGGTTCTTAATTGCTCGGCAACACGGTTGAGACGGTCATACAATTCCCGGTCATTCATCAACAGTCCGAGTGATCCGTTTTTGGAATTTAGATTGGCGATGGTGGATTTTAATTCATTCACCGCGCCCTGTAAAGCAGCAACCGTTCCTTCAATATTCGCGCTGGCGAGTTTGGATGTGGTCACCTCCACGTTCCTGATGGAACTGGTAACGGCATCGTTGTTTTTAGCAAGATTGGCCGTAACTGAACTCAGGTTATTAAGAGAGGAAGCCAGCGCTCCTGTCTGAGAATTCAATAATCGTTGCAGGTGGGCTGATGAAACCGTAAGGTTGGCGATCAGGTCCTGCATATTGTTTTTGGTATTGGGGTCAAATACAGAGGCGATGGACCCGATGGCAATACGAAGTGAATCGAGGGTCTGGTTTACCCTGGTGATGGTAGGAGCCAGTTGTGACTGGATGTTACCAATGATACCGCCATCGAGGCGGGTCGAAATGGTATCGCCCGACTTGTAATAATCGGTGCTTTCACCTTTTTCTATTTTGATGAAGGCAGAGCCCAGGATGGATCCGTCAATGAAGGCGACTGAATTGCGGGGGATGCTGATATCACGTGTTAGATGGATCTCCACCACGATGCTGTCAACTTCCTTGTCAAATTGTTTTACATTATAAACAGTGCCCACCTGGAGACCGTTGATCTTTACTGGGTTTGATTTATCAAGCGTACCGATATCGGCGAACTTGGCAAAAAGAACATCCGGTTTGGAGAAAATATTGGAGCCCTTCAGAAAGTTGAATCCTAAAACCAGTAATACTATAGCCGTAATGGTGAGAATGCCAACCTTCGTCTCGTTGCTTAATTTCATGTATATGGTTTTCTGGTGCTTGCGTTTGCTTAAGGGCCCTAAAATAAGCAATAAATAATCAACACTTATTACAGGACTAAAAAACCGTACCATGCAGTAATCAGTCTTAAGTCAGTAGCCGGGAAAACGGTAAGCCCGAAAACTCACTTGCCTTTTTATGGGTTGTAGGCCAGCCAGTAAATACAGAAAACGCAAAGAGCGCAGAGGAGTGCAAAGAAAACGCAAAGAAGGTACGATCTAACTTCGCGTCCTCTTTGCGTCCTTCGCGTTCTTTGCGGTTAAACCAGAAGTATGAATTGAAGTACTTCGACGTCACTCTTCGGACAGGCCTTAATACAGACTACTGACTTCAGACTATCTCGCTGCTTTCTGCTTCTCCTGCCTCTCCACTGCTTCCAAAAATTCATAGGCTGCAGTACTGTGTTTATGGTCAACAGGAACCTGTGGGAAATTGATATGGGTTTCTGAAGGAAGCTGTTTCTGTTCCAGCCATTTTTTATAACTTTTTAATGCATTGGTGATGCACTGGGCGATCTCGGTCTGGCCGGATTCGCTATTGAGATAAGCTTCTTCCTGAGGATTGGTGATGAAACCTGTTTCCACCAGTACACTTGGCATAGCTGTGGCCTGCAGCACCCAGATGCCCACCTGTCTTTGCTTGGAACCCTTGCTCACGCGGCCAGCCTTTTCGAATTCTGTTTCCACCATCTCGGCAAAATGAGAGCTGCGGCGTGCAAACTGTTGTGTTTTCACCAGGGAAAGCGCAATGAACTCAGGCGAGTTCACATCGATCTCGCCATATTTTTCCTTGTAATTCTCTTCTGCAAGCATGGGCGCATTTTCCCTTACCGCGATCTCTTTGTCTTCACCTTTATGTGCACCCCAGATATAAGTTTCGGTACCTTTTGTAGTGGTATTAGGCACTTCATAATAACGGTACCTTGGAACTTTCCTGGTTTTTTTCTGTCTTTTTTTACCCTTGCCTACATAATAGGTTTCCGTTCTATACCCGAGGAATTCTTTTTTCTGGATCGGGGGCATGGCATTTACGTGGATGGAGATGAAGATGTCGCCCTTGTTCTGGTTGGCGATATCTGCACGTGTGCGGAGGTCCACAATATTTTTACCGGGCCTGGTCTCAACAATTTTTACATCAGGAAATTCCTTCTGGAGCATGGCCACGAGTTTTTTGGAAACATCATAGCAAATCTCATCTTCATAAGAATAGGCACCTTTCGCTCCATTGTGATTTCCATTGGCCATAAGACCGTGACCCGCATCAATGATGATGGTTCTTAAAACCTGCTGTTTATTTGATTTGCTGAAAGAAAACAATAAAGATGAGGCTGGAAAAATCAGGAGTAGTAAAATTGTTTTTTTGAGCATACCAGATTTGTTTGACGGTTTAATGAATTCTTCACAAAATATTAAATGCCTAAACGACTACATTTGTTTACGGCTTATGACGGAACTCTACAAATTTAGTTTAAAAAACTGCTGCATAGCTGTTCTTACTTTAGCTTTTTGCATAGCCATAACGTGGAAATCTGAAGCCCGCCATATAGCCTCACCCGAAATTTACAGCACTTTAACAACTGATACAATACCTGCACGCAAGATCAACAGGCCGGCCTCTATGCCGGATACCGTGCCGGTGATCCCTGCCGACTCCGCCGGTGTCGATACTTTACCAACAGGAGAACGGTTTCTCGGAGGTGATACCACAATCATTCCCACCACGGATACCTTCTCACTTAAACTTTCCAAGGACGCGCTTGATGCACCGGTGGAGTATGAAGCCGCTGACAGTGGTGTGCTGCTGGTGAAGGCAAAAAAGTTTTTGCTTTATGGCAATACTACCACAACTCACAAGGATATAACGCTGACGGCCCCGCAGGTGGAGCTCGACCAGGCTACCAGTATTCTCACGGCTGTGAATGCAAAGGACAGTGCAGGAAATATTATTGCCAGGGCCAATTTCAAGCAGGGCGACCAGGGTTTTCAAAGCGATACCATCCGTTTCAATTTCAAAACGCAAAGGGGTATTACCAAGAATACCTATACCAAGCAGGATGAGTTTTACCTCAACTTCGAGGAAGCAAAAAAAATTGACTCGCTTACCACCTTCGCCAAACATTTTACCATGACTACCTGCGAGTACGATCACCCGCATTTTGGATTCGTAGGCAATAAGGGAAAATTCATTACCAATAATATCGCTGTTACCGGACCCATACACCCCGAATTCGAAGGTGTGCCCATTCCCCTGTACCTTCCTTTCGGCATCTTTCCACTAAAAACAGGGCGCAAATCAGGACTGCTTCCGCCACAGTTCACCGCCAATGAACAATTTGGTCTCGGCCTGGAAGGCCTGGGTTATTACCAGGTGCTGAACGAATATCTTGATGTGACCTTTCGAAGCAATATTTATTCTTACGGGGGATGGACAGCCAATTTTATTCCTTCTTACCGCAAACGCTACCGCTACAATGGTTCGATGAATATCAGCATGCAGCGTTCCAAATTCAATTTTAAGGGTGATCCTGATTTCAGCCTCGTAAAAACATTCAATATTTCATGGAATCATTCTGTTGACCAGCGTGCCAGGCCAGGTACCAATTTTTCCGCCAATGTAAACGCGGGTTCCACCCGGTACAATCAGTTTGTGGTGAATGATGCGCAAAGGCCTTTCAACAACCAGCTTACTTCTTCCATCAATTATTCCAAGACCTGGCGCGATAAACCTTTCAACCTTTCACTTAGTGCCAACCATAACCAGAATAACCTCAGTAAACTGATCAATATTACTCTCCCCGACGCAGGATTTACCGTCACCACGCTTTATCCATTTCAACGAAAGGAAGGGGCCATCGGCGCTGCCAGGTGGTATGAAAAAATAGGAGTGGGATATACCGGTGTCGCCCGGAACCAGCTTTCATTTTATGATACTACCGATATGAGTGTGCGCCGGATCATTGATACGCTTCAATGGGGAGCACAACACCGTTTTCCTATTAATATGTCACTGCCCCCGCTGGGACCCCTGATCGTTGCTCCATTTGTTTCTTATGAAGAAACCTGGCTCACCAGGCGCATAGGACAAGAGTGGAATAATGTTGACAGGAAGATCGATACCACCTTTGACCGCAAGGGCCTTTTTATTGACAGGCAGTTGAGTTTTGGTATTGGGATGAATACAGCGCTCTATGGCACAAAAGCATTCAGGAAAGGAAGCCTCAGGGCAGTGCGTCACGTGATCCGTCCCAATATCAATTTCAACTACCGTCCCAATCTTTCCAAAAAATATTACGACGAGATCCAGGTTGATACTTTTGGAAGAAAAGCAGTGCTGCCACAATTTGTGTCTTCCCGCAACCTGTTCTCGAGTTATGGATACGGCAGGTTTGGCGGTATCACCTTCGGTATCGACAATAATGTGGAGATCAAATGGAAGGGGAAAAAAGATACCACCGCGGAAGGCAAGAAGATCCGGATCATTGATGGTTTCGGCATAACCTCGGGATATAATTTTTTACAGGACTCCCTGAGGCTTTTGCCCTTCAACATGTATTTCCGCACCACGCTGTTTGAAAAGATCAGCATCACGGCCCAGGCATTGTACAACCCTTACCAGAGAGATGATGCCGGTCGCGACATCAACCGTTTTGTGTGGCAGGGTGACAGGTTCAGGCTGGGCAGGCTGAGAAGCGGAAGCATTTCCATGTCCACAAATTTCCAGAGCAAGCCAAGAGATCCGGATAAACAGGCGGTACAACAGGGACCTACGATTACCGATCCCACACTGCTGGGCGACCGTGAAAGGCTGCAGGATTATATGCAGCGTAACCCTGCTGAATTTGTTGATTTTAATATTCCCTGGACCATCAATCTTTCATTTTCCCTCTTCTTCAGTGAGCAATTCAGGAATGGTGAAAGTTTTACCGACGTGTCATCCAATATTTCTTTCAACAACAGCTTCAGCCTTACACCAAAATGGAATTTCAGCACCAATGGTTATTTTGATTTCAAGACCAAAAGAATGACCATGTTCACCATGTCCATCAACCGCGATCTTCACTGCTGGCAGTTGTCAGTGAACGTTACACCTATAGGAGAATGGCGTTCCTTCAACATCAGCATCAGTCCCAAATCTTCCGTATTACAGGACCTGAAGGTCAACCGCACCCGCACGTTTTATAATTATTGAGAAATTATTTGACCTGGCTGCCCTGGAGTATTCTTGCTTTCATTGTTTCAAATACTTCATCTTTTAACTGGGCTACAGTTTTTCCTGTAGAAGGAATTGCAGGAAGGAAATGCATTTCCACGGGCCGGGGCCAAAAGAAAAATGGTTTGCGGGGTAAGACCTTTGCGGTGTGAAAGATCACCGCGGGTATCATGGGCTTTTGTGTTTCCACTGCCAGTTTAAAAGCGCCGTCATGAAATTTCTGCATGGGTTCACCTGATTTATTTCTTGTGCCTTCCGGGTAAATGCACATATGCATGCCCATGGCCAGCACCTCTTTCATTTTGATATAACTGTTGCGGCGGCTCTCCTCGCTTTTCCTGTCAACCAGCACACTGCCCCTGGTATAGGCAATGCCGAAGATGGGAATTTTGGTCATTTCTTTTTTGGCGATGGTTTTATTGGTGCCGGGAATGCCGGGACTGGAGAGTGGTACATCCATAAATGAATTGTGATTGCAGACCACCACGTAATTTTCACCTTTTTTAAAATGTTCGCGGCCGGTAATGATGCGGCGCACCCCGGTGAATACAAAAAAGAAATTCATCCATGCCCTGAAAATATGGAAGACACTGATAGTGCGTTGAGGTTCTTTCAACAAGCCTGTTAATAAAATAGGAATTACAATTATAAGCAGGGAGCTGATGAAAACGATAGCGGCCCATAATGCGAAGATCCTTCCAGCAATTTCCTTTATTAGTTTCATGCAATGTCTTTATAAATGGTTTGAAGCAGAACAGGCCATTCTGCCTTCAGAACACTGTAATAAATGGAGGTCCTGCGCCGGTTGTTCCACATGGTCATGTGACTGCGCAGGATGCCTTCTTCCACCGCTCCGATCTTTTCCAGCCCTCTTCTTGCTCTTTCATTCAATACATCCGTTTTGAATTCAACTCTTTCAAATCGCAAAATATCGAAAGCATAGCGCATCATCACAAATTTTGAATGGCGGTTGATAGATGTGCCCCTGTAATCTTTGCCAAGCCAGCTCCACCCGATCTCCAGGCGCAGATCATGAGGTGAGATATTTCCCATGCTCATGGAGCCTGCAATGGCTCCTGAAGATTTATCAATGATGGTAAAAGGCCTGCGCGTATTGGCGGCACGGTCGGTCATGGCCATCTCCATCCAGGTTTTAAGTTGTGCGGGATCTGCCAGGTTCAAGGTGAAATAATCCCATAAGCCTGGTTCATTGGCGAGGGAAAGGAAGGCATCAAAATCTTGCATGGTCATTGGTCTTAACAAGACCCTTGGAGTTTCCAGTGAAAGCTGTTCGGGAATCATTCAGTTGTTTTTAGATTGTCCAGTCAATAGGATCCAGGCCCTGCTTTACCAGCAACTGGTTTGTTTTTGAAAAATGCCTGTTGCCCAAAAAGCCATTATGCGCGGAAAGCGGGGAGGGGTGTGCGGATTTTAGAACATAGTGTTTCTTGAGATCGATCAGTTCCATTTTTTCCTGTGCAAATTTGCCCCATAGCAGGAAGACCACTTTGGATTTCAGTTCAGAAATTTTTGTGATGACGGCATTGGTGAAAAGCTGCCAGCCGATTCTTGCATGGCTCATGGGTTCACCAGCTCTTACGGTTAAAGAAGCATTAAGAAGGAGTACGCCCTGCTTTGCCCAGGTAGTAAGATCGCCATGTTTCGGAATGGGTGTGCCAGTGTCGTCCTGTAATTCTTTAAATATATTCTGGAGTGATGGGGGTATGGAAATTCCTTTTGGAACAGAAAAACTGAGGCCCATGGCCTGTCCTGGTCCAT
Organism: uncultured Flavisolibacter sp.; assembly: GCA_964460925.1. GTDB lineage: Bacteria > Bacteroidota > Bacteroidia > Chitinophagales > Chitinophagaceae > Flavisolibacter. The sequence goes on along the minus strand of CAYWSQ010000029.1, from coordinate 3,870 downwards.
GATAAGGATCCTGTCCCAGTATCACAACTTTTACAAGATCAAAAGGTGTATTGTCAAATGCATTGAAGATCTGCGGGCCGGGAGGATAAATGATTTTGCCCAGTTTTCTTTCGGTCTTGATGTGATCGGTGAGTTGTTTGAAATAGGGTTTCCTGAATTCCTGTTCCAGCACTTTATCCCACGAGGCTTCGATCCTGACCTTCATCCTTTTTTGGGGTTGAAGTTATTGATAAAACTTTCAGCGTGGCGGGCAGGTCACACTTTAGGCATTTCGTTGTCCACGATGCTTTTGATGAGGTCATTTTTGCTGGCGAGAATATGCTGGGGTACTGAATCAGGTAATCTCCATTCACCATTGATTTTGGCTACCCGCACAGAAGTACGCTCTCCCTTTTCGTCAAACATGATATAATAAGTTATATCGTCAAGGATCGTGGTCCGGTAAAAGGCGTATTCTATCCCGTTGAAATTCTTTTTGAAGGATTCGGCCATCTAAGGGTGTGGTTTTAAAAAGGGCAAAACTAACAGAATGAGGGCGGCAGCACGAGACCAGGGGGCTTTCTAATGAGATTCTAATATGAATGGCTTTTGCAACTAATGTGCCGCGAAGCCAATAGCTATAAGCTATGAGCCCTTGGCTTTCACCGCTTTTTACTACATTAGCATCAAACTAACGCTTGATCAGGGTTAACGATAAATGGCTCAGGATTTTCCTTTTCCTATTGCCCTCCTCACTTTTTTTATACGACATTCTGATTTCGGCTAATCCGAATAAGAATGCCAATATCATTTACATTCTTACCGTGCTGGCAGTATGCGAGATCAGCCGAATGCTGGTTTACAGGTCAAGATCATGGTTCAAATCACCTCATAAAAAATTAAAAAGACTCTCCACGCTGCTTCCGGTTGGCTTTGTCACCATCGGGATCATCTTCGTGATCAGCAAAGCCCTTCGCAACTACCTTGCATTTGGCCAGCATGGAATGCAGGTAAAGGATGGTTTTGCCATTCATATCAATGAAAAGCAGGTGGAACTGGGCCTGGTTGGTGCTTCTTTTCTCTACGGTGTGCTCGTGTTTATGGTCCTTTTCCTTATCTATGAACAGGTATATCATTTTGCCCGGCTGAAGCATATGGAAAAGGAAGGAGAGAAACTGGAGAAGGCCAGGCTGCAGGCTGAACTCCAGCAGTTGAAGGGGATTGTAAACCCGCATTTTCTTTTCAATAATCTCAATTCCCTGTCCTCCCTCATTTCAGAAGATCCGCAAAGAGCAGATGATTTTTTGAATGAGCTGACCAGGGTATTCCGCTATATGCTGCGTAATAATGAAATGGAGCTGACCAGCCTGGCACAGGAACTTGAGTTCATTCACTCATATTTTCACCTGCTGCAAACGCGCTACGGAAATGGAATACAGATGCAACTCAGGATTGATGAAGCCTGTCACAATGCGCTGCTTCCACCGCTTACCATGCAGTTACTGGTAGAAAATGCCGTAAAGCATAACCGTGTGAATAAGGATGAACCACTTGTGATCGAGATCTTCAGTAATGAAGAAAAGAAACTCGTTGTGCGTAATAATTTACTGGTAAGAAAAAACCAGATGGAATCTACGGGCATTGGCCTCAAAAGCATCAACAGCCGGTATTATCTGTTAAAGCATGAAGCTTTAACCATCAAACAGGACCAGGATTATTTTTCAGTGATCGTTCCCTTAATACCACCCGTTGAAAAATTTGAAGATGCCCTCCCTGCAAAGACAAAGAAATCACTGCTCTCTTATGGCACCTCTTGAACAGTAACTTAATTCTCTAAATTTCGCTCTTAGATTTTTTAATTATAATCGGCTTTTGAAACATTCCGTTTTTGAAAATTTCTCTCAAAGACAAACTAACCATTTTCACTAAAATTTGCACTTTATTAGCTTGCGCCTCCGCTAAAACTTGCTCCTTCGTGTTAAGCTTGCGTCTTCGAAGCTATGGCGTACAAGACGGCGCACAAAGTTGGCGCACGAGAACAGAACCATACGGTCAGTGATCGACTACTGACTACCGGCTACCAGCTTTCGCTAAAGCTTCAGCTGGCAAAGCCGACTACTGACTTCCGACTACGAACCCAATCAGCCGTATCACCCCCACAGCCTCCGACTTTGAACTTTGAACTTTCAACTATGAACTCCTAAAGCTTCCCCAACTTCCACCCATTCTTATACTCAGGCTTCACCAGTTTATTCGCTGCAGATTCTTTGAAAAAATGTACATGGTTCTGAATATTGATCTTTTCGCCGGTACGGTAAGCAATATTGCCCATATGGGAAACAATAGCCGCCCTGCCGCCTTCTTTGATATCACAGTTCAGCAGGCCGGGATTACTGGATCTCACTGATTCGATAAAATTTTTAGTATGAAGGTCAAGTCCATTGTCAACCTGCTTCTGCCAGCCCACGCTTTCCATTTTCAAGGCTTCTCCCTGCCGGTCGGGTCGCACTTCCCAGCCACCACGGTTCAGCAGCAAGGTTCCGTTTTCACCAATGAATGCAATGCCGTGCTGCATGCCGTACAATCCCTGCCCGGTGGCCATATTATGTTCCCAGGTCATCTGGAAATTTCCAAAATCATACTGTGCTGAAAAAATATCGGGTGTTTCCCGGGCATCACCTGGAAAAGCAAGTTTGCCACCACTGGCAATAACAGAAACAGGCAGGTTCGCTTTCATGCCTGCCAGTACCATATCAATAAGGTGTACACCCCAGTCGGTCATCAGTCCGCCTGCATAATCCCAGAACCACCTGAATTCATAATGAAAGCGGTTGGCATTGAATGGCCTCATCGGGGCAGGGCCCAGCCATTGTTTATAATCTACTCCAGCCGGCACTTCACTGTTGGCTACAACAGGGAGCCCCTTGGTATTTCCCCTGTACATCCAGGCTTTGGTGGAATGAATCTTACCCAGCTTGCCTGAATGAACAAAACTGATGGCATCCTTAAAATGCTGCATGCTGCGCTGCCATTGCGCCACCTGTACAATGCGTTTAGATTTCTCTGCCGCAGCGATCATGAGGCTGGTCTCGTAGATGGAATTGGCAACAGGTTTTTCCACGAATACATCACGGCCTGATTCAACCGCATCAATCATTTGAAGGCAATGCCAGTGGTCTGGTGTGGCCACGATTACCACATCCAGATCCTTCATCTCCAGCATTTTCCTGTGGTCGGTAAAAATTAAAGGGGTTTGTTTCAGTGTCTCCAGTTCTTGTTTTCTTTTACGAATCACTTCCTGGTCAATATCGCAGATCGCTACGCATTGCACTTCACTGAGCTTTAGCATGGAAACCAAATTGGCCCAACCCTGTCCGCGCAAACCAATTACACCCACCCTGATGATGTCAGATGGGGCAACGGAATGTCTGAATCCTGCGATCATTTCCAATGGAAGCGATGAACCAAAAAGTAAAAGCGAAGTATTCCGGATAAACTCACGGCGGTGCTGCGACATTGAAAATTGTTTTCCTGAAATTAAGAATATTCCCTTGCAATGATTTTTTCACGCAAAGACGCAAAAAGAAAAAAACGCAATCAAGATGTCTTTAATAAGAATGCTTAGTGAATATTAACACTGCTTACCGTCCTTGGTAGCCGAGCTTTAGCGAAGGCTACCTTACCGGCTATTCTTTTGAATGCAGAAGAAGGCTGGGAAGGCGAGAAGGCGGTAAGTAGTGAACTAAATTCAAGATCTCCGCACCATCTCTTTTTCTCCTTTTCTCTGCGGTGAAAAAAACACCTGAAAATCATTCATTACTTTCCGGTTATTTAGTTGTATCATGAAGAAGGCCGGGAAGGCGGGAAGGCGGTAAGTAGTGAACTAAATTC
>CAYWSQ010000028.1:0-22724 GCA_964460925.1 uncultured Flavisolibacter sp. | reverse complement strand
TGAGGCAGATCAGTCCTGATTTATAAAAGATCCCATTGGATTCAAACTGTGTGTTTTTCAGCAAGGGGTTGCTCCATTTTAAAAGATCAGACAGGGGCGCTACCGCGCGGCTTACCGCGAAATCAAATTTCCTGTTGCGGATCTCTTCCGCCCGCGTATGCTGCGTAGTTACATTATCCAGTGAAAGCGCTTCTTTCACTGCTTCAATAATTTTGAGTTTTTTATTGATACTGTCAACCAGGTGAAACTTTACCTGCGGAAAGAATATGGCCAGCGGTATTCCCGGGAAACCACCGCCGGTACCAATATCAAGGATCTCCATGCCAGGAGGAAAATCAAATACTGCGGCTATGCTGAGCGAATGGAGGATATGCTTCTCATAAAGGCTGTCGATATCCTTTCTCGAGATCACATTGATTTTGGCATTCCATTCCCGGTACAGGGCATCCAGTGCTGAGAATTGTTCGGATTGCCGGGGAGTGAAATCATCAAAATATTTCAGCAGAATATCCATGCGGCAAATATAACCATGGCAAATACTTTCCCGGTAATGTATCAATTCCAGGTCTTCTTAGGTTTTTTCCAGAGAGAAGAGGCAAAAATGATGTAATAAAAAAACATCCAGATATCCCAGAGTATGTAGGCCGGGAACAGGTCCTGCTCATTCAGTCTTTTCATGGCCTTGTTCCAGATGATGCCCTGTACGATTGTTCTTACCACAAATGGAATCAGTGCCAAACGCCAGTCAAAAAAAATGAGGGAAAGAACAAATAAAGGATAAAAAAGAAAAAAGCTGAAAGTGTACAGGCCCAGTAAAAACTGGTGAGAGGCCTTGTAAAATTTACCGGTGGTATAATGACGGCTTTTTTGTTTACGCCACTCTTTCCAGCTCCGCTTGGGCATGGATATGGTGAAAGCCTCAGGATCCATTACCACCGAAGTATTGGTGCGATTAGCCACCTTGTTGATGAAAAGATCATCATCGCCGCTGGGAATATTATTGATGGAGGAAAAACCTTTGTTGCGGAAGAAAAGGTCCTTGCGGTAAGCCAGGTTCCGGCCTACACCCATGTAAGGTTTTCCCGCCAGGGCATAACCGAAATACTGCAGGGCGGTATGGAAAGTTTCAAACCTGATCGCCTTGTTCAGGAAACCAGGTGTTTTCTGGTAGGCCCCGTACCCCAGCGCTACTTCGGTACCATTGGAAAATGCATCCTGCATTTTATAGATCCAGTTCTCACTGGCCGGCACACAATCCGCATCGGTCAGTAATACGATTTCATGCCTGGCTTCCTTGATCCCGATGGATAAAGGAAATTTTTTACCTGCGATCATCTTGGCTTCCTGCGTGAGGTCAACGATTTGCAGTTTTTTGAAGGTCTTCTGCAGTTCGGCCAGGATATACTTGGTATCGTCAATGGAATTATCATTCACCACGATCACTTCATGCGTGGTGGGATACTGCTGCACCAGGATGCCGGGCAGGTGACGCGCAATATTCTCGTCCTCATCGCGGGCGCAAATAATTACGGAAACAGGATGCTGCTGTGACTGTTCACGCGGTTTTGGCCGGTAGTAGGCCACCCTGCGAAAAAAATAGAGATAGTAAAATAATTGCACGGCCGTAATGGCTGCGAAGCCATAAAAAATAACAGCACCCCAACTCATAAGCATGGTGGCGAAGATACCCCCTGTACCAGTTTTGGAAGGGATATGGATCGAATATTTTTTTCACATGTAGCAGGTAAGCGGGAAGTCCGCCGATGGGCTTTAAGCGCGGCAGGAGTATCTTCGCCGGCTATGCCGGCTTTACAGTTTCAGCTTGAAAAATCAGATGCGGAAACCTCCGCACGTGCGGGGGCCATCACTACAGACCATGGCCAGATCCAGACCCCCATCTTTATGCCCGTAGGTACCATCGGCAGTGTGAAGGCCATCAGCCAGCAGCAGCTCAAAACGGAAATAGATCCGCATATCATCCTGGGTAATACCTATCATCTTTACCTGAGGCCCGGAATGGAAACCATGGAAGCGGCAGGCGGACTTCACCGCTTCATGAACTGGGACCGGCCTATACTCACCGACAGCGGGGGCTTCCAGGTATTTTCGCTGGCAGGCAACAGGAAGATCAATGAAGAAGGGGTAACCTTTCAAAGCCATATAGACGGAAGTAAACATCTTTTTTCTCCTGAGAAAGTGATGGATATCGAAAGGTCCATCGGTGCCGACATTATGATGGCATTTGATGAATGCCCTCCTGCGAATTCGGAATACAGGTACGCAAAGGATTCAATGGAACTCACTCACCGCTGGCTCGACCGTTGCTTTCATCATTTTAATGAAAAGCCTGCGCTCTATGGTCATACACAGAATCTTTTCCCGATCGTACAGGGAGCAGTATATCATGATCTCCGGAAACAGTCATGTGAATACATTGCTTCTAAAAATGCTACGGGCAATGCCATTGGCGGACTGAGTGTGGGAGAACCGGAACCTGTGATGTACGAGATCTGCCAGCTTTGTTGCGAGAATCTTCCAAAGGATAAGCCCAGGTATCTTATGGGTGTGGGCACTCCCTGGAATATTCTTGAATGCATCTCCCTCGGTGTTGACATGTTCGACTGTGTGATGCCTACGAGAAATGGAAGGAACGCGATGCTGTTCACAACAAAAGGAGTCATCAATATTGATAATAAAAAATGGGAGCGTGATTTTTCTCCGATCGATGAAGGGCTTGACAATGAAACCAGCCAGTATTATAACAAGGCCTATGTGCGGCATCTTTTCAAATCAGGTGAATTACTGGGCCTGACCATTGCTTCCATTCAAAACCTGGCCTTCTACCTCTGGCTGGTGAAAGAAGCAAGGAAACATATTCTTGCGGGAGATTTTGCTTCCTGGAAAAAAGAAATGGTGGTGGTTTTGAAGAGGAGGCTGTGAGGGAGGCGGCTTTGCCAGCCGAAGCTTCAGCGTAGGCAGGTAGTCGTGAGTCGGGAGTTCAAAGTGCAAAGTCAGTGAACTAAAGAACTAAAAACTTCTCCTTCTTCAGATATAGATAATTTACAAATTTCAAATTACCAATTACAAACTACCAATTAGAAATACTTCATATTGCGCCCAATCAGCCGCATCACTTCCACAGCCACCGACTTTGAACTTTGAACTTTGATCTGGACTACTGACTCCCCTTCACTTCGGTGCCCTGCGGTAGAACAAAAATAGGATCAGTAAAAAAACAAGATTGGGGAGCCATGCGGCGAGCATGGGAGGCATTTCACCTTTTACCGCGAATACGGTGGAGAAGCGGTCCGACAGGATGAAAAGGGCTGCCAGGCCAATACCGATAGCGAGGTGCAGTCCGCTGCCGCCGCGTGTCTTGCGCCCGGCAATGATGGCACCGATAATGGTGAGCAGCACCACTGTTACGGGTGTGGCGGTCCTTCGATGTCTTTCCACTTCAAAAGCTTCCAGGCCTTCGCGGCCTCTCAGTTTTTCCGTTTCAATGAATTTTACTAGCTCCGGTGTGGTGAGCTTATCCTTCAGGTATTCATCACTGCGCAATTCTTCCGGCTTGATGGGCATGTCAAGATTCATGGAACTGGTTTCCTTCAGCGTTTCTTTCATGCCATCAATGGTACGTTCCGTAACACCGGTCAGTTTCCAGTTCTTCCGTGCGGTATCCCATTCGATCCTTTGTGCCCGCATGTTATAGAAAACCAGGTTGTTCCGGATTTTCTCCATAAAAAAAGGGCTGGCCGAGCGGGTAGCAGTATCGTAATTTTTGATGCCGATATAGGTTACCGAATCAAGCCTTTTATAAAAACACCTGGTACAAATCAGGCTCGAGGAGTTAGAGCGGGTGGGGTTATCAATATAGGTTGATTGAAATGCAGATTTGATCTCGTTGGCCTTAGGAATACCATAACGGTTGGCAAACCAGAGACCAGTGCCGAAAATGATTCCCCCGAATACATAAGGCAGCAGCCAGCGGTTATAACTGGTGCCTGCCGCGATGATGGCGATTACTTCGGAACGAAGGGCCATTTTACTGGTAAAGAAGATAACGGCAATGAAAACAAAAAGAGGATAAAGCAATCCCCAGATCCAGGGTACAAACCCCAGGTAATACTGGTTGATGATCTCGCGGGTGCTCAAACCGGACTTAACAAAATCATCCGTGTGTTCACTGCTGTCTACCGCCACGGCGATAATGGTGAACAGGAGCATGCAAAAGAAAAAGGTTGTGAAAAACTTCTTGAGGATGTACCAGTCAAGCTTTCGGATCATCGGGAGGCTAAGATAGGAAGCTGCAGGTTAACGGCCATTGTCCATTGGCATTTTAACGTCTTCCGTGATTTGGTTGCCCCATCCTCATGTTATAACTTTAGGCGTTCTAAATTAATCTTCTCAATATAAAAGCTGAAACATGGGAATTATCAAAGACAGGTTCAAGTTAAAAGGAGATGCGGTTGCTGCCGAAATAAAAGATATTCTGAAGGAGCATGGTGATAAAAAAATAGGTGAAGTACAATTATCCCAGGTGTACCAGGGCATGCGTGGCATGACCGGCCTGGTAACAGAAACTTCATTGCTCGACGCCCAGGATGGCATTCGTTTCAGAGGGTATTCCATTCCTGAACTGCAGCAAAAACTTCCAAAAGCCGAGGGTGGTTCTGAACCCCTTCCAGAAGGGTTGTTTTACCTGATGCTGGTAGGCGAACTGCCCACAGATGAAGAAGTACAGCATGTAACATCGGTATGGCAGCGCAGGAGCCATGTGCCCAACCATGTATTCGCAACCATTGAAGCCCTGCCCATATCCACGCACCCTATGACCCAGTTCGTGGTGGCTGTGATGGCCTTGCAGACGGAAAGCCAGTTTGCCAAACGGTATGCAGCCGGGATGAGTAAAAAAGATTACTGGGATGCGGTGTTTGATGACAGTATGGATCTTATTGCACGACTGCCAAGAGTTGCTGCTTATATCTACAGGCGCAAATACAAAGGCGGAGATCATATCCAGCCAAATGGACTGCTTGACTGGTCGGGCAACTTCGCCCATATGATGGGTTATGAAGATGAAAGCTTCAAAGAACTGATGCGCTTATACATGACCATTCATGCCGATCACGAAGGAGGAAATGTTTCGGCGCATACCACCCACCTGGTAGGATCTGCGCTAAGTGATCCTTACCTCTGTTTTGCGGCCGGGATGAACGGCCTGGCAGGTCCCTTGCACGGTCTGGCTAACCAGGAAGTGATCAAATGGATCTTTGAAATGCGTGAAGAGCTCAATACTGAGCTGCCTTCAAAAGACCAGATCGCGGAATATGTGAAGAAAACCCTGAGTGAAGGAAAGGTGGTACCGGGATATGGCCATGCCGTATTGCGCAAAACCGATCCACGCTATACAGCGCAGATGGAATTTGGCAAGAAGCACATGCCGGATGACCCACTGGTGCAAACGGTCTGGAATATTTATGAAGCAGTACCTCCCATTTTACAATCGCTGGGCAAAATCAAGAATCCATGGCCCAATGTGGATGCGCACAGTGGGGCATTGTTAGTGCATTATGGGATGAGGGAATATGAGTTCTACACTGTTTTGTTTGGTGTTAGCCGTGCACTTGGAGTGCTTTCAAGTCTTTGCTGGGACAGGGTGCTGGGCTTGCCGCTGGAAAGGCCCAAATCCGTTACCACTGAGCTTGTAAAAAAATGGCTGAAAGGTGAGGATGAGATCTGGGGTGATTGATCAATGATTACAAAAATTCAAAAGGCTTCCGGGGGAAGCCTTTTTTTATTCTAAGATTAATTTATTTACTATTCTATCAAAAAAAATTGTCAAGTGATTTCAAACTGATGGGCTTCTCCCATATCGTGAGCTTGGCTCCGTCCAGTTCCGAAGGCATGGTAGGCCTGAATGCACTGATCAGGTGATACTGGATGGCAGGGAATTTCTGGTAGAGTTCAGGCAGTTTATCCCATCCCAACCCATCGGGCAGGTTATAGTCAATGAAAAGGTAATCGGGCACAATCTCTCCCATCCGGCTGATGCCGTCGTTAAGCGTATGTGCAATATGGACTTCGTAATTTTTTCGAAGGAAATATGTCTTCATAAGGAGACATAGATCTACTTCGTCGTCGATAATTAAAACCTTTTTCCTCGTTGTCATAAAACTCCCTGCAAAGATTTACTTCCATTAATTATCATACCACAATCATTGTATCTGCTGCCCGTCATCAGGATAAAATTAAGCAATGGTGTATATTTTTGATCAAACAACTGAAATATTCTCCCGGGTCATTCAGAATAGTATGGTATGATTATTTTAAAAATCAAGTGAAATAATTGCTCATTAATTAAACTGAATACTATGACAACAAAATCAAAAGTGATACTCGGTATCGTAGGCGCTGCCGCGGCAGGAGTGGTAATAGGCCTCATCCTTGCACCAGAAAAAGGCGCTGATCTCCGCAAAAAAGTTAAAGACACTGCTGGTGACTGGGCCGGTCATCTTTCCGACCTGTTTTCCAACGCCAAAGGTGAATTTGACAACCTGCGCAACAAGGGTAGCAAAGCTGCAGGAAGCGCTGCTGACAAGTTCAGCAACGTTAAAGAAAGTTATAGCTGATCAGTCTCATGGGCAGGCCCCCCGGCCTGCCTTTTTTTATACCTTTTCTGAAAGAAATTCCTCATGCAAGAAAATGTAAAGCCCAAAGAAGAATTCAAGACCAAGGTCGCACACCCTAAGGATCATGTAAGTGATTATGTATCTACCTATGCCGAAATTGCAAAGGCAAGGGCTGTGCGTGGAGCTTCCAATGCCACAGCAGGAATTGCCATAGGGATCACCGCATTTTTCTTTGCGTTCTTTTTATTGTTCTTTAGCGGGTTTGGACTTGGCTGGTGGCTGGGCGATGTTCTCGACAGCAGGGCCGGCGGGTTTTTCGCCGTTGCAGGTTTTTTCCTTTTGTTGTGCGTGGTATTGTTTGCCCTCCGCAAAAAAGTGATTGTACCAATGGTCCGTAATATGCTTATCTCCAAAATTTATGAGTAAGATCAAAACATATAACGACCTCCTGCAGGAAGAACAAAGACTCCAGCAAAAACTGAAGGGCCAGGAATTGCTCATTCGCCAGGACATCCTGAGCATGAAGGAAAACATGGAGCCAGTTAAGAAGATGTACGATACCGTACAGAAAATATTCACCAGGGATAATCGTGTGCCTGTATTTAATCTTGGCCTCGAGATGGGAATTGATCTTTTGCTACGACGTTTTATCCTGGCAAGAGCAGGCTGGTTCGCCAAGATCATGGTGCCTTACCTGGTCAAAAACTATTCTTCGCACATCATAGGTGAGGAAAAACGCAAAGCCCTGGTAAAAAAGATCCGTGATATGTTCAATAAGGTCAGGCCTGAAGCTGGCAGGAACTGAGCGCCACTTCCTGTGGAAGTTTATTCCCTTCTGCTCATCAAAACACATGATCTGTAAGGCTGTAAAAAAAGGTACGTTTTTCGTTATCATTTCATGAGCCATAAATTAATCATCATGGATACAAGAGGACCAAGAGATCCAAGAGAAAAAAACAAGCAGGGACCATTTACCTCTCCGGAGCCTGAAAGGCCAATGGAAAGGGAAGGTGGAGACGATAACCTGGCTGATTCATCACCAACCGACAGCCGTTCGGATGAAAAAGTGATTGTGAATGAACAGCGGGAAAATAAAACAGTGAATGCCCCTTCTCAAACTGCCGCCTACAGTGAAGGCAATAACAGTGAGGAAGGTATTCTTTAATAACAATTGGGAAAGCAAAAATATTAACCTCCTGGTTTGTGATTAGAAATGGGTGGATGTGCTGAATGTATGGCCGGGAGGTTTTTTTAAAAAGTTTTTTTTGTCGTCGGAGGGTTAGGTTGAAAATTGCCCCGTCACTAAGTGAACGGGGCAATTTATTTTAGCCAGCGACAATGCTTTTGGCTCAAAGAATTAACCGGGTATATTTATTAGCCGTTAATCAACTCTTCTGAATCCGCCTGCAATGAGAGACAATACAAAAAGCACAAGGAATATATAGAACAGGATCTTGGCTATGGAAGCCGCACCCGCCGCAACTCCACCAAATCCGAAGATGGCTGCTACTATAGCAATCACCAGAAAAATAAGTGTCCAGCGTAACATAGTTAAAGGTTTTGTGATGAATATATATATCGTCAATACTAATCAAAGAACCGTACCATAACCGATGGATTTCCTGTTGAATTTAACGTGGTGATTTTGAGGAATTTGTTCTACTAATTGACCATAATTTCTGCCCGTTAAATCAAGCCCCGTTTTGAAATTTCTGGTATTGTTTTTTCTGATTATTTATGATAGGGCATTTTATGCCTTTCCTCAAACACCTTAAGAATCTCACGTTATGCAAAAGATGAACACCACCGCTGCTGGTTCAGCAATTCTTTTCATGAACAATGCAGGAAAACCCACAATGCCAGTCCAGGGAAGGCAGCCGGTTATAGAAAGAAAAACTGCAGATCCATCTTCAACATTCCCCAAAGGAGAGCGTTACCCGATCCCTTCATTCTTCGAATACAGGATCAAACCAAGAGAATTTGATCCGCTTTAAAGGATCTGAATCATGAAATTGAATATCCTGCCCTAGCAGGATTTTTTTATTGGGGAAGAAAGAGGAAATTCCACACTTTGAGTAATTATTTACACAGCTCATCAATAATTGCATGGCCAGTATGGGTTCCAGGATTCGTCAGGCGATAGTTTATAATTTTTAAGTTGTTGTTTATCAACACTTAATAATTAAATCAGCCACAACAGTTTTTTGGTGTCCATCTTGTCATATTGAGTTGAGCCAAAATCATCACCACATGATCAATCAGCATTTAGGCCAAAAGCAGCGCCTTAAGATTCTGCCTCAGCAGATCCAGTTGCTTAACTTTTTTCATCTCAACACATTGGAACTCGAACAAAGGATCGCCCAGGAGATTGAAGACAATCCCCTGCTCGATGACCAGAAGAACGAGTTTGAAACCGCTGCAGATAAGTACAATAAGGATTCAGTCCAGGACTACCAGGACTGGGAAGAGTATGGTTATGATGATATTCCCGATTACAAGACAGAGTACAACGGGTATCTTCATAATGATAAACTTCCGGAACGCCCGGTTGTAGGCGGTTTTGATTACCGCAGCACCCTCAAGGAGCAGTACAAGCTTACCACCGATGACCAGACTGAAATCGAGGTAGCGGAATTCATTATTGATTCGCTCAACGATTCGGGCCTCATGGAACAGGATATGGAAGCCCTGGCCGAAGACTATTCTTTCAAGCAGAACAAATGGGTGGAGCCTTCCTCCATTGAAATGATCCTGGAAAAGGTTCAGCAGCTTGAACCTGTGGGTATTGGTGCACGAAGCATCAAGGAATGCCTGCTGATTCAGTTACATCGCCTGAACACCAAAAGGCCAGATGTGAAAATGGCGGTACGCCTGCTGGAAGAACATTTTACGGACCTGCATAACCGTAATATGGACAAGATCAAAATTCATCTAGCCATTGATGATGAGGAACTCAAGATCGTACTGAGGCTGATTGCTTCCTTAAAGATGAGGCCGGTATGTGAATTGCAGGAAGGTGTGAATACGAACCAGAACATCCTGCCTGATTTTATTATTACAAGAAACGGGGATTCCATTGACGTGGCCCTGTACAGGAACCGTTCGGAAAGCCTTAGCATTAATTCTTCCTGGAAAGAGATGGCGGAGAACAACGCGAAGGTTACTACTGATAAATCAGCAGTGCAGTATATCAAGAACAAACTGCAGTCCGCACAATGGTTCATTCATGCCGTGCAGCAGCGTGAGTCTACCATGCTCAAGATCATGAGAGCTATAGTACAGATGCAGTATGACTATTTTGTAACAGGAGATATCAACCAGCTCAAACCGATGATCCTTAAAAATATCGCGGAGATGGTAGGAGTGGACATATCCACGGTGTCAAGGATTACCTGTAACAAGTATGCGGAGTCGCCATTCGGCCTCCTGCTGCTGAAAGATCTTTTTACAGAAGGAATCGCCAACCAGACCGGCCAGGTGATCAGCAATAAAGTGATTCAATCCGCCATCGAAGAAGTGATAGAAAGCGAAGACAAGCACAATCCCTACACCGATCAGCAACTGGTAAAGATCCTTTCACAAAAGGGATTCTCTGTAGCCAGGCGTACGGTGGCCAAATACAGGGAACAATTACAGATACCCGTATCCCACGTGAGAGGGTTGTGGGCATAAGCTTAAATTTGATTACGAACCATAAAAAACAAAAAACCAGATGCAAACCATTTTAATTATTGATGATGACCGTGATATGTGTCTTTTACTGAAGCGGTTCCTTACAAGGCATGGATATGAAGTGCTGGAATCTTACAGCGGTAAAAAAGCCCTCGAGCTCCTGGAGACCACAGAACCGTCGTTAGTCATGTGTGATTTTCGCCTGGAGGATATGGAAGGAAATGTGTTGCTGGGTAAGATCAAAGAAAAATATCCCCACCTGCCTGTTATCATCATCACCGGATACAGCGATATCAAGATCGCCGTTGAAGTAATGAAAATGGGTGCGTATGATTATATCACCAAACCCCTGTTCCCCGACGAGATACTGGTAACGATCAAAAAAGCGCTGGAAACCGCATCTCAGGGAGAAACAGTTGTGGCTCCACGTCATGTGGAAGCTTCCACCAATGGACACCAGAAACAGGAAACGGCCGTTGCTGCCCGTGAAAAAGGCCCTGCCATCACAGTATCAGGAGATTATATTTTTGGAGAAACACCGGTATTCAAACAATTGCTCCAGCAGATAGATCTTGTAGCGCCTACCAACTATACCGTGATCATTCATGGTGAAAGCGGAAGCGGTAAGGAAGCGATTGCCCAGGAGATCCATAAGCGCAGTAAAAGAAAGAGCAAGCCTTTCCAGGCGATCGATTGCGGAGCTCTTTCAAAAGAACTGGCCGGCAGTGAACTGTTTGGCCATGAGAAAGGATCTTTCACCGGTGCCCTCAACCAGAAAATCGGAAGTTTTGAACTGGCTAATGGGGGAACTATTTTCCTCGATGAAATTGCCAATCTTTCTTACGATATCCAGGTTTCTCTTTTGCGTGTAGTGCAGGAAAGGAAAATGAGACGTGTGGGAGGTGTGAAGGATATTGAACTGGATGTTCGCATCATCATAGCCAGTAACGAAAGATTATGGGATGCCGTGCGGAAAGGAAAATTCAGGGAAGATCTTTACCACAGGTTCAACGAATTCAGTATTGACGTTCCGCCACTGCGCCAGCGTCCGGATGATGTGATGCTGTTCGCCAATCATTTCCTGCATCAGACCAACCAGGAACTTGGCAAGCAGATCAAACGTTTCAGCAATGAAGTGGAAACTATTTTCAGAAATTATGTTTGGTATGGCAACCTCCGTGAACTGAAGAACGTGATCAAGCGCGCTACGTTGCTCACCGACAGCGAGGAGATTGAACCAAGTTCCCTTCCTTTCGAGATCTCTCATTTCAGCAAGCTGCAGTTTGAAAAAGGGCCGGATATTGTTTCCGTTACCAACGCGGTAATGCCCAGCAGCTTCACAGAAGTGGAAAGCACTCCGCGCTCCGTTACTGAAACAACACTGAAAGGCGCCAGCATTGATGCAGAATATGAAATGATCCTGAAGGCATTGAAGAAAGTGAATTTCAACAAGAGCAAGGCCGCCAAGCTGCTGAATATCGACAGGAAAACCCTGTACAACAAAATGAAACAGTACCAGGAGTTCAATAATCAATAACCGAGTTTCCCAACATGTCCATTACCGATTTCCCGATCCCGGAAAAGAACTCTGAACAGATCACTATTAATCCTTTTGCATTGCTTTCTCTCAACCAGGTGTTGAGAGAAAGTTTGCAACCCCTGTATGCGAATTCCTCCATTGTGATCCGTTGTGAGAGCCTTCCATCTGTTTATGGGCAATACGATGAATTACTCAGGTTGTTCAGCATGATGCTGAACCTCATTACCAGTGAACCTCCTGCAGGACCCAAGCTTTTTCTTTATGTTGATTGCGACCAGGGTGTAACGGAGCCGGAACTTGAAGCAGGCCTGCGCAGGTTCATCATCAAATTCTATACAAACATTACTACAGGGGAAGCCTGGAGAGAGAAAAATAAGAACATCCTGTCAGGATGTGAATCGATCGTGTCGCTGCACAAGGGCACTTTCCAGGTAAACAATATTTCCCATACCGGGTGCCTGTTTGCTATATCCCTGGCAGGTAAATTTGCATAAGATGCCATCTGTAACACCACCGAATATCAGGATCCTGATCATTGATGATGATGAGGATGATTTCTTTATCACTTCCGAATACCTTAAACCCATACAGGAGTACTCGCTGAGCGTGGACTGGTGTTACCGCTTCAATGACGCGATCCAGCACCTGCAGTCGCGGGCCTACGACATGTACTTTGTGGATTACCGGCTGGGTGCAAAAACAGGTCTCGACTTCCTGAAAGAAGCCGTGAAGCTGAATTGCGAAGAACCAATCGTGCTGCTCACAGGTAAGGGCAATAAGGATGTGGATATTGAAGCCATGCAGATGGGTGCCACCGACTATCTCATCAAAACAGAACTTACCACTGATAAACTGGAGCGATGCATCCGTTATTCATTGGAAAGAACAGCCTACCTCAAGGCGCTGAGGGCAAATGAAAAAAAATACCGCAGCATATTCGAACTTTCCAAAGACGCCGTGTTCATTGCCGACCGCAAATCACTCACTTTCCTGGATATGAACCAGGCTACTTCGGCACTCCTGGGGTACGACAGAAAGGAATTGCTCCAGCATACCGTGTACGACCTGCTGGCTGATACGGCTGACAGGGACCTGCTGCAAAGGATCATTTATGAAGAAGGAGATGTGAATGATGTGGAACTTGAATTTTTGACCAAGGGTGGCGAAAAAAAGACCTGCATCTTTTCGGTGACCGCAACGGTTGACAGCTCTGGCAGCCAGTACCAGGGACTCATGCATGATATTACCAACCTGAAAAGGGCGGAGAAGGCTAATCTGCAGATTGAAAAACTCGGCGCTACCGGGAGGCTGGTGCGTACACTGGCTCATGAAGTGCGCAACCCGCTCAATAATATCAACATGTCGGTTGAACAACTCTTACAGAACCCGGAAAATCCCGACCCTGTTGAATCACCGCTTTTTCTTGATATCATTCAACGCAATAGCAAAAGGATCGGTGACATCATCACTGAACTCCTGGATACTTCCAGGCCCACCGACCTGGTATTTGACCGCCACACCCTGCAATCAATCATGGATGATGCGATTGCGGAAGCGCTCGACCGTATTACGCTGCAACATGTGAATATGCAGATCCGTTACTTCAATGAACCCTGCTATATCATGGCCAATAAAGAAAAGCTCAAAATTGCTTTTCTTAATATCATCATCAATGCAGTAGAAGCGGTTGAAAGCCTTACAGGTGAACTGAGTATTTCAGTTGACAGCCAGAAGGATATTCATATCGTGACCATCAAAGACAATGGCTGCGGTATACCCGAAGAGAATATCACCCGCCTGTTCGAGCCCTATTTCACATCAAAGCGCAATGGTATGGGCCTGGGCCTTGCAGCCACGCTGAACATACTCCAGTCGCACAAGGCCAATGTTGATGTAACTTCCGTGTTGAAACAGGGCACAACCTTTACCATCAGTTTCCCGGCGGCGTAGTATTGAGATCCAGCCGGCCGGTTTCTGTTTCCTGGTAGCGATCACCCTTTGTAATGGAACGGATCATCTGGAAGAGCAGGCGCATTTTGGAACTGCTATGGTTCCAGAAATAAGCTGATTCAGTGGAAACTTTTACCAGGCAGATCTTTGGATCTTCGAGGCCTTCAGGAAACCATTTCCTGAGGTCAGGGTTCCAGAATTCTTCCATTTTTTTGCGGTCGATCACCAGGCTGCAGGTGCCGCGTACATTCACATATATGTTTTTTGGCGGGTGAGAGTAGATCAGGTTCACAATATTATCTTTTGATACCTCACTGATCTTTTCAGAAAATTCATTGGTAAAGAACCATACATTTCCTTCTTCATCAATACGGGTGGTGAGCATGGGACGGCTGGAGATCTGCTGGTTCTCATCAATGGTTGTGAACATGCAGATGTTGACATCTTTCAGGAGGGCCTGGAATTTTTCAATGGCTTCCATGTCTGCTGTGGTTGGGGCTTGAGTATTCATAACTGATTTTTTAATAGCCTTGGGCTGACCATACTGATGGAAATCTTATGCCAGACTGAACAGCACTTACCCGTTCAGTCTTGAAGGAGGAACTTCTTTAGCTTCCTGTTTGATGATGAAGACAGCCGTTGACTTGGGCCTGATACCCTGGCCATGATGAAGGGCATATACCTTGGTGAATTCAGCACCGAAATATAGAATCATGGAAGAATAATATACCCATAGCAGGATTACCACTATTGAAGCAGCCGCCCCGTAAACCACTCCAATACTGGAATTGCTCATATAAAACCCGATCAGGAATTTGCCGATCAAAAAAAGTACGGCAGTGAAAGCTGAACCCACCCAGGCATCTCTCCAGGCAATTTTCGCATCGGGCAAAATTTTATAGATCACCGCGAACAGGGCGGTTATTATCAGCAGGATGATGAGTGTGTTAAGGAGGTCAAGGTATTGTACATCGGGAAACCGTTGGAGGATGCGGGAATTCACAACAGCAAGAAGGGCATTCATGATCAGGGAAACCATAAGTAAAAAACCAAGTCCCACCACAAGAGAGAATGAAAGCAGGCGGTCGCCCAGGTATTTAAGCCAGCCCCGTTTGGGTTTGGCCTTCACCGACCAGATATAATTGATGGAACTCTGTATTTCAGTAAATACCCCTGTTGCCCCAATGAATAGGATCACTGTTCCGATAATGGCGCCGGTAGTTGAATCGTAGTCACGCGAAGCATTGGCAATGATATTTTGCACTTGCAGGGCCGCGTCGCTGCCAATCAGACCTTTCAGCTCTTCATAGATCCTTCCCTGCATGGCTTCATTGCCAAAGAAAAAGCCAGAGAGTGAAATGATTATGAATAGCAGCGGGCCCATAGCAAATACAGTATAGTAGCTGAGTGAGGCGCTTAGTTTGAAAGCGTTATCGTCGCTGAAGGCCGTTGCTGTTCGCCGGAGAAGAGTCAGGAAGGTGGCAGTTCTTTTCATTCAATGCATAACCTAAATAAAACATGCCATGTAGTTCTCTGATTATTGATGATGTGGAATTAACTACACAAGAAGATCATCCCAGTTGACCTGGCCGTTCTCCGATAGGCATTAAATGCGATGGCAATATTTTTTTATAGTAGTTGTGTAATTGATAATCATATGCGGTCCATACTCTATATCGTTGCGGTTTTACTGATCATCGGGTGGTTACTGGGAGTGTTTGCCTATAGTGCCTCCGGGCTGATCCACATCCTGATTGTCCTGGCAGTGATCTCACTGTTACTGGGCATTATCAGGCGAGCCTGATTCAACTTTTTCTCATATACACGGTCCATTCTATCAGCAAGGCTGCAGTTCTCTACTGTGGCCGTTTTTTTTCTACTGTTACAACTGAAAGTTATAAGCTCAATTCTTGTGAATCTTTTTATGAATGGCTTCTACATCCTTCATGAATTGGGCAACCTTGGGATCATTATAAACACCATAAGCATCTATCAGGGTTCCCTTTGTGCCGTCATTGGTTTCAATGATATAGAGGATTGCATTATCATCCGGATCTGATTCACCCTCAAACCTGTAAAAATTCACAACCTCTATCTCCTCCGGTTTATAGGTAACGGGCTTATTCAATGATTCCAGTCCATTAACAGATACCCTGAAATCCTCAGTATAACCTTCGCCGATCATGCGGTTCAAACAGGTCGCCAGGCTTTTCATATAGGGCATGCTATTGTTTTCATTCACGATCATGAGTATCCTTTTGCTATATAGATAAAAATGCCTGCCAGATTTTTTAAACTGGTAAATAATTGTTTATGCTATTGATGAGTAGTTCTTTCTACAGTTCAGGAGTGTCATGTTGCATGGAAGATTCAGTATGTCCAGACCCTCAATTGGATACACCTGGTTAGCTATGGTTTTTAAAAAGAAAAGTTCAAAACCAGGTCGAAAGAAACGACCAGGCTTTGAACTTTCAACTATCAACTTCGAACTACTTTGTAGTCTCATGCATGTCGCGAAGCCTCTTCACTTCATCATGACCTGCCTTGAGAGTGGCTTTCTGGCGTACAACCAGGTCGCGGATTGAAGGTTCCCAGTTCATATCTGCATTGAGTGCCGTATCATAAGCTTTCTGCGCGGCATCTTCTCCAAATTCACAATTACTGAGAACCGCTTTGCGGTCGTGGCCCGATACGGCAGCTTTAAGGTCCATCCATACACGGTAGATCTTACCACTGTTGGTTGTACCGTCTGCAGGATCGCCACCGAGCCTGGTTACTTCGCCTGTAAGCTCCTGGCTGTATTGCCTGCTTTCCGTGATGTAACGCTGAAACAGGGTTTTCAGATCAGCATCTTCATCCTTCAGCTCGTCAATTGCTTTTTCATAACCCACTACGCGATCCTTGTTAATGCGGATCAGGTCATTGAGGACTCCAACCATTTTATCATTTTCCATATTGATAATTTTTAGACCTGGATTCAACAAAAAACCGTACCCCGGGTGTGGCTTTTGAATTAGGGTATAGATTTTTTACAATATTGTTTACATCAATACAGCTTTTATGGCTAAATATTCAAAACGTGCCGGCGAAAAAGTAGAACGAGCCATGCACGAAAAAAAACGCGGCCAGCTCAAGAGCGGCCGGAGTGGTAAAAAAGTTAAATCCAGGGCCCAGGCCATTGCTATCGGTCTGTCAGAAGCCCGAAAGGAGGGAGCCAAAGTGCCAAAAAAATCCGGGGCTAAAAAAACAGGGGCAAAAAAATCCGGGGCTAAAAAATCTGCTCCCAAAAAAACTGCTTCAAGGAAACCGGGACCTAAAAAAGGCAGTACAAGAAAAACGGGTGTTAAAAAATCCGGGGCTAAAAAAACCGCAGCAAAAAAAACAGGAACCCGTAAATCAGCTTCCCGCAAATCAACTGCAAGGAAGACGTCCACCCGCAAAACCGGAAGCAGGAAAAGCACTGCAAGGAAAAGCGGAACCAGGAAAACTTCACGTAAAAGAAGCTAAAACATGGCCCGGGTCCAATCCCGGGCTATACTAATTCCTTCAGGATCTTCATCATGATCTTTTCTTCAGTTGCCAGGCCCGACAGGTCATCAGGTTCTTCAATCCGGTCCAGTTCCCGGAGATATTTATCCAGGCTGCGGTCTTCGTACAATTTGATAACACCAGGGTGTACATAGTATTTTTTGCAGATGGTCCGGCTGTTGCCCAGTTTTTTGCTCACCTCATCCAGTGCATTCACAATCTTCTTTTTACAATCGGTTTCCGACTCTGCCTGCCCGATAGCCTTGAAAGCCCGCAGGATATTAAGAGTGCCTGCCCAGGTCCTGAAATCCTTTGCGGTAAAATCTCCACCCGTGGCATCTTTGATGTAACGGTTCACCATGCCTGAGTCAATAGGTTTGCGGTTGCCTTCTTCATCAATATACTGGAACAGTTCACGGCCCGGGATCTCCCTGCATTTTCTCACCAGGTTGGCCAGCCTCCGGTGTTTCAGGCTGATATTATGTTCGATACCTTTTTTACCGCGGAAAGAAAAATGTATGGTGTCACCGGAAACTTTCACATGATTGTCCTTGAGCGTAGTAAGTCCGTATGATCCATACAGCTTTTCATAATCATCATTACCAATGCGGATGTAAGTCCTTTCCATCAGGCTTACTATGGTGGCCATCACTCTTTCTTCACTGAGATCCTTTCTCGTGAGATCTTCTTCGATCTTTAGTCTCATGGAAGGAAGCAGCTTGCCGAATTCATACAGGCGGTGAAACTTGGTTTCATTTCTCAATACATGCCAGAGTTGATGGTAGCGGTATTGTTTTCTTTCCCTCAGGTCATAACCTGTGGCCTGGATATGCCCATTCTCTTTTACGCAGATCCATACATTGGTCCAGGCTGGAGGGATCACCAGTTTGCGGATCCTCTCGAGTTGTGCTTTATCTTTTAGTGGCCTGTCGTTCCAGGTATAACTGAATCCTTTTCCTTTTTTGGTGCGGTGAATTCCAGGGTCCTTATCGTTCACATAGATAAGGTCAGCCATTTTCGCGGCCTTCATATAATCCTTATCCAGTTTAAGGATTTCCCTGTGTGATAGTTCTGCAAGTTTCTCCATTGAGTATTGTTATTTGTCAGCGGCTGTTACCGGTCTATTTATATCATAGAGGAACAGTGTTCCCGGGTTATATAAGAAAAAGCCGGACCATATTGCCCGGCTTCCTGTTTTTCTTCTTCAACGGTTTCATTTATTTTTCCTCGGGTTCATTGTCCGCGCTGATATTGATACCGGATACCGCGAGCTCGGTGAGCAACTGGTCAGTTTCTTTTTCTTCATCGAGGGTAACCTGTAAAAGATCAGCCACTTCGTTTTCACCCATGGTCTTAGCCAGTTGCACCAGGCTTCCGTAGGCAGCGATCTCGTAGTGTTCCACTTTTTGTGCTGCTATGATCAAACCGGCATCTCTTACAGCAGAACCTTTAGGGGTGTCTTCAATAATTCCCTGGGCTTCTTTTACCAGTCCGTCCATAGCCTCGCATTTTTTTGCCCTGGGGGTCATATCCATCAGGTCAAAAACCTGTTCAGCTCTTTTTACCTGTTCCTCTGTTACAGCCAGGTGTTCTTCAAATGCACTGGCCAGTTCTTCTGAGGTTGCGGCTTTTTTCATTTTTGGAAGAGCTTTTACCAGGTGTTTCTCAGCCCAGTAAATATCCTTGAGCTCTTCAATGAAAAGCTCCCGCAGCATGGTTTCTTCGCTCTTAAGCGTAGTGGATGCCGCTGACTTTTTAGTACCTGTACTTTTTGCCATATTAATAAGGATTAAGGTTTACAGATGAAGAAATACTTAAAATATAGTGCCACCAGCCAAGCGGTCTGTAGAGTTTTTTACACAGGGATTGCCTTCAGGGTTTCAAAACCTGCTCTTGGTTTTTGTGGTATCTAATTTGGATAATAACAGTGAGTCTAGTTGATTACTCACGAAAATTAATGTTATGTCTAATACAGCATCCAGCCAGCAATTGAACTTTCTCCAGGAAAAGATCCGTGAGATCGGAAGCGCGATCTTTTTTAATGAAAGCGATTCAGTGCTGAAACTTCCCACCTCCCTGGTTACTACCCTGAAAGTGGATGATTATGGATATGTATGGTTCTTCATTCAAAAACCCAAACATACTTTGCAGGAATTCGAAAAGGAATTCCCGGTCAAACTGGATTTTTATAAAAAAGGAACCAGCTATTTCCTGCAGGTAACAGGTAAAGGATGGGTTGTGGATGATCCGGAAGAAGTGAATGGATTTACGAACCTTCCCCTGGCGGTCAAACAAATGACGCTCGAGGATATGGTACTGGTGAAAGTGAAGATCGGACGCGCGGAATATTATGAAACCGGAACTACCCGTCATTCCTGGTGGACGAAAGCTGTAAGCACTTTCACTACCTGGTTCCGTTCAGGACATTACAGGCCTAATGTTTATTCACCCGCCTCCTAAAATTTATCTGGTATGAGATCGATATGGTCAGGGGCCATCAGCTTCGGCCTGGTAAATATCCCGGTTAAATTAAACAGCGCTGTTGAATCGGCGGGTGGACTCGACCTTGACATGCTTTCTAAAAAGGACATGGCACCGATCCGCTACACAAGAGTTGATTCTAAAACAGGCAAGGAAGTTCCCTGGAAAGATATTGTAAAGGGCTTCCAATATGCAAAGGGCAAGTACGTTGTGGTAACTGACGAGGATTTCAAAAAGGCAAGCCCTGAAAAATCAAAGACCATCGACATCGTTCAATTTGTGAAAGAAGAGGAGATCGATCCTATTTTTTACGAAAAACCTTATTACCTCATTCCCGACAAGGGCGCACATAAATCTTATTTTTTACTGATCAAGGCTCTCGAAGAAACAGGAACCATAGGGCTTGCTGAGTTCATGATGCGCAACCGTGTGCATGTATGTGCTTTGAAAGCTTACAATGGTGTTTTGCTGCTCAACCAGATGCGCTATGAAGATGAGATAAGGGAAGTGCCGGAAGTGACCAAGGAGAAAGGCGCCCGCATCACTCCTAAAGAAGTGCAACTGGCCATCAAACTGGTGAACCAGTTAACAGAGGCATTCGATCCATCTGCGTTTAAGGATACCTACATCAATGCACTCAAAAAACTGATAAAGGCCAAAGCAGCAGGAAAGGATATTAAGGTGAAAGAACCCAAACGGAGTACAGCCGCAGTGAAGGACCTGATGGAAGTACTGAAGCAAAGCCTGGATACAGGCAGTGCAGGAAAGAAAAAACGAGCATAAAAAAAACCCGGGCTGCCAGGTTTAATTTTAGATCAGGCCTCATCATCATCTTCCTCTTCTCCTTCGAAATCATCCTCGGTAAGCTCATCATCCAGCTCATCTTCGAAATCTTCTTCTGACTCGCTTGTTGAGATTTCCTGTGTGGCTGAGCGGTCTTCACCGGTTCTTTCCGCTGAAGACAGATCACCCTTACGGCTGTCATCGAGATCATGCTCAACGCTGTTTTTCCTGATTGACATAAGGTTTGTTTTTAAATGATTGAATAGGAGATATGTCAATAATATCATGCCATTGACAGTTAAGCCGAATATGAATTTTTCCAGCGCGGTTACTGCTTTAATTTCGATGGCATAGGTTTTTCACTATTCAAATCATGAGTCTTTCTCTATACAAAAAGAAAAGAAGCTTTGACCAGACACCTGAACCTGCAGGCAAACCAAAATCTTCCCGCGGCTCGCTGAGGTTCGTGATCCAGAAACATGATGCTACTAACCTGCATTACGACTTTCGCCTGGAAATGGAAGGCGTTCTCAAAAGCTGGGCAGTACCCAAAGGCCCCTCGCTGAATCCTGAAGACAAACGTCTGGCTATGATGGTGGAAGACCATCCTTATGATTACCGTGATTTTGAAGGAGTGATACCGGAAGGAAATTATGGCGGCGGAACCGTGATCGTTTGGGATGAAGGTTTTTATGAGCCGCTGGAATCTGAAGGCCTCACAAGAAAAGAAAAAGAAAAACGGCTTCTGAAACAACTTTATGCAGGTAACCTGAAGTTCACCATGCATGGAAAAAAGATCAAAGGAGAATTTGCCCTGTTCCAGATGAAAGGCAGAGGTGAGAATTCCTGGATCCTTATGAAAAAAAAGGATGGTTACGCGTCCGAAAAAAATATTCTCGACAAAAATAAATCGGTTAAATCAGGTAAAACCCTGGCGCAGGTAGCGCGGGCAAATGGGGCTGAGATCAAACATCCTGAAGCAGATGCCCTGATTGCTAAAAAGTCCGCCCGAAAATCTGCTGCACCAGCAAAAAAATCTTCTGCAAAAAAAGCAGTAAGGAAAACCGCTCCGAAAAAAACCACAGCCAAACCGAAGGCAACGGGTTCAAAAGCTGTTAAAAAAAAAGTCCCGGCCTTAATAAAACAGGCAGGTGAATTGGCCAGGCCAGCACCGATGCCAGGAAACCTTGTGCCTATGCTGGCCAGCCTGGTGGAAGAGCCTTTTGATAAGGATGACTGGATCTATGAAATAAAATGGGATGGTTACCGTGCAGTGGCTTATTGTAATGGTGAAGATGTGAAACTGAGCTCCCGAAATCTTTCGGATTTCACCGGGCGCTACGAGCCTGTAGCCAGTGCATTGCAGCAATTGAATCTGGAGGCGGTTTTCGATGGTGAGATCGTGGCGGTTGATGAAAAAGGCATGGCGGTTTTTCAATCTCTTCAAAACTGGCAGAACACGCCTGTGCACCTGCAATATTTTATTTTTGACCTGCTCTGGCTGGATGGTTATGACATCACAGGTTTGAGTTTACTTGAAAGAAAAGAGATCCTCAGGTCTGTAATACCTGTGAATGATCCCGTGATCAAATACAGCGATCATGTAGAGGGAAAGGGAATACAGTTTTTTGAAGCAGCCATGGCACAGGGACTGGAAGGCATCATGGCTAAAAAAGGGTCTGGCAGTTATCATGCTGGGGCCCGTACGTCAGACTGGTTAAAGATCAAGGTGAACCAGCGGCAGGAAGTGGTGATCGCAGGATATACCCGGCCACGCAATTCCAGGAAATATTTCGGTGCCTTATTACTGGGAGTGTTTGAAAAAGACCAACTGGTTTATATTGGTCATACAGGAAGCGGGTTCAATACGCGGTTGCTGCAGGAAGTTTACGATCAGTTGCAACCCCTCATCATTAGTGATTGTCCATTTGAGAAATGTCCAAAGCCCAACCAGCCTGTTACCTGGGTAAAACCTGAACTGGTAGGTGAAATCAAATTTTCCGAATGGACGAGAGAAGGCATAGCCAGGCACCCGATATTCATGGGCATGCGCACAGATAAAAAAGCAAGGGATGTTGGTTTTGAAAAATCAATGGATATGGCAGGTAAAAAAAGTTCCGATAAAAAAACGCCAGCTA
>CAYWSQ010000027.1:0-23380 GCA_964460925.1 uncultured Flavisolibacter sp. | reverse complement strand
TTATTTTTTACAAAATGCTCGTATCCCTTTTTACCAATTGACCAGATGGTCACATTGCCTTTGGCATACTGCGCACTGTATTTTTCACGGATGGTCTGTTTGGCCAGCTTGATCACGTTGGCATTGTAAGCACCTGCCAGTCCGCGGTCGGAAGTGATCACGATCAACAGCACTTTCTCCACGGGCCTTTCGGCTGCAAGGGGATTGCCGCCTTCTGATTCACTGCTCACGATATTGCTCAGCAGTTCCTGGAGTTTCCGCGCATAAGGACGCATCTGTACAATGGAATCCTGTGCGCGGCGCAATTTAGCGGCGCTTACCATCTTCATTGCCTTGGTGATCTGCTGCGTACTCTGAACGGATTTGATCCGGTTACGGACTTCTTTTAACTGGCCAGCCATTTTTTTAGTTTAAAGTTGAAAGTTCATAGTTCAAAGTCGCCTGGCTCTTAATCCAGGAACCTGAACCCTTTCGGGCCGCAAAAGTACGGCATGACTGCTAATTTTCAGCATCAGGAAAAGGTTTGCTGTATGAAAATTATCCCCGTTCCAGGGGTCAGTCTTCCAGGATGAGCTCCCTTTTGAGTGAATAGGTCTGGGAGATCCTTCCTCCAGCCCTGGTTCGCTCTTTCAGCCTGCGTGCCGTTTCCAGGTGGAGCTCCATGAAAACAGGACCCGATTTGAGTCTTGCCCACATGGCCTCCGTGATCCGGATAGACCCGTTTTCAATGGGGATGCGCTGGTTGATCCAACTGGAAGTAAAAGAGGTATCGCTTAAAACGACCCGCATCCTTGAGTTTTCAGGTAGTTCATTTTGAAGGGGAATGACCCATTCCGAGCGTTTCACAATGGCGGGGAAACTGTCGGCCAGTGCCAGGGGCAGGTAGTCAAATTCTTCCCGGTAAATCTTACCTGCTGCATTTTTTATTTCTATGGTATGCGGACCGTGAAATTCATCAGAATAAAAACTGGTATCATAATAGACCCCGCTCATGGCGGTGCTGTCGCCGGGTACCGGAAAACTATCCAGAAATACCCCCCATGGATGTGTTATGGACACGGCGTCCCCCCCTGCCCCCCTGTGGCGGAACTGCAATTTTATTGTGACCAGCCCCCCTTGTTCTCCCCTGACCACGTAATCAAAATAATAGGATTCTATCCCGGGACCACCCTCGGCAGGTTTGTCTTCATTCTTACATCCGGCCAGAATGACCGATAATATGATTCCACAGGCCAACCAACGCATAGAGGCATTTTAATAAATTAAATATGAGGAGCCGCGACAAAGTACGTTAAACAAAATGTAATTCAGCAGTGCCTTTGGACCCTGAATTTGCAAAGCGTGAACTTCAAATTGATTTATCTTTGACGCCCTGTCAAATTGGCTTCTAAATGGATTAGCACCTTTTTTGACAAGAAGTCAATGGAAAGCCTTCTATACCGGCAGGCATTCTTTCAATGACCATTTACTAATTAAAGATTCCCAGTACGTATGATCGGTTTCATAACAAAAATATTTGGAGGCAGCAAGTCAGAGAAAGACGTAAAGGCCATATTGCCGTTGATCACCACTATTAACCAGCACTTCCAGTCATTCCAGTCGCTCAGCAATGATGAACTGCGTAATAAAACACAGGAATTCCGCCAAAGGATAGCAGACCACCTGCTTGCCATCAATAAAGAGATCGAAGAAACCAATGCCCGTGCGGAAGCGCTTGCCTTCGACGACCTGGTTGGCAAGGACAGCATCTACCAGCAAGTGGACAAACTCAAAAAAGAACGCGACCAGAAGATTGAGGAAATACTCAGGGAAATTCTACCGGAAGCCTTTGCTGTAGTAAAGGAAACTGCAAGGCGCTTCAAGGAAAACACAGAACTCGTGTCAACTGCCACACAGATGGACCGTGATTTCAGTGTAACAAAAAATTATATCACGATCAGCGGAGACCAGTCCATTTTCAAAAATACCTGGACAGCCGCCGGCGGACAGGTAACCTGGAATATGGTGCATTATGATGTGCAGTTGATTGGTGGCGCCGTATTGCATTCAGGAAAAATTTCCGAGATGGCAACCGGTGAGGGTAAAACCCTGGTATCTACCCTGCCCGCCTACCTCAATGCCCTTGCAGGTGAAGGCGTGCATATTGTAACGGTGAATGATTACCTCGCCCGTCGTGACAGTGAATGGAACGGTCCCATTTTCGAATGGCTGGGTATGCGTGTGGATTGTATTGACAAACACCAGCCCAATAGTGAGGAAAGACGCCGTGCTTACCAGGCCGACATCACCTATGGTACCAATAATGAATTCGGCTTCGATTACCTGAGAGATAACATGGTTCACTCTCCGGAAGAAATGGTGCAGCGCAAACATCATTATGCCATGGTGGATGAGGTAGATTCTGTATTGATTGATGATGCCCGTACACCGTTGATCATTTCCGGTCCGGTACCCAAAGGTGACGACCAGCAGTATCATATTCTGAAACCCCGCGTGCAGCAACTGGTGGAAGCCCAGGAGCGCATGGTAAGAGGATTTCTGAATGACGCGAAGAAAAAATTCAGCGAAGGTGATGATGATCCCAAGAGCGGTGGCCTCCTGCTGTTCAGGGCTCACAGGGGTTTACCCAAATACGGGCCGTTGATCAAATTCCTGAGCGAGCCGGGTGTGAGAGCCAAACTCCAGAAAACAGAGAACTATTATCTCGCCGACCAGATGCGCCATATGCATATTGTTGATGAGGAATTATTATTTCATATTGATGAAAAAAACAAATCAGTTGAACTGACCGACAAGGGTATCACCATGATCACCCGCGCAGGTGAGGATCCTGAATTTTTTATTCTTCCCGACATAGGCGTTAAACTGAATGATATTGAACAGGCGGAAGCAACTGCCGAAGAAAAAATGCAGCGCAAGGAAGAAGTGCTGAATGATTATTCGCAGAAGGCAGACCGCATTCACTCAGTGCAGCAATTGCTGAAATCATACACCCTGTTTGATAAGGATGTTGAATACGTGGTGATGGATGGCCAGGTGAAGATCGTGGATGAGCAAACCGGCCGTATCCTTGATGGACGCCGTTATTCTGATGGCCTTCACCAGGCTATTGAAGCGAAGGAAAATGTAAAGATTGAAGCAGCCACACAAACCTATGCAACGGTTACGCTGCAGAATTATTTCCGTATGTACCACAAGCTTGCCGGTATGACCGGTACTGCTGAAACGGAAGCAGCGGAATTATGGAGTATCTATAAGCTGGATGTGGTAACGATTCCCACCAATATACCTGTGATCCGGAAAGATCACCAGGACAAGGTGTACAAGACCAGGAAAGAAAAATTCAATTCGGTAATCGAAGAGATCGAAGCATTGCGCAATGCAGGCAGGCCTGTGCTGGTAGGTACCACTTCGGTTGAGGTGAGTGAATTACTGAGCAGGATGCTTTCGGTTAGAAAGATCCCGCATAATGTACTTAATGCCAAACAGCACGCAAGAGAAGCCCAGGTGGTTGCGGAAGCAGGTTTGCCAGGAGCCATCACCATTGCCACCAACATGGCCGGCCGTGGTACGGATATCAAGCTCGGACCTGGAGTGAAAGAAGCAGGTGGACTTGCCATTATTGGTACAGAAAGACATGAATCACGCCGTGTGGACAGGCAGTTGCGCGGTCGTGCCGGTCGCCAGGGAGATCCCGGAACCACTCAGTTCTATGTTTCACTGGAAGACGACCTGATGCGCATGTTCGGCAGTGAAAGGATCGCGGGACTGATGGACCGTTTCGGTTATAAGGAAGGTGAAGTGATCCAGCACAGCATGATCACCAAATCCATTGAGAGAGCACAGAAGAAAGTGGAGGAAAATAACTTCGGCATCAGGAAAAGACTGCTGGAATATGATGACGTGATGAATAAGCAGCGGAATGCTGTGTACGATCGCAGGAACCACGCTTTGTTTGGTGAACGCCTCGCGCTTGATATTGATAATGCTTTCTCGGTGACCGCTGAAGAAATAGTGAGCACACACAGGGAGCAGGAAGATTTTGAAGGATTCAGGCTGGCCTGCATTGTTACTTTCGGTCTTGATTCACAAATTGATGAAGAGAGTTTCAAGAAAAAGGATGCAGCTAGCTTAACCGACGAACTGTATACTGAAGCCATTACCAATTACCAGAGGCATAAGGAAGATGTAAGAAAAAAAGCAGTGCCGGTGTTCAGGAATATCAGGCAAACGCAGGGAAGTCATATTGAAAATGTGATGGTTCCCTTCACTGATGGACGCAAGGGAATCAATGTGCTTACCAACCTTGACAAAACACTGAGCACGGATGGTGAGGAATTGTGCAATGCCATGGAGCGGAATATTACCCTGGCCATTATTGATGATGCCTGGAAGGAGCACCTGCGTGCGATGGATGACCTGAAACAAAGTGTACAGACGGCCTACCTCGAGCAAAAAGATCCATTGGTAATTTATAAAGTGGAAGCCTATAATTTATTCCGCCGCATGAGCAGCGGGGTAAACCGTGATATTGTTTCCTTCCTTTGCCATGCGAATCTTCCCGTGCAGGAAGGCCCGCAACAAACTGTTCAGGGTCCTAGACAACCTGTATTGAAAGAAGGCCGCCAGGAAAAAACTGATATGAGTAAGCTAAAGGCCAACAAAGCTGAGATTGATGCGGTGGGTGATGATTACGCGGCGAATGAAAAAGATTATTATGATCCATCCGGTGGCCCGGCCGTGAAGCAGGAACCCATGAAAGTGGGACCAAAGACAGGACGCAATGATCCATGTCCCTGTGGCAGCGGAAAAAAATTCAAGAACTGTCACGGTAAAGAATCATAAAGTAGGGATATGCCAATGGCATGTCCGCTTACACCATTATACCAACCCCGGAGATCAACCTCCGGGGTTATTTTTTTAGCAGATTGATGCCTGGTCGCGATGTTGCAGAATTGGTCATCCAACCTCCGAGGTTACCTCGGAGGTCCGGGATTCTTTGAAACAATCATCTTGTAATGTTGATTTCATTGAAAGTTGTCTGCCAACCTCCGGGGTCACCTCGGAGGTTATACCTGGGTTCTATGCACCAGGTTTACCTTAGGAACATCTACATAATGATTTTTGATTTAGCAGCAACCCCTGGTGGTATATTCAAAACATCTCAGCACCGCCCGACCTCCGAGGTTACCTCGGAGGTCGGGGATTTCCCTGAGCCCGTCATCTCTAATATTAAACTCACCGAAAGTTGTCTGCCAACCTCCGAGGTTACCCCGGAGGTTGGCAGGACATTCCAAACATGATTTACATAGCCAGCCTTTTCAGTAGAATACCTATTGATGTTGACCCATTGATATTACCTGGCTACAAAGGCTCTTTCTTTAGAATAACTTGATTAAATTCAATGCGCACAACTGATTCGATCATTTATGGGAAAAAAATTCATTGCCGGGCTGGTATTACTGCTAACCTGTTCCTGCACGCTATATGCACAACGCCTGGTTGATTCCCTGCTCGGGGAATTGAAAAAAGCAAAAGAGGATACCAATAAAGTCATTATTTACCGGGCGCTCGCAGGTACCATCCTGAACAGCGACCCTCCCGTTGCCATCTCCTATGGAAAAGCAGGCGTGCGGCTGGGTAAAAAACTCAGGTTTGAAAAAGGAGTGGCAGGCTGTTACCTGAATATCTCCACCGCCTATAATTTTAATGGTCAGCTTGACTCCGCGCTTATCTATATTGATTCATCCATTGTATCCTCCCGCATTGTGGGAGATCCCACCCGGCTCGCGCTGGTTTACCTCAACAGGGGTGATTACCATATG
Source organism: uncultured Flavisolibacter sp. (assembly GCA_964460925.1). Classification (GTDB taxonomy): domain Bacteria; phylum Bacteroidota; class Bacteroidia; order Chitinophagales; family Chitinophagaceae; genus Flavisolibacter. The sequence continues at coordinate 17,555 of CAYWSQ010000027.1, read as the reverse complement.
CAATTGCGCAATTTCAAACAATCTGTAAAAGATTGTGATTCGGCCTGGCATTTTGCTGAACTGGCCAACAGCAATGACCGGAGGGCCCGTATTCTTCATACGCTTGGATCGATTTATTATTTCCAGGAAAAATATAAGGAAAGCGGCGAATATTATGAAAGAGCGGGAAAACTCTATCTCGATGGAGGCAATAAAAGAATGTTTGGGATTGTATTGAACAATATGGCTGCATTAAACAGTGAAGCTGGAAATCATGATTCCGCTATTGTTTTATACAAGCGTGCCATCAAACTCGCTGATGAAACTTCAGATAAGGTGAACCTTCCCATGTATTATGGCAATATCGGTCACATCCACTTCAAAAAAAACCAGTACAAGCCGGCAAAGGAATATGTAGAAAAAGCCATGGCCTATGCAGTTGAACAGAATAATGAAAAACAGATTGGAATTGCTCATACACTGTTCGCAAAGATCTACCTGGCTGAAAATAATTTTGCAAAGGCTATTGATGAAGGTTTGAAATCCCTTACCCTTCTCAAAAAACTGGAATTGCTGGAAGAAGAGCATACAATTACTGAATTGCTCTCAGAAGCCTATTATAAAACCAACAATCACCAGTTAGCTTACCAGTTCCTTTCAACGAGCAAACAACTCAGCGATTCGCTTGCGGCAAGAAAGTATGATGAGGACATTGCCAATATGCAAACCACTTTCCAGATCAACGAGAAGAATAACGAGATTACTGTGCTGAACAAAAACAATGAACTGCAGCAGCAGAAGCTTTCTCGCCAGCGACTTCTTTTAGGCGGATCATTTGCACTGATCGTGCTGGCAGTGATCGGCATCCTGCTGCTTGTGAACCGGAACCAGTTGCAGCAGCGTATCAAGGAAATGAAACTAAGGCAGTCCATTGCAGCCGACCTGCACGATGAAGTGGGAAGTTCCATCAGCAGTATTCATATGCTCAGCGAGATCGCAACGGGATGGAATTCCATGTCTGCCCCGCAAAAAGAAATGCTGGGCAAGGTGGCTGACTATTCCAGGGAAACCATGGACAAGATGGGTGATATCGTATGGATGATCAAATCAAACGACCAGGATTCTCTGCACTTGCAGGAAAGAATGGAGAATTTTCTATATGCCCTGTGCAACAGCAAGGGGATACAGGGACAGATTGAAGTAAGTGACCTCGGTACTTCCCGCTTGTCGATGTACCAGAAAAGAGCACTCTACCTGATCTTTAAGGAAGCAGTAAATAATGCTATGAAGTATGCCTGCCCTGCCAAAATTTCAGTGAGCCTGAAACAGGTCCAGGAAAATATTGAACTGAAGGTCACTGATAATGGCAAAGGTTTCGATCCGTTATCCGGTAAAGGCAATGGTTTAAGCAATATGAAAAAGAGAGCTGAAGAAATAGGAGGAGTAACACAGATCATGTCAGTGCCGGGTGAAGGAACCACTATTCTCAGCTCAATCCCTATAAAGAATGTGGGCTCCCGGAAGAAAATAGCAGGATAAATGTTGATAGAGGATGGAGTTCAATATTACAATTCTGAGGCCTGGCGACCATGAGCATTTCAAATCCCTTCTCAAGGTCTTTGCAACCGTTTTTGAAAGAGAGGACTCACCATGTCCACCAAGGCATTATCTTGAAAGCCTGCTGAAACGGCGGGACTTTTTCTGCATCATTGCTTCCCATGACCAGGAGGTAATTGGGGGACTCACTGTTCATTTGCTCCCCTCCTATTACAGTGAAAACGATGCAGCCTATATTTATGATGTGGGAGTGCTGCCCTCATGGCAACGAAAAGGTGCAGGCAAAAAGCTGATCGAATATCTCGTACAGCTTGGCAAAGAAAAAAAATTCCAGGAGATCTTTGTCCAGGCTGAAGCAGATGATCGTGAAGCCATACAGTTCTACCGGTCAACCCAACTTACCTCTGAAATAAACTGCATCCAGTTTTCCAGGCAAGTGTTGTAAACCCCATCATGTTCTTGTTGAAGGTATCTTTCATTTATTGAGAGGATGCCATATTTTAGACTCGCGTTAAACCCTGGAGATTATTTAGTTAATTGATACGTTAAACCTTCCAGTGTAAATTAATTCCAAATGAAAAACCCGATGAAACCTTTCCTGGTCTTATCCATTATAATAGTAGTAATGGCCGGCTGTAAAAAGCCTACAGAGCCGGACACTGACAATGATTCCATGTACTATCCACCCCAGGGTAATGAATGGTCAACCATTTCTCATTCAGCACTCGGATGGAAACACCAGAATATTCAGCCACTTTTAAATTACCTGCAGCAGAAGAACACCAAATCATTTATGATTTTGGTGAATGGAAAGATTGCCATGGAAAATTATTTCGATGGGCACTCGGCAGGTGCCACCTGGCAATGGAACAGTGCGGGCAAAACCCTGGTAACAGCCACCACTGGAATGGCGCAACAGGAAGGCCTGCTGCAGATCAATGACAAAGTATCTGACCACCTGGGCGTGGGCTGGACCAGTGAGCCCGCTGATAAAGAAAATCTTATTCAGATCAGGCACCTGCTTACGATGACTTCGGGTATCAGTGATGCCAGTGAACTCGTGATCAGGGCCAACCTTACCTATTTGGCCGATGCCGGAACCAGGTGGTCGTACCATAATGTATTTCAAAAACTGATGGATGTGGTGGATGCTGCTTCTGGATTGGATTTCGAAACTTACTTCAATGACAAGCTCAAAAGCAGGATCGGGATGGACGGTTTCTGGAATAATGGGATCATCTTCAAAGTATATCACAGCAATACCAGGAGCATGGCGAGATTTGGATTGCTTGCCCTCAATAAGGGTAAATGGAACAGTGAGCAGGTGCTGTCTGAATCATTCTTCACAGAAAGTGTTTCAACTTCACAGGCCATCAATCCTTCTTATGGTTACCTGTGGTGGCTTAATGGTAAATCCAGTTATATGCTTCCGGGCGGACAGACCGTTTTTCCTGGTACGCTGATACCCAATGCGCCTGCCGACATGTATGCAGCCATGGGTGCCGAAGACCAGCGTATTTATGTGATCCCTTCGAAGAAAATGGTTATTGTCAGAATGGGCAATGCTGCCAACCCGGCCAATCCAAATTTCGCGCTATCCGGGTTTGACAATGAATTATGGGGAATGATCAATGCGGTGATACAGTAGTGGTTTTGGAATACAATTAACCTCTAAGGACGCCAAGGGCGCAAAGAAGAAACGCAAAGGATAATCCGAGTATTCTTTGCGATTCCTTTGCGTTCTTCGTGTCCTTGGCGGTTAACCATCCTTAATCAATCCAAATACACTCCTGTTAAATATTTCACCCGACTTTGAACCGCTAAACAGTTTTCTTTAAATTAGTGACATGGGTGTCCTGAGTTTATTCCTCATCATCATCACAGTCCTTTTTTCCTGGCAAGGATTCAGGGACAAAGCATTTTATGAGAAGTATATTTTCAGCGTTGAAAAAGTGCTGGTAGAAAAACAATACTACCGGCTCATCAGCTCCGCCCTCCTCCATACCGGCTGGATGCACCTGCTCTTCAATATGTTTTCATTGTACGCATTCAGTGAAGCGGTGGAACTTTACCTGGGGCCGCTGCATTACCTGCTGATCTATTTTTAAGAGCCATAGCAGGCAACCTCCTATCTCTTCTCATTCATAAACATCATTATTATCGTTCCGCAGGGGCATCAGGCGCAGTATGTGCCGTGATCTTTGCCGCAATTGCCATTTTTCCCGGCATGGGAATCGGCATTTTTCCCTTTCCTTTTTCCATACCCGCCTGGCTTTATGGACTCCTGTTTGTAAGCATTTCCATATTTGCGCTCCGTGGCCGTTTTGATGATTTAGGCCATGATGCACACCTCGGTGGTGCGCTTGCCGGCATGTTACTGGCCATTGCCATGGAGCCCTCCTCATTGAAAAATAACCTGCTTCCAATTTTAGTTGTAACCATTCCCTGCCTGGTATTGATTTACCTGCTCGCAAAAAAACCGCACCTGTTCCTGGGCAGCCGGAATATTTTTGACAAGCCAAAAGAAAAACTCACGATCGACCAGCGTTATAATGCCAGGAAGTCGGAGATGCAGAAAGAAGTGGACCGCATCCTTGATAAGATCAGCCGGCGTGGGTATTCAAGCCTTACAGCAAATGAGAAATCGAAGCTGGAAGCTTATTCGAAGGAGGTGAAATGATATCAACCATCATGAAAGTTTTATGGATCCTCATCATTTTAATTGCTGCTGTTTCCTGCAGGCCACTAAGAGTAAAGTCTTTTGATTGTAAACGCTACCATAAAGGTGAATTTTATTACAAAATGCATAATAGTTCAGGCCTTGGGAACTGGAGGGAAGCAACGTATTCTATTTTAAGAAATAATTCTAATGAATTGCAGATTAGTGAATTTTTCATTGGGGACACAACGGAATTTTACATCCAATGGCATGGAGAATGCAAATATGAGCTTAAATTAAAGAGGACTTGAGAAATGATACAAAACCTATTATATATACCATTATCAATGGAACGGATGATTACTATATTTTTAATTTTAGAGGAAGGCTAGATACAATCTGGATTGGAAAATTTTCAGATCACCACCAGTAATTCTCCTGTAAAAACTTAAAAAAGTCTATGAAATTAGTGAGACTTCTACCTTTTACGATTTACTCATTAACCACAATTTTCTTTACTATTATTTATATTTCTTTAAATCAAAGCCCTACTCAGCCTTTTATATATGATAAAAAAACACCTGAGTTTGTGGTTCTAATTCAAGCATTGGGACATGCAGCAGGAGCAGCCGGTCAAAAAATTGGTGAGGGGATCAGGTATTTTGCAATATGCGTCGGAATTAATCTGCTATATTTTATTGTACTAACCTTTCTCATCGGCTTGCCTTTGTGGAAATCAATGATCCTATTCATTTTAACGCTCATTTTGGCCATTTTAGCCTACGGACTTCTATATCCAATATTAAACTGGGTTATTGGAGAGTATTACTCGGCTATTATAACTCTCATGGCAGTTACACTTGTAGTGAGCCGTTGGAAGATGAATTATTCGGAACCAATCGATAAGTAAAAAATGTGTCTATATTCAACTCATGAACGAGGAACTTTGGTATTTCCTATTAGAAGGAAAACAAGATAAGAGCACTGGCGTTTTTGGAAACTTTTATGCATATGGCACTCATTTAGGTGAAGCATTAGAGAAGACTCTAAAAGCTTCCGTTACAAATAATTTTTATAACCCTCATTTAATAGAAGCAGGATTACTGGAAAGTTTGGAACTGGTAATGAATGTAGATGAACTGATTGAGCTGAATGACGCCGTTTACAAAAGTCCTACAATTCATGCTTTTCCATACAACGATCCAGACAAGTCATTCATTCCACCAATTGGCATAGTTAAAAGTATAGAGGACGGTGAATACGAATATGACCTTATTAAAGAAACTTTCGTTGCCTACGGTCGAAATGAAAATGGGATTTTTGAATTTGAATTTGTTGTCTCTAAAAAAAACCTGATTGAACTACTATTTAAATCAATTAATTTCTTGCCATCGATTGATGGCTTTTGGATTTACATAAACAACTTCTGGGATGATGACCAAACAGAACTCTGGGTTGCAAAACATTTTACAGACAAAACAACTACAACGAACTTTCTGAAAGAGCAACAAAAAAACATTCTTGAAAATGGATATCTTGATATTGTGGTTCATTCAATAACTGGCCAAACAAATCTTACGCTTGATGCCCATAAAAAAATAAAGTTGACTACAATAGACGAAGATCTTTTTAACTATACAAGCAGACGAGAGAATTATATAGTTTGGAATACGGATTCCATCATTGGCACTACAGGCCATCATCTAGTTTGGCAAGAGATGGATTTATAAAGCTGTTAGAGCACAACAAATTTGAATTATTCAAATAAAACAGGGACACATCCCTGCGTCCCTGTTTTATCATTGTTCTTTAGTTTGGTACTAGCAGCTAGCAGCTTCCTTAAAACTGCTTCAAATTATACTTATGCAAATACCGGTTGTTCAACTGCTTCTGCTTATCATCCAGGTTGATCTTCCTGCCCTGGATAAAAGCATGGGTCACCTGGCTGCTGCGCATATCCAGGATATCTCCATCGCTGATGATGATCGTTGCGTCCTTTCCAACTTCAATGCTGCCGGTCTGTTTTTCAACACCCAGTGCTTTGGCGGCATTCAGCGTAATGGCTTTTAATGCTTCCTCTTTGGAAAGTCCGTAAGCAACAGCAGTACCCGCGTTGAACATGAGGTTGCGGCCGCGTGTCTGCCCGTCTTCATCATTGATCACAAAATTGACGCCTGCCTTCGCCAGCATGGCCGGTGTTTTATAAGGCTGGTCCACATCATCATCAGGCATGGTTGGCAAACTGTGTGGCTGGTTCAAGATCACTGAAACATTATTCTGCTTCAGCAGGTCAGCGATCTGCCAGCTATCACTGCCGCCTACAATCACCACATCAAACCCAAACTCTCTTACAAAATCAAGCGCCACCAGCATCTGCTTCACCGTATTGGCATGCACATACAGTTTCTGGCTTTTATCAAACAGCCCTTTAACAGCAGCATATTTCAGGTTTGTCTGTTCACGGGTTGACAATCCATTGTACGCTTTTGCTTCCCTGAAAAATGATTTTACCATTTCCAGTTTGTCCAGGGCTTCTTTCACCGGGTCGGAGGGTGGGCCGGCATTGGGACCGGAAAAACCACCGCCACCGAAACCAAACCTGGGACGTGCCAGCATATTCGGAATGTTCAGGTGTATGCCATGATCGGTTTTGATGGCAGCATCTTCCCAGTTCCAGGCATCAAGCTGCACTACGGAAGAACTACCGCTTAACAGTCCGCCTTCAGGTACAATATTCGCCATCAGGATACCATTGGAGCGAAGCGTGTTGATGATCTTGGAATCGGTATTGTAGGCCACTATTGACCGCACATTCGGATTCATATCACCAATCTCCCTTACATCATTGGTAGCACGTACAGAACCAATCTCCACCAAACCAAGATTACTGGAAGCCAGTATCAGGCCTGGATATACATGCTTTCCCACCGCATCTATACGCTGCGCATTCGAAGGAATGGTAACATTGGCTCCTACAGCGGTGATCTTTCCATCAACCATTACAATGGTTGCATTCTCGATCACCTGGCCTGTTCCGGTGTGTACCGTTGCACCTACTATAGCAACGGGCTGTGTTTGTTTACCCGATGGATAAACCGTTTCCTGCGCGGAAGCCGCGGAGAAAATAAAAATGAATAGAATGAAGAGAATATTTTTCATTTCCTGAATTTTAATTGTTTTCAACTTCGTCCGCGTCAATGGTGAGCAAACCATGGCTGTGCAAATGGTCGGAACAGGTGTGCATGAGCTGGTAACTTGGTATGGCAGGCGTAACCGGCATGCCTCCTCTTTTTTCTCCCACCAGTTTTTTTACCAGCCTGGTTCTTTCACTGTCTACCTGCTTTTGCAGCATCTCATCTTTGGCCCTGTCAAAATAAATGATGCCATCAACGATGGTGTACAGGGGTTTGGCATAAATGCTCAGGGGATGATCGCTCCACAATACCACATCACCATCTTTGCCGGCTTTCAGGCTTCCCACGCGGTCAGCCACGTGCAGCATCTTGGCAGGATTGAGTGTTACCATTTTCAATGCTTCTTCTTCTGTTACACCGCCATATTTGACGATCTTGGCCGCTTCCTGGTTCAGGCGGCGCGCCATTTCCGCATCATCTGAATTGATCGCCACGTTTAATCCGATCTTGTGCATGATGGCCGCATTGTATGGAATTGCATCCTGCACTTCCATTTTATAAGCCCACCAGTCGGAGAAGGTGGAAGCATTCGAACCATGATCCTTCATCTTATCAGCTACTTTATAACCCTCAAGGATATGCGTAAAGGTGTTGACGGTATAACCCATGCGCTCCGCTACTTCCATTGCGCCGTTGATCTCGCTCTGCACATAGGAATGGCAGGTGATGAAACGTTTTTTATCAAGTATCTCAACAAGAGCGTCCAGTTCCAGGTCCCTTCTTGGAGGCGTGAGACCTTTTTTATCTTTCGCAGAATTGTAATCAGCCCATGCTTTTTTATAGTCTTTGGCACGGGAGAAGGCATCCACCAGCACCTGCTCCACACCCATGCGGGTGTCGGGATAACGGATGTTGTTGGAACTGTTGCCAATGGCGGCAGGGGAGCGTTTCACATTCTCACCCAGCGCAAACTTGATCTGCCCCGGCCAGTTTTTGAATTTGAGGTCTTCATCATTGGCACCCCAGCGCAGTTTGATCAATTGGGTTTGGCCGCCGATCACATTCGCAGATCCATGCAGGATATGCGAGGTGGTGACACCGCCACTCAACTGCCTGTAGATGTTTACATCATCAGGATTGATATTATCAGCAATCCGAACCTCCGAGGTCACACTCTGGCCACCTTCATTGATGGAAGCAGCAGCGATGTGTGAATGTTCGTCAATAATACCCGGTGTAACATGTTTGCCTGTACCATCGATCACACGTGCGTTGGCATCTGAAAGATTTTTACCAACAGAAACGATCTTGCCATTGCGGATCAGCACATCTGCATTTTGCAAAACACCTTCGCTCTCATTGGTCCAGACCGTTGCGTTTTTGATCAGGATGGTTTCCTGCTTCGGCGCCTGGTCTTCCGTCCAGCCATAAGGCATGAATGGATAGATCACGCTTCCTGTTTGTCCCGGCCTGCGTGGCCTTGCACTGTCGGAACGCTGTGCCGATGGTGTATTCATTACGGCTGTCCAGGTAAACATATTACCCAGGCTGTCCTCACCGGTTCCGCTCCATCCGCCTTCATTCACCATTCCGCTCAGGCGGAACGATTCACCTGGCATCCTTCTTTCAGGAGCCACGTTGATGCGCACCTGCCTTCCATCAAAATAAAATTTTGAAGTGATGGTATCCTTACCGATCAGGCTTGCGGCGTTATTGCTTTTAAAATCGAGCATGTATTCAACCGGCCCGGTTGACCTGTTCATCGTGATCTTGTACTGTCCGCGGGGATCTGTCCAACTCTCATCCTTCACACTGTATTTGATGCCCTGCACCCAGTTCTGGTACACGGTTGTCCTTTCATTGAAGATGGGTCCGGAAGTAATAATGAAATTGGCGAGTTTGCCGGCATCAAGACTTCCCACCTTATCATAAACACCCAGCACGGTGGCTGGTGTTTTCGTAAGCGCCGTCAAGGCGGCAGTCTCACTGAGCCCGTAATTGAAAGCGCTTCGCAGGTTGGTCATAAAGGTCCTGGGATCACGCAGGTCTGAAGTGGTGAGACAAAATGGAATGCCTGCTTTTTCGAAAGCAGCCGGGTTGGATGGCGCCATCTCCCAGTGCTTCATATCGGTAAGTGAAACGAAGCGGGCATCATTGGGATCTTCCACATCCTGTGCCTGCGGAAAATTGAGAGGAAGAATGAAAGTTGCGCCGGTGCTTTTCATTTCCCTGATGCGCTGGTATTCATTCTGTCCGGCCTTGATGATGTACTGCACGCCGAATTCATCTCCGATACGGTCGGCACGCAGGTTATTCCATTTATCATTGGCCTCGAAGATCTGGGGCAGTCCCTGGTTATCGTTCCAGGCCTGCAGGCTCAGGTTCAGTCCTTCTGCGGCAGGCTTATTCTTATACCACTGGGCATCGAGATAGGTCTGGCGCAAAAGCGCAATCATACCCATCATGGAACCGGGATAACTCTGCCTGGAACTTCCGCGGTTGAATGAATAATGCGCGGAAGCCTTTTCTTTCAGGATCGAGAAATTTTCTTTTTCAGTAGCCAGTGTTACCAGTGTGCCCGTGCCCCTGGCAATACCATCGCGTACATGAGACAGCACAGTACCGAAACCGGCATCTCTCAAAGATTTTGCCTTGTTGGCATCAAAAGCAAAAACGCGGAAGGCATCCGCTTCACTTTTAATGGCCTGGTTCCAGCCATAAGCACCCTTGGTAGCCGTTTCGAGCTGGGGCTGCTGGGCAAAATTAAAACCACCTCCCTGCTGTTGGGGAAGCGTGGTGCCATAGTCGGCATAGATATCAATGAAGGAAGGATAGATGTACTTACCCTTGCAGTCCACTTCAATTGCGCCAGCCGGCGGTTTGATGTTAGCGCCCACTGAAACGATCTTTCCGTCTTTGATCACCAGTGTGGCATTGTTGATGGTGGTATTCGCGTCCTTTACGATGGTGGCATTGGTGAATGCGTAATGCCCGTATTTCGGATTGGCCACACCATTCTCGGGATAGGTGGGCTGGGCCGAAGCCAGGCTCGTAAGAAGCAAAAGTCCACAGGCCAGTAAGAAGCCGTTAGCTTTTCTCATGTGTAGAACAATTTTAATGCTTGGTAAAAAGGATCATGTGATTGTAGCGTTCCCAATTTAAATACTTTTTAAATGCAGCCGCTCCAAATTATGGGAGGCGTTTCAATAGAATGAGCAGCGGCAGCCGGGGGCCTCGCGGGGGTCTCATTTATTTCGGCCTGCTGCCAAATAAGATTACTTTTGAAGCCGGTGAAAATTCCCCATATGCAAGCTGTAAAAGAAAAGATCATCATACCTGATTTCAGGTTCACACCAGCCATTGACCAGGTAGGACAGGAAGAAAGGGTTTCGCGCTTCACCAAAAGAAGCATCAAAAAATCATCGAAGGTGCAGGGTCTGAAACTGGTGCTGAACATGATTGACCTTACCACGCTCGAAGGCAAGGATACTCCCGGCAAAGTGCGCCAGCTTTGTTATAAGGCCAGGCACCTGCACGATGTCTATGAGGGACTGCCCACCGTTGCAGCGGTATGTGTGTATCCTTCCATGGTTAAAGTGGCCAAAAAAGCGGTGGAAGGTTCAGGCATTAAGATCGCATCTGTAGCTACAGCCTTTCCAAGCGGCCAGGCTGCCACCGACGTAAAATTGCGTGATACCCGGTTTGCCGTGAATGAAGGTGCAGACGAAGTGGACATGGTGATCTCGAGGGGACGCTTCCTTTCGGGTGAATATAATTTTGTGTTTGATGAAATCGCTGCCGTGAAGGAAGCCTGCGGTGATGCCCGCCTCAAAGTAATACTTGAAACCGGCGAACTCGTTACCCTCGACAAGGTGCGCAGGGCCAGTGATATTGCCATGTACGCTGGGGCTGATTTCATTAAAACCTCCACCGGCAAGGTTCAACCCGCAGCCACCATGCCCGTGACGCTCACCATGCTGGAAGCGATCCGTGATTTTTATTATCACACAGGAAAAATGATTGGCATGAAACCCGCTGGTGGCATTTCCAAGGCCAAAGCGGCGCTGCATTATCTCGTGATGCTGAACGAAGTATTGGGTGAAGACTGGATGACCAATGAATGGTTCCGCTTTGGGGCCAGCAGCCTGGCCAATGATGTATTGATGCAACTGGTGAAAGAAAAAACAGGTCTTTACCAGAGCGCGGATTATTTTTCCATTGACTGATTCATCAGAGCTAAACTTTAATTAATGACTTATAGAGTACTCACTTTGCGCTTCTCATTGCGCATCTTCGCGTCCTTTGCGGTTGCCTTTTTTCTACCGGTTTAAACGTGATGTGAGTAAAGATCAAACAACCATACCCTGAAGCATTTTAAAAAATCCTGCAGGAATAAAAAATAATTTATGGCAGTGAAATCAAAAAAGCCAGTCCAACAAAAACAAAAAGCCCCTGCAAAAAGCAATGGTGCACCCAAACTGAAATTCAATTCAGGCTGGGAGTATGAACCCGCACCTGAAAGCAGCAGCCATATACAATTGAAAGAACGTTATGATCTTTTCATCAATGGGAAATTTGTAAAACCTTCTTCAGGAAAATATTTTGACACCATCAACCCGGCCAACGAAAAAAAACTGGCAGAAGTAGCAGAAGCCAATACCGCTGATGTAGACAAGGCCGTTAAAGCCGCGAGGAACGCTTATGATAAATACTGGAGAAAGATGCCCGCAGCCGAAAGGGCCAAATACATCTATCGTATATCAAGGATGATCCAGGAAAGAGCAAGGGAACTGGCAGTGATCGAGACACTGGACGGGGGAAAGACCATCCGTGAATCCAGAGATATTGACGTGCCACTGGCCGCGAACCATTTTTTCTATTATGCAGGCTGGGCCGACAAACTGGATTATGCTTTTCCCAACAGGCAACCCCAGTCGCTGGGGGTGGCGGGACAGATCATTCCATGGAATTTTCCTTTGCTGATGGCGGCCTGGAAGATCGCGCCGGCGCTTGCGGCAGGCAACACGGTGGTTTTGAAACCCGCGGAAACCACTCCCCTCACAGCCCTGAAACTGGCGGAGATCATACAGGAGGCCGGGCTGCCGGAAGGTGTGGTGAATATTATTACAGGTTACGGGCAGACAGGTGCCGATATCGTGAATCATCCCGGCATCAACAAGATCGCTTTTACGGGTTCTACTGAAGTGGGCAAGATCATCCAGCGTTCAATTGCCGGCACCGGCAAAAAGCTGACACTTGAACTGGGTGGCAAGGCTGCCAACATCATTTTTGATGATGCTCCTCTTGACCAGGCCGTAGAAGGCATCATCAACGGGATCTATTTCAACCAGGGACATGTGTGCTGTGCGGGCTCCCGGCTTTTTGTACAGGAATCTGTTTACGATACCGTGCTGCGCAAACTGAAGGACCGCATCGAAACCCTGATCGTGGGTGATCCCATGGATAAGAATTCAGATATCGGCGCGATCAATTCCAGGTCACAACTTGATATCATCAATAAATACGTGAACCTGGGAAAAAAAGAAGGCGCTGAATTTTACCAGAGCGGCTGCCGCATTCCTGACAAAGGATTTTTCTTCAGGCCTACCCTTTTTACCAATGTGGCGCAGAGCAACCGCATTGCACAGGAAGAAATTTTTGGACCGGTACTGGCCATCCAGACATTTAGAACTGATGAGGAGGTGATTGAAAAAGCAAACAATACTGCTTATGGATTGAGTGCGGGTGTATGGACAGATAAGGGATCAAAGATCTTCAACCTCACCACTAAAATGAAAGCAGGCGTGGTATGGGCCAACACCTACAATAAGTTTGATCCCACGGCCCCATTCGGTGGTTACAAGGAAAGCGGTTATGGAAGAGAGGGAGGATTACATGGCCTCGGCGCATACGTAAAATTGAATTAATAAAATCTGCCCGGTTCAATTCCGGGCAACTGAAAAAAGGATATCATGGGTAAACTCGCGGAAAATAAATCAAAGCTGGCCATTAGTGAGAACGGGCTGGAAGCTTCTGCCTCCAATAAAAGAGTGGAGGTGATGAAGACCTATAAATTGTACATAGGCGGACAGTTCCCGAGAACGGAAAGCGGCAGGTACTACATCGCTACCGGCAGCAACGGGCAGCCGCTTGCCAATGTTTGCCTTTCTTCGCGTAAGGATGCCCGTGATGCGGTGGTGGCAGCACGTGCTGCTTTCAAAGGATGGTCGGCCCGTGCGGCATTCAACCGCGGACAGATCCTTTACCGCATGGCTGAAATGCTGGAAGGCAGGAAACAACAGTTCATTGAAGAGATGGTAAGCCAGGGACAATCAAAAGGCCAGGCCCTTAAAGAAGTAAATACAAGCATTGACCGCCTCATCCATTATGCCGGATGGTGTGATAAATACCAGCAGATCTTCAGCTCAGTGAACCCGGTGGCTTCTTCCCATTTTAATTTTTCCGTTCCCGAACCCACGGGTGTGGTGGCAGCCATTGCGCCGCAGGATAATGCGCTGATTGGACTGGTGTCTGTGATTGCACCGGTGATCGCAGGTGGTAATACCTGCCTTGTGCTGGCTTCCGAAACCAAACCGCTTTGCGCGATCAGTTTTGCTGAAGTATTACATTCATCTGACCTGCCGGGAGGTGTAGTAAATATTCTAACAGGTAAGGTATCTGAGATCGCACCCCAGTTTGCAGCACACATGGATATCAACGCTGTTGTGTATTGTGGCGATGATACAGCCATGCAGAAAGAATTGCAGGAAAAAGGAGCTGTAAATGTGAAGCGTTTCGTTCAGCACCAGAACATCAACTGGTACGGTGAAAAAGCACAATCACCCTATTTTATCATGGATACACAGGAGATCAAGACCACCTGGCACCCGATAGAAAATATCGGCGCGGGCGGCGGAGGTTATTAAAAATAAAGCTCATCCTATAACAGCTCGTTAAAATGAAGCGGTTGTTTAGGGTTTGGAAAGATTTTTGAACCGGCAGCTTAACTTAACAAGATGAAATTTTTATTCCTCTCCCTCTTATTCCTTTTTCCCGGTATGGTTTACGCCCAGAAGGCCGCTGATACCGTGAATACAGTTGTGATCCACAAGGATCCCAGGGTAGACCTGCTCGTGAAAAAGCAGGCCGGTGTGAACGCTGCCATCAAAAAAGCCAATGCCCGCACGGCACGAGGTTACAGGCTGCTGGTGGTGAACACCAATAAAAGGGACGAGGCCACTGCTGCCAAGACCAAGGTTTACACACATTTCCCCGAATTGAAAGCATACCTGGTGTACCAGACCCCCTACTTCAAGTTGAAAGCAGGTAATTTTCGGACACGCGAAGAAGCGCAGGATTACCAGAAACTTTTATCCATTTATTTTCCGAAAGGTGTGATGATTGTTTCCGATGTAATAGAGGTGACGCCTGACAAAGAGAGTGAATAGACCATGGTCAATGGTCCATGGTCCATTGACCCTTTCCAATAGCAGTTCAGACCGTTCTTCCCAAATTAAGATTTTATGCGCGGCCGCTCCCGTTAGTTTAGCGGCCAGCTTATGAAAAGAATATTTACCCTAACGGTCATGCTCACCTGTGTATTGACCAGCTTACAATTGCACGCCCAGTTCCGCATTTCCGGCTCCATTGCTGATCATGACAGCAGGGCAGTTTCCCATGCCACTATCCTGCTCAAGAACCTGCAGGATTCTTCTGTTGTAAAGACCATGCTCTCTGATTCCGCAGGCCGGTTTTCATTTGAAAATCTAAGGGAGGGGAATTATTTTCTGCAGGTGTCGATGGTAAGTTTCGCCACATCTTACTCAACAGGCATACAACTGAATGCAGCGCAGGCATCCGTGGTTCTTCCCCTGATCAACCTGCAGCCTGGCAATTCCAGTCTCTCGGCCATAACCGTTCGCTCTACCAAACCTTTCATTGAACGCCAGGTGGACCGCACTGTAATGAATGTGGATGCTTTTCTTTCTGCAGCCGGATCCACGGCTCTCGAGATGCTAGAAAAAGCGCCGGGTGTGAACGTGGATGAAACGGACGGCATCAGCCTGAGAGGAAAATCAGGGGTGATGATCTTCATTGATGATAAGCCTACATTTCTTTCAGGCAATGACCTGGTCAATTACCTCAAATCGCTCCCCGCCAGCAGCCTGGATAAAATTGAAGTGATCACCAATCCGCCTGCCCGTTATGATGCAGCAGGAAATGCAGGCATTATCAACATCCGCACGAAAAAATCGAAGACCTCGGGCTTTAACGGAGGCATTACTATAAATTATGGCCAGGGCAAATACCCCCGTGCCAACAACAGTTTCAATTTCAATTACCGATCGCCGCGCTTCAATTTCTTTGGTAATGCAGGATACTCACTCAATAATTCTGTGAATGATCTCACCATTAAACGCTATTATTTTCATCCAGATGGTGATCCCAGGTTTACATTTTTCCAGAATTCATTCATCAGGAGAAGCAGTCAGTCCTATAACCTCAGGCTTGGCATTGATTATTACCTTAACGATAAGACCACGCTGGGCATCATCACCAGCGGCATTACACGTCCTTCAGATGACCGGACGCTTAACACCAGTACAGTCAGAAATGCCGGGAATGATATTGATTCTTCCATCACTGCCGATAACAGGCAACAGGGAAAATGGAAAAATGGAACCGCCAATATCAACCTGCTGCACAAATTCGATTCCAAAGGAAAAGAACTGGCAGCCGATATTGATTATGTAAAGTACAGCGCCCAGGTTGACCAGCAATTCTATAACCATGCTTTCGCGCCCAATGGAAATCTTAAATGGAAAGACCTGCTGACAGGTGATCTTCCCTCCGATATCTCGATATATTCGGGAAGGGTAGATTATGCGCACCCGGTTTCAGACAAAGCAAAGATCAGCGGCGGGATCAAAAGCAGTTTTGTGAATACTGATAATGCAGCTAAATACTTCAACACTTTCAACCAGGTTACTGAACCCGATTATGATAAGACCAATCATTTTATATATAAAGAGACTATCAATGCCGCGTATGTGAGTTCCAACCGCGACTGGAAATATTTTTCTTTGCAGCTAGGCCTTCGCCTGGAAAATACCATTTCCAAAGGGCATCAACTGGGTAATACGGTCAGGCCTGATTCATCATTCAGGAGAAGTTATACCAACCTCTTTCCCACCGGTTTTTTTCTTTGGAGAATGGATTCCGTGCAAAGAAACCAGCTCAGCTTTTCCTATGGCAGAAGAATCGACAGGCCGGTGTACCAGGACCTGAACCCCTTCATCTCACCACTGGATAAATTTTCCATCTATGTGGGTAACCCTTACCTGCAGCCAACGATCACAGATGCCTTTGCACTGGCGCATACTTTCAAAAATAAAATCACTACTACGGTTTCGTACAGCAGTACACGCAACATTATCCAGGAAACCATCGATCTATCCAATAATATATACATCAGCCGGCCGGCCAATATCGGTAAAAGTTCCGTTCTTGGACTGGGCTTGGATGTTTCACTCAAACCTGCCAGGTGGTGGACCCTCTTAGCCTATGGTGAAGTACAGAGAAGATATTACAATGATATCCTTTATGGTTACCAGCTTGATACCAGCCTGGTATATTTTGGTAGCAATATCACCAACCAGTTCAATTTTCAGAAAGGCTGGTCAGCAGAGCTGAGCGGATTTTACCGGACCGACATCCTGGTTGGTCAGATCATTAGCGGTGCAACGGGACAATTCAATATCGGGGTAGGCAAAAAGATTTTGAACAATAAAGGATCATTACGTTTGATCGTAAGGGATGTTTTTTATACGCGGGTAAATCATGGCGTGATCACCAGTATCAAAGATGCATATGGCACCTACCGCAACTGGTTTGATTCATGCAATGCAACGCTGACCTTTTCCTATAATTTCGGAAAAACAACGGGCCGCCAGCGGAATCATAACTCGGCGGTGGAGACGGAGCAGAATAGAGTGAGGAATTAGATGCAAGCTTCAAGCTGCAAGCTGCAAGACCTTATGCAGACTTGCATTTGATTTTTCAAACAATCGGATCTTCAAGATATTTCTGAAAGGATCCACCATCCTCGCAGCTCATTACTAGCTGCTCCCAACCTTGCATACAGTTTTTTCTTTCAAGGATGCTCAAGCTTTCTTTATCTACTTTTTTTCTTGATAAAAAAAGTAGCAATCCCGCAATACTGCGGG
>CAYWSQ010000026.1:0-23467 GCA_964460925.1 uncultured Flavisolibacter sp. | reverse complement strand
AAAAGAAGCATAACCACGTGTTTGACTTTTTAGTTTATCATAAAAATCAAAAACGATCTCGGTCAAAGGCATTTCAAATCCCAGCTCAACCCTGGTGGGTGTGAGATAACTCTGGTTAATGAGAATTCCTCTTTTACCAAGGCATAAGGTCATGATGTTGCCAATATATTCGGGCTTGGTGATGATCTGCGCTTTGATGAATGGTTCTTCGATCCTGTCGATCTTAACCGGATCAGGCATTTGCGTGGGGTTGTTCACAATTACCTTTTCACCCTTGGTGGTATAGGCGATGAAACTTACGTTGGGTACCGTGGTGATCACCGTCTGGTTAAATTCACGCTCCAGCCTTTCCTGGATGATCTCCATGTGAAGCAGTCCAAGAAATCCGCATCTGAATCCAAAACCAAGCGCCTGGGAGGTTTCCAGTTCAAAGGTGAGAGAAGCGTCATTGAGCTGGAGCTTGTCCATGCAGTCACGCAGCTCTTCAAATTCATCTGTATTGACAGGGAAGATACCTGCGAATACCATAGGCTTCACTTCCTGGAAACCTTTGATAATTTCTTTAGTGGGATTGAGCGCATTGGTAATGGTATCACCCACCTTTACTTCCTTGGCATTTTTGATACCGGTAATGATGTATCCCACATCGCCGGCGAAAACTTCTTTTTTAGGTTCAAGACCTAGTTTCAGGATGCCCACTTCATCGGCTTCATATTCCTGGTTGGTAGAAACGAATTTTACCTTATCGCCTTTTTTGAGTGAGCCATTCAGGATCCGGTAATAAACAATGATGCCGCGGAAACTGTTGAAAACACTGTCAAAGATGAGGGCCTGCAGCGGGGCCTGGGGATCTCCTTTTGGAGCGGGTACTCTTTCCACGATGGCTTCAAGAATGCCATCCACACCAATGCCGGTCCGGCCGCTCGCAAGAAGAATATCCTCAGCCTTGCAGCCGATAAGTTCAATGATCTGGTCCTTCACTTCTTCTATCATGGCCCCGTCCATATCGATCTTATTGATTACGGGAATGATCTCGAGATCATTTTCAATGGCCAGGTATAAATTGGAAATGGTTTGAGCCTGGATGCCCTGCGTGGCATCTACCAGTAAAAGGGCGCCTTCGCAGGCGGCGAGGGCACGGCTCACTTCATAGCTGAAATCAACGTGGCCGGGTGTATCGATCAGGTTGAGAATATAATCCTGCCCGTTTTGTTTATAGTTGATCTGGATCGCATGACTCTTGATGGTGATGCCTTTTTCGCGTTCCAGGTCCATGTCATCAAGCACCTGGTCCATCATTTCCCGCTCACTGATGGTATTGGTAGTTTGCAAAAGACGGTCAGCAAGGGTGGACTTACCGTGGTCAATATGGGCGATGATACAAAAATTCCTGATATTCTTCATTTTCTTGGGCCCTTTTTCGGGAGTGCGAAGGTAATTGTTTTGAGTTAGTGTGCAGGGCTGTTTTAAAGCGAAAAATGCGTTTTTTGCGTTAAAAATGAACCCCCTAAACGGAAAAGTTCAGGAGCTTATCTTCCGGGTGCATATACTAATACCAATGGATTCAAATGCCCAGTTCAGAGCAGGTCTTTTTCGGGAGTTTAGCTTTTACCAGGTGATAGCTTGCCTCAAGATAGGTCTTCCATTCCTGGCCCTTCAAAAAGCCCGGATCATGGATCATGACCCATTTAGCCCTGGCCATATAGGGTGCGGGCGAAAAACCGGGCTGGCGGCACAACTCATCAAAAGAGTCATCGGCCACCTTGAATGAACATTTGAAAGGCGGATCGAGTGCCACCATGCAATACATCTTAGCTGCTACAGAGAACACCAGGTTGTTTTCCCATTTTACGTCCTCGGTTGTGGCTGGCAGTGAGAGGCAGATCTTTCGGATGAATTCTATTTCCATCATTGAAATTTAAATGGTTCTATTGGATTCATCAAATGCCAGCGAAGAGATATTGACATATTGCCCCTCAATGGCTTGGAGGCTGCCAAACAGCAATGGGAATTCTACAGGAAGATCAACCTCGGAGGTTGACCTCCGAGGTTAAAAAAACCGCAGCGGTGGGCTGCGGTACTTATTTTATGCCTGTGGCTTGGGTTCTTTGGGTTTTTTGCCGCCTTTGGGGGTGAAGATGGCCAGCATCCTCTTACCTTCCAGTTTGGGCATGCTTTCAAGCTGGCCAAAATCCTTAAGCCTGTCGGCGAATTTCAACAGCAGCAGCTCTCCCCTGTCCTTGAACTGGATGGCGCGGCCTTTGAATTGCACATAGGCCTTTACCTTGTTGCCTTCTTTTAAAAAGTTTTCAGCATGTTTTGATTTGAAATCAAAATCATGGTCATCCGTATTCGGCGTAAAGCGGATCTCCTTCATTTCGGTGGTCTTCGCTTTGGCCTTCATTTCCTTTTCCTTCTTCTTCTTGTCGTAAAGGAATTTGTTATAGTCAATGATCTTGCAGACCGGCGGGTCTGCCTGAGGAGAGATCTCTACCAGGTCCAACTGCTGGTCCTGCGCGATCTTCATTGCTTCCTGGGTAGGGTAAACACCCACCGTTACGTTGTCGCCAACTAACCTTACCTGCGGAACCCTGATATGATGATTGATGCGGTGTTCTGCTTCTCTGCGGGGAGCAAATCGTCCTCTGTTGAACCCACCGCCGGGTCTGAATCCTCCTCTGTTTGGTAATGCCATAATTTGTTGTCCACCGTGTACTGCCGGCATGCAGTAAACTCTGTGGCGCTTTTCGTTTATTGGTTTTTATTGATGCCGGAAATCAAATTATTATTCAATTTAATTCGCAATGTTTATCCTTCCGATTTTCTTTCCCTGATCTCTTCCGATAGTTCCCTGATCAGTTCATCAACATCCTTCGTTCCCAGGTCGCCCTTGCCCTGCTTCCTTACAGCGACTTTCTTCTCATTCATTTCCTTCTCTCCCACTACCAGCATGTATGGCACTTTCAACAGTTCCGTATCACGGATCTTCCTTCCAATCTTTTCCTGCCTGTCGTCAATAGAAGCACGAATATCTGCTTTTTTTAATTTTTGCAACAGTTCTTTTGCATAGTCAGCGAACTTGTCGGAAATCGGAAGGATCTTCACCTGCTGCGGTGCCAGCCAGAGCGGTAATTTCCCTGCATAATGCTCCAGTAAAAACCCGATAAAGCGCTCATGCGTACCCAGCGGTGCGCGGTGGATGATCAGCGGGGTATCCGTACTGTTGTCCTGCGTGGTATATTCCAGTTTGAAACTCCTTCCCTGTGAAAAATCCACCTGGTTGGTGGCCAGGGTGAATTCACGCCCGATCACGCTGTAGATCTGCACGTCGATCTTGGGACCGTAAAATGCCGCTTCATCCTGTACTTCTATGTAAGGGATGTTCGATTCTTTCAGCACATTACGTACCATGGCTTCTGTTTCCTTCCACAGTTCCGGTTCATTCACATACTTCACTCCCAGTTTTTCGGGTGAGTGAAGTGAAAGGCGCATCACGTATTTATCAATTCCGAAGATCTTAAAATATTTCAGGTACATCTCGTTCACTGCCCTGAATTCATCATTGAACTGCTCTTTGGTGCAATAAATATGCGCATCGTTCATGTGCAGGCATCTTACCCGCATCAGTCCGAATAATTCACCGCTCTGCTCATAACGGTACACGGTTCCGTATTCTGCTACCCGGTAGGGAAGATCACGGTAACTTTTTGGTTCGGCGGCAAAGATCTTGTGATGGTGCGGACAGTTCATGGACCGGAGATAATACTTCTCGCCTTCCAGTTCCATTGGTGGATACATGCTGTCGGCATAGTATGGCAGGTGACCGCTGGTGATGTACATGCTTTCCTTGGCGATATGCGGTGTCACCACTCTTTTATAACCGGCATCGGATTCGGTTTCCTTGGCCAGCTTCTCCAATTCTTCAATGATCACAGTTCCATTAGGCATCCACATGATCAGCCCCTGGCCCACATCATCATCCATGGTATAGATACCCAGTTCTCTTCCAAGTTTCCGGTGGTCTCTTTTTTTTGCTTCTTCCAGCATCTGCAGGTATTCATCCAGTTGCTTTTGAGAAGGGAAGGTCACTCCATAGATCCTGGTCAGTTGTTTATTCTTATCATCACCCTTCCAGTAAGCTCCCGCTATATTTGTGAGTTTGATGGCCTTGATAAAACCTGTTGCAGGCAGGTGTGGTCCGCGGCAGAGATCTGTGAAATTTCCCTGGGTATAAAAAGTAATTGCTCCGTCCTCAAGTCCCTGCAGCAGGTCAAGTTTATATTCATCTCCTTTTTCAGAGAAATAATTCACCGCTTCCGATTTGGCGATCTCCTTGCGGATATAGGGATTATTCTGTTTCGCCAGTTCCGTCATTTTTGTTTCCAGCTTTCGCAGGTCTTCCTCGGTGATGGAATGATCGTCCAGGTCCACATCATAATAAAAACCATTGTCAAGCGGCGGCCCTACCCAGAACTTGGCACCCGGATACATGCTTTCGATGGCTTCAGCCATCAGGTGTGCTGATGAATGCCAGAAAGTTGATTTGCCTCCCTTATCATCCCAGGTAAGCAGTTTGAATTCCGCATCCTGTGTAATGGGTCTTGTTGCATCCCATACTTCTCCATTGATTTCTGCTGCCAGCACCTTGCGGGCAAGGCCTTCAGAAATGGAGCGGGCTATGTCAAGCGCTGAAGTTCCGCTGGCATACTGGCGTACAGCGCCATCGGGTAAACTGATATTGATTGATTCACTCATAAAGAGCGGCAAAATTAACAATTCTAATCGCTATACGATGGATTTAAAAGGCGGTTAATAATTAATTTGCGTGTAATGAAATCAGCCGTGCAGAAAATTTTGCTTGCTTTTTTACTGTTCCAGGGTATTTTTTCATTCCAGGCCGGCAGCCAGGACCTTACAGGTATTTGGCGCGGCACCTTCCAGACCTTCCTGGGAGAAGAGTACCGGTTTGAATTGCAGATCGACCAGAATTCAAACAGGATCACGGGTGTTTCCTATTCCTACCTGGATGTTCGTTTTTATGGTAAGGCTACCCTTACCGGGTTGTTTACAAAAGCATCCAATTCAGCCCTGATCCAGGAGATCAAAACAGTTGAAGTGAAATCCTCCTCGGGTGACGGCGCCTGTATCATGAAGTGCCAGCTTGTGTATTCGAGGTCAGGAAAAGAAGAATTTTTGGAAGGCGTTTACAGCAGCGTGGAAGAAGGATCCGATCCACCTAAAAATTGTGGTGGAGGTAAAGTGAGACTGCGCCGTGTGCCGACCTCCGATTTCTATATCGAACCTTTTTTGCGTGATAAGGCAGTGCCTAAAACACCAGCTAAGACAGTCCCTGAAAAAAAACCTCCTGTCAGCAAACCTGAAAATAAACCGGTGAAGAAGCCCCCGGTGAATAAACCTGGTGTAAATAAACCGGTGGTGGTGACTACCCCTAAAAAGGATACTGCGGTTAAGAAATCAGAGCCTGTGGTGATTGACAAACCCAAAACAGCTCCGGTATTGAATATTCCTGTAACCACACGCTCCCGTGAGAATTCGCTGGTGCAAACCTTTTCGGTTTCCAGTGACGAGATCCTGGTAAGACTGTATGATAATGGCGAGGTGGATGGTGATACCATTTCCGTTTACCTGGATGGCAAACCCATAATTTCCAACAAGGGATTATCTACCGTTCCCATAACGGTTTCACTGAAAATGGATGAAGACAATCCAGAACATGTGTTGATCATGGTGGCTGAAAATTTAGGCCGCATTCCGCCAAATACTTCACTGATGATGGTGTATGATGGTGATAAACGTTACCAGGTGAGCATCACTTCTACTGAGCAAAAGAATGCAATGGTCAAATTCAGGTACAGGAAAAAAAGCAATTGACCATTTATGTAATTTTCTGCCCTTCCCCATTGAAATCCAGTATTTTCCCTGCGTGATAAAATGGATATACATAGCTGTGCTGGGTTTCCTGTTCCCTTTGCTGTCGCCGGCCCAGGAACTGAATGGTGTATGGAAAGGAACCCTTACACAGCAGCCAGGCGGCTGCTTTCCTGTTTATAATGTGGAGTTGCAGGTCAATATTTCCAATAATAAGGTGGAAGGGTTTTGCTATCATTATTCCGATTTTTTCAATTATGTGAAAAAAGATTATAGTGGTATTTATAATGCGGCAACTCGCACCATTAATATCCAGGAAAAAAAAATCCTGACTTTCAAAATACCGGCTGACTGCACACCCTGCGTCAGGTATTTCTCTCTATCCTACAGCAAGAATGGTAAGGAAGAAACACTCAGCGGCGAATGGGGTGGCGTGGTGATGAATGGCACTATGGCGTGCACACCGGGGCGGATTGTTTTGCACCGGATCGTGGAATCTGAATTCAATCATATCCAGGAGATCCGTGTTGATACCGGAGTGGTGAAGCTGGATTTTTATGATAATGCGCAGATTGATGGTGATTCCATTACGGTTACGGTGAATAACCAGGTGCTGGTGTCCAACCAGCGGCTTGGATTAAAACCTGTTTCCATGGAAATAAAAGTGAGCCTGGATAATCCTGAACAGGAAGTAACAATGGTTGCTGAAAATCTCGGGACTATACCTCCAAATACTGCTTTATTGATAGTGACTGCTGGCAATAAAAAATACCAGCTTTTTCTGGCTTCGAATGTAAAGAAGAATGCGCAGGTGAGGTTTATTTATGAACGACCGGCGGAAAGCCATTAGCCATCAGCCATTGGCCATTGGCTTTCCTTGGCGCCTTTCTTTCTTGGCGGTAAAACTCAGAACAATTATAGATGAATTCCTGGATCTTCAAAAAAGGAAAGGCATAGCCGGGAAGGCGTTGACGGCGGTAAGTAGTGGTTCCGGTACATAATTGTCCTTATTGATCGTGTTAAATAAACTGAGTCTTTTTTCTTTGGCATTTTTGCGTGAAACATTCTTGGTGCCCTTATTTCTTGGCGGTGAAAAAAAACTAGAATTTAAAATTCCACGTAACAGAAGGAAGCAAAGGAAATAGGGACACCTGCCTGGCTTCAATCTTCAACGTTCCATTTGCCGCATTACCACTCTGGTTGAAATAAACAAAATAAGGATTCATGCGGCTGTAGGTATTGTACAAACTGAATACCCAATAGCTCTCCAGTTTCTTTTTCCTTTTTGGAGTAGGCGTATAAATGGCAGAAAGATCAAGACGGTGATAAGGTTTTAACCTGTATTTATTGATGCTGCTGTATTCCTGCGTGAGTACTCCATTGATAAAATAAAATCTTTCAGGAAGTGATGTAGCATTTCCTGTTCCATACACAAATACGGAAGAAAATTTCCAGTTTTTATTCAGTTCATAAGTTCCCACTACAGAAAGATCATGCCTCCGGTCGTACTTGGCCGGGTATTTTAAACCTCCATTGAGGTCAGGAAACTTTCGCCAGGTCCAGGAAAGCGTATAGCCGATCCAACCGGTGAAACGGCCCCGCACCTTGTTCACAAAAAACTCTGCGCCATAACTCCATCCTTTGCCAAAAACAAATTCTTCTTCAGGATCTGTCAGCCCGGGAGTATAACCTTCCCTGTATTCGATCTGGTTGCGCATGTTCTTATAATAAACTTCCACCGAGGCCTCATAACGGTTCTCTCTGAAATTCCTGAAATAGCCTGCAGCATATTGCCAGCTAATTTGGGGTTTCACCCTGAAAGTGCTGGGCACCCAAAGATCCGTTGGCAGCGTGGTGCCGGCATTGCTCACCAGGTGAATGAATTGAAGGTTCCTTGAAGCAGAAGCTTTGACAGATCCTTTTTCACCCAATGAAAACCTCATGGTGGCCCTGGGCTCCAGGCCGTGATAGTTCACCACTTTCGACCAGGAATCATAAATGCTGCTGTCGGTTACATTCTGATCAGCATCCCTCATGTACATTTTATAGGGACCGATCTGTGAAAAGCCGGCCCACCTCAGTCCATAATTCAGTTTCAGTTTTTCGCTGATGTCCCAGTCGTCCTGAATGTAAAGCGCTTTTTCAAGAGCAAACTTCTCTCCTTCGGAAACGGGTTGGAACACCACGCTGTCCTGCTGTCCTGAAGTAACGTTGGGAATAAATTTATGATAGGTCAGCAGCCCTCCGAATTTGAGTTTGTGATTGCCCGAAGGATAATAATCAAAATCTATTTTAGCATTTCCATCCCTGATGCCTGATGCCAGCTTGATATTAAAATTGTTCTGGGCTGCGCCAAAGCTGAAATGATAATCGTTGTACACCAGGGTGGTATTGGCGAAAAGCTTCGGGTTGAAAACATGGTTCCACCTTAACGTGGCAGTGGAATTACCCCAGGGTATATCAGCTTTGAATGAAAGTTCCGAATTGTTGAAAGTAAAAACATCACGGCCAAAATACCCGCTGAGATAAATGCGGTCACGGTCAGAAAAACGGTAATTGATCTTCGCGTTCAGATCATAGAAATAATAACCGGAGCCATAAAAATTGCTGGTCTTTTTAATGAAAGGTTTCACCAGCGCATCGATATAGGTTCTTCTTGCAGAAACAATGAAAGAAGCCTTATTCTTAACGAGCGGTCCCTGGAACGAAAGACGGGAAGCAATCAATCCCAACCCTCCTTCTCCCTGGAACTTGTTGGCGTTTCCATCTTTCATGGTCACATCTAGCACGGAAGAGAGCCGGCCGCCGTATTGAGCGGGCATGCCTCCCTTGATCAGCGTTACATTCTTGATGGCATCGGAATTGAAAATGGAAAAGAAACCAAACAGGTGACCTGTATTATACACCACCGCATCATCAAGCAGGATCAGGTTCTGGTCGGGTCCTCCTCCCCTCACGTAAAATCCTGCATTGCCTTCACCCGCGTTTCGCACACCGGGCATGAGCTGGATGGTTTTGAGGATATCCACTTCCCCCATGAAGGCGGGTATATTTTTGATCTGGCTGATGGAAAGATCCACCTTGCCCATTTGAGCATCCCTCACGTTCTGGTCTCTTCGCCTGCTGTACACTACAATCTCGTTAAGAGCTTCCGACCTTAATTTCAGGAAAACATTCAGCTCAATATTTTTATCAAGGGTTATGCTGAATGAATTCGCCTGGTAGGTAACATGGCTCACCAGCACTTCATAATTGCCCTGGTCAAGTGTAATGGAAAAAAAACCATACTGGTTGCTGCTCACATTTTTTCCATTCACGGAAATAGTGGCATTGATGATGGATTCACCCGAAACACTGTCTTTTACATAACCATTAAGGGTGAACTTTTGCTGGGCAGAAGAAACAATACTGCCAGAGAGCAAAAAAGCAAGGATCAATAAACGCATCAGTTCTCTTTTACCCTGTCAATCTTTCCTTCGAGCGTTCCGCATTCCAGCATGCCGGCCTTGTAATAAGGATGGTGCAATCCCAGGTAAGGGTTTCTTTTGTCTTCAGTTTTGCTGAGCCATACACCGCGACCTGTATCATTAAACGGCATGGTGCATTCGTGCAGGTAGATTCTTGACTGGTCGTACCCCGCTGTTTCTAGAAAGCGGAAAAGGTTTTCTGATAAAATATGGAAACTATGCCGGCGGGCTGTAAGGTCTTTTGTTACGGTAAGTTCAAGAGCCGTATTGCGCACCTCTGAAAAAGCAGTATCGCCGGTTGCCAGCCTGTTTTTCAGTTCACCGGTCGCGGTATCCATTCTTGCTGATAGCTGGTCCACTTTTTCTTTCAGTTGCATGGCAGCCGAGTCGATAGAGGTGGAATCCCAGTTCACCAGTAATTCGGACAAATTATAATAACTGTCCAGCACCCCTTTGAAATCCTGGTTCATTTCATTGCTGAAAGAACTTTGCATAGTGCTGGTAAGCGCAGCGGGTTTTTTATCATCGGTGCAAGCTGCGAGAAACGCCAGAAATGCCAATGCCAATAGCCTCATCTTTAAAATCTTTGGGCAAAAGTAAATCAAGGCGGAGAGATGCCCTCATTTTAGGGGCTGTTAAACTTTAGGATCTGGTAAAAGGACTGTTTTTTACCCTTGTGGGTTGATTATCTTTGCGGCTTCCAATCAAATAGACTTTTTTCATGCTGGCTGGCCTACAAAATGTAACATTCGAATTTGGTGCAAGGTTGATCGTAAAGGATGCCACCTGGCATATTCACCCGGGAGAAAGAATTGGGCTTATCGGTTATAACGGTACCGGTAAATCCACTTTGCTTAAAGTTCTTGTGGGCGAATACCTTCCATCAAATGGTACGGTTGAAAGAAGCCGCAACACTTCTATTGGTTACCTGCACCAGGACCTGCTCAGTTTTGAAACCAGTGAATCCATCGTGGAAGTGGCCATGCATGCTTTTGACAAGGCCAAGGCTCTGGAAAAAGAACTGGACCGCATGGTGAAGGAACTGGAGGTGAACCAGACTGACAAACTGCTGGATGATTACAGCCATAAACTGCATGAATTTGAAGAAGCCGGCGGTTACGTGATGCAGCACCAGACCGAAGAGATCCTCCAGGGACTCGGGTTTGCCAATGCTGACCTGCAAAGGCCTTACCGTGAATTCAGTGGAGGCTGGCGTATGCGAGTGCTGCTGGCAAAGATGATCCTGCAGCAACCAGACCTTTTGTTATTGGATGAACCGACCAACCATCTTGACCTTCCTTCTATCGAATGGCTTGAAAAATACCTGACCCACTACCAGGGATCGGTGGTTATTGTGAGCCATGATAAATATTTCCTGAACCGCATGGTCACCAAGATCGTGGAGGTTTACCAGCAGCAACTGCACATCTACAATGGCAATTTTGATTATTATGAAAAGGAAAAAGCCATTCGTATTGACCAGCAGCAGAAGGCTTACGAAAACCAGCAGGATTATATCCGCCAGAATGAAAGGCTGGTAGAAAGGTTCCGCGCCAAAGCCAGCAAGGCAGCCATGGCGCAGAGTATTATGAAAAAGCTGGATAAGCTGGATCGCATTGAAGACGTGGAGATCGAAAGGCCCAATATCCGGATCAATTTCAGGGTGGATAAACAGCCTGGAAAAGTACTGGTCGAACTGAAAGACATCACCAAGAAATTTGGTGACAATGTGATCGTTAAGCATACCGGGGCGGAGATCGACCGGGGTGACAAGATCGCTTTAATTGGTGCGAACGGAAAAGGTAAGTCAACCCTCCTGCGCATTATTGCCGGCCAGGAAACCTTTGAAGGCGAACGCAAATGGGGACATAATGTTGACGAGAGTTTTTATGCCCAGCACCAGCTTGAAGCGCTCAATATCAATAATACCATCCTGGATGAGATGAAGGAATGCGGCAGCCAGATGACCGAGCTGGAATTAAGAGGATTGCTGGGGTGTTTTTTATTCAGTGGAGATGATGCGGATAAAAAGATCAGGATCCTGAGTGGTGGTGAAAAAGCAAGGGTGGCCCTGGCCAAGACCATTGTGAGCAAGGCCAATTTCCTGATGCTGGATGAACCTACCAACCACCTCGACATGCATAGCTGCGACCTGCTGATCGAAGCTTTGAATAAATACCAGGGAAGTATCATTTTGGTGAGTCACGACCGTTATTTTATTTCGAAAACTGCCAATAAGATCTGGGAGATCGTGGACCAGGAGATCAAGGAATTCAAAGGCGGTTATGAAGAATGGGTTGAATGGAAAGAAAGAATGGCTGCCAACCAGGTAAAGGCTAAGAAAGAAAGCGCCAGTCAGGAGCCCGAATCAAAAAAAAACGATAAGCCGGTAAAGGCTGTAACACCTCCTGCTGCCACCACACCGCAGGTTGATAAAAATGAACTGCGCAGGGAACTGCAGAAGTTACAGAAACAATTTCAGCAGCTTGAAAGAAAGCTGGAAGAGCTGAACCAGCAGAAATCAAAACTGGAGTCAAGCCTTTCGTTACCGGAAACCTATAATAACCCGGAAACTTTCAAAAAAACTGAATCGGAATACAAGCAGGCGAGCGATAAAGTTCAATCTGCGAATATCCAGTACGAAGAATTATTTGAAAAGATTATGAAGCTGGAAGAATCAATCGGTTCTTAACTCTCTTTCATCTTAATAAAATCACTCACCAGGTAGGAAACCAGTTTGCCCGTGAGCTCATCTGATTTGCCATTATGGATTTCCGTGGCTCCTTCACAAATGTGGAGGTAACAGGCCTTCACATGAGCGGCGCAGAGGTTTACATACTGTCTTGCATTCAATTGCTTCAATCCACTCGGACTTACAGCGCTGCTCAGCACATTTTCAATGGAGTCGAGGTCCAGTTCAATCCCTGCATAATTATCACCTGTGAATTCAATGGCATGTGATACGGCCTGGCGGAAAGACCTTTTTTCGTGAATGAAAATATCCTCGTAAGTGATAAAATCTATAAAAGGGTTGTTCACAATATCCAGCCATACATTCTGCGGGAGGTAATTTTCATGCACGCCTACGATGCAATATTTCTGGAGATAACCATCTTCTTCGGCATACCTGAACCCATTGCCGCTATGCCTGCCTTCCATGGGCCGGTAGTCGGTATGCGCATCGAGGTTGATGGCATTGATCTGGGGTAAAGGCATGGCATCTCTCTGGTGTAGTCCTTTGGCTGCGCCCTTGATCAGTGGATAGGCATTATTATGTCCGCCACCAATTACAATTGGCAGTTTGCCCGATGCTACAACCAGTTTTACCAGGTCTTCCACTTCTTCATCAATTGCATTCAGGGCATGACGATAGGCCTGCACCCGCTCTTCCGGATCATGGGCATTTCTTTCGATCACCTGCTGGATCTCCCTGAAATCAAAATGTCCGGCAACGCAGATATTTTCACCCGTCAAAAAATCATTGCTTTGAATATTGAAAAATGCCTGGAGGAAGGACATCCAGCAGGTGCTGGTGCCGCCTTTTCCATAGTTGGCCTGCACGCCAATGTCTTCTGGTATGCCAATGATCACGAAAGATGCAGGGTTTTCCCGGATGGCTTTAGTGATATCTCCGTCCTGCAACACCTGGAGCCTTTCACCCAGCCTGGTTTCGAATTTCCTGATACCGGTGATGGATAGTATATCCTGTTTATTATAGGTCCTGAAATGAGTAAGGTTCATACATTAGGTTTTTGATCCCGCGCAAACGTCAGGCCTTTAAATGTAAGGACAAGTTTTTGATGAAAGCATGAGGCGGGAGGAAATAAAGATGATATTCACGTGAATGCCTTACCATTCTTATTGACAACTGTGGCTATAGCAAATTCTGAATATTCTTAATTATCCATGGAAGAAGGCCGGAAAGGCGGTAAGTAGAGTCTTTACAATGTGATGTGAACTTCAGGTGCCGTAAAAATTTCACATCATCAAAAGACGATCAGCATTTTTTATCTGTAGTAAACATTTTACTGTAGTACACTACTTACCGTCTTCCCGCCTTCCCGGCCCTGTCTTTTATTATAGGGAAGAAGGCCGGGAAGGCGTTAAGGCGGTAAGTAGATGCTTTAAATTCGGACATCATAATAGCTTGCAGATAATAACAAACGACATTATGAAATAAATACTCTACTTACCGCCCATCCCGCCTTCCCGGCTATGTATTTTTTATTAGACTTTTACCGGCCTGGTTCATCTGAAACAACATAATACTGTATTAACGCATTCACCCAGCCTTCGATGAAGCTTGCGCCTCCGCTATAGCTTCAGCGCACGCGGATGGCTGGCAAGCATTCACCATTCACCATTACTCTATCTATCATATCATGCGCAAAATAATAAGGCAGCGTTTCTATTGAAGGTATCGGCTTCGTAAGAATAAGATTGGCTTTTTTCCCAACACTGATACTTCCAACCTGGTCCTGCACTTCCATGGCAAAGGCACCATTGATGGTTGCAGCATTGATGGCTTCCGCAGGTAGCATGCGCATCTGGATGCAACTTAAGGCCACAACGAAATTCATATTGCCGGAAGGCGAAGAACCAGGATTAAAATCAGAAGCCAGGGCAATGGCGCAATTATTTTCAATCAACTGCCTTGCAGGCTGGAAAGGCATGCGCAGGAAAAATGCTGCTGTCGGCAGCAGGGTACCAATGGTATTGCTTTTTGCCAGGCTTTGTATGGCCGCATCGTCCATGCTTTCAAGATGGTCCACTGACACTGCATTCATTTCAACCCCAGCCTGCACTCCCCCGGAAACATGCAACTGGTTGGCATGTATCTTCGGTTTCAGTCCGTGGCTTTTCCCGGCTTCACAGATCAATTTTGTTTCTCCAGGTGTGAAAAATCCCTGTTCGCAAAAAACATCTATGTAATCAGCCAGTTTTTCTTTACCAATAATGGGCAGCATCTCATCTATGATCAGCCGGATATAACCTTCTTTATTGTTTTTGTAATCTTCCGGAACACTATGGGCACCAAGAAAGCTGGCCTTGATGGGAATGGGTGATTTTTCTTTCAGCTTTTTGATTACCCTCAGCATTTTGACCTCCCCCTCTACCGTCAACCCATAGCCGCTTTTGATCTCGATGGCACCCGTGCCCATGCGGATCACCTCCTGCAGCCTCTCCCATGACTGGCTGAACAATTCCTGCTCCGGGGTTGCATTGAGTTTACGGGCTGAATTCAGAATGCCTCCACCCTTAGCGGCAATATCAGCATAACTCAATCCCCTGATCTTATCTACAAACTCAGATTCACGACTGCCGGCGAATACCAGGTGGGTATGACTGTCGCACCAGGAGGGTAAGATGCTTCTGCCTGCCGCATCAAACTGTTCTGCAAAATCCTTTTTGCTGTAGGCCAGTTGATCCATCGGCCCAAATGCCGCGATCAGGCCATTATCAATAATCAGGAATGCATTTTCAACCATGGGAAGGTGGCTGAGAGCGGCACCGCGTAATAGTTCATTTTGTTCCCGGGTATTGATGAGAAACCTGATATTAGTGATCAGCATGGCCATGCGCTAATGTAAAAGATTTTCAGGAAGAAAGGCTTTTGGCTGTTGGCCGTTAGCTTATGGCCTTTCTGTTTTTTCTTATTTTTTTACGCAGAGAAAGGAGAAGGGAGAAGGGAGAAAAGGGATGGAAATAAATTACTTGTCTAAGAAACGGAAATAAAGAGAAAGGAGTTGATCGCTACGGGATGATTGGCGCAGCCTTTACTGATGACTGGGTTCCCAGGGCTAAGAAAAAAGTTCAATACTATTCAACCACTAATCCTGTAAATCCTAAAATCTTGTAAATCCTGATTCAGACTACCTTCGCACCAAGGCATGATATTTTAATGATTGATAACGTTTAACAAAGTTTGGCCCATGAGCTCTAAGCACACGATCCTGGACGACCGCCTGCACTGGTATAAAGACGCTGTTATTTACGAACTTCACATCAAAGCCTTCCGCGACAGTAACCGCGATGGCATTGGAGATTTCAAAGGCCTCATTGAACAACTCGATTACCTCCAGGAACTTGGTGTCACCGCCATCTGGGTACTTCCCTTCTACCCCTCACCTCTCAAAGATGACGGTTACGATATCGCCGACTACTATAAGATCAATTCCAAATACGGAACATTAGAACAATTCAGGGAATTTCTCCAGGAAGCCCATAAAAGAAATCTCAAGGTGGTGACCGAACTGGTCATTAATCATACCTCCGACCAGCATCCCTGGTTCCAGCGGGCCCGCACTGCACCCAAGGGATCACCCGAAAGAAATTTTTATGTGTGGACCGACGATCCGCACCAGTACCGCGATGTGCGCATCATCTTCCAGGATTTTGAAACTTCCAACTGGACCTGGGATCCTGTTGCGCAGCAATATTACTGGCACCGTTTCTTTCACCACCAGCCCGATCTGAATTATGACAGCCTGCAGGTGCAGGAAGAGATCTTCAAGATCATTGATTTCTGGTCAGAGATGGGTGTTGACGGGTTCAGGCTTGATGCGGTTCCCTACCTCTACGAACGGGAAGGCACAAACGGTGAAAATCTCCCTGAAACCCATGCCTTCCTCAAAAAGCTGAGGGCGCATATCGATGAAAAATTCCCTGGCGTTGCCTTTCTTGCCGAAGCCAATATGTGGCCGGAAGATTCTGCTTCCTATTTTGGTGATGGTGATGAATGTCACATGAACTACCATTTCCCCGTAATGCCCCGCATGTTCATGTCGCTGCAGCAGGAAGACCGTTACCCCATCACTGATATCTTCGACCAGACACCTGCTATTCCAGATACCTGCCAGTGGGCCATCTTCCTTCGTAACCATGATGAGCTTACCCTTGAAATGGTAACAGATGAGGAAAGGGATTTTATGTACAAGGTGTACGCGAAGGATCCCAAGGCACGCATCAACCTCGGTATCCGTCACCGGCTGGCTCCGCTGATGGATAACAACCGCAACAAGATTGAACTGATGAATTCCCTGCTGTTCTCGCTCCCCGGCACACCGGTGATCTATTACGGCGATGAGATTGGCATGGGTGATAATTTTTATCTCGGTGACCGCGATGGTGTTCGCACGCCTATGCAATGGTCACCCGACAGGAACGCGGGATTTTCTGAAGCCAATCCCCAGCAGCTTTATCTTCCCGTGATCCTCGACCCGGAATATCATTATGAAGCGGTGAACGTGGAAACACAAAGACGCAACACCTCATCCCTTTTCTGGTTCATGAAAAGGATGATCAACATGCGCAAGAATTATAAGGCTTTCTCCCGGGGCGATATGAAATTCCTGCAACTGGAAAACCCCAAGATCCTTGCTTTTACAAGAACCTACCAGGAAGAAACCCTGCTCATCGTCTGCAATCTTTCCAAATACGCGCAGCCGGCCGAAATAGACCTGAGGCAGTACAAAGGATATGTGCCGGTTGAAATGTTCAGCCGCAACAGCTTTCCCATGATCCGGGATGATAGCGCTTATTTCTTTACACTGGCGCCTCACTCCTTTCAATGGTATTCTTTACAGCAGGTCCGCTATAAAAAAGATGATGTGAATGAAATGCCTTCCCTGGAGATTGATCAATGGGAAGATTTGATGAATCCCGAGATGAAGGCTGTGCTGGAAAATAAAGTGCTGCCTGATTTTCTTCCCAAAAGAAAATGGTTCCAGGGCCGTGACCGCAAGATCTTTCACATGATCATCCAGAATGATGTGGCATTGCCCGTTGAAGGCCGGCCTGTGTTCCTGCTGCTGGTGGATGTGGCCTATGAAAGCGGGTTGCCGGAAACTTACCAGCTTGCCGTGACCTTCCTGGAATACGAGTCTTCACAGAAACTTGCATTGAGTTGCCCTGAGGCCATTATCGCACATCTCAGGATTGGTTCAAAAGATTTTATGCTTTGCGATGCATTCTACATAAAAGAGATGCAGCAATTCCTCATACGCAAATTGGCTTCAGGCGATGAGATCAGTTCAGGTGAGGACACGATCATGTTCCGCTCCAAAGAACAGGTTTCCGAATATGTAAACAACCACCAGGTGCTTTCCAAAATGCATACGGGTGATGAATTCAATACATCAGTTACTTACGACAACCGTTTTTTCCTGAAAATGTACCGGAAGGTGGATCCCATTATCAATCCTGATGTAGAACTCAGCACCTACCTTTCTGAGAAAGCTCATTATCAGCATGTCCCTGCTTTCCTGGGAACTATCGAATGGACCACGCACAGGGGACCAGTGTATATGGGCCTGTTGCAGGTAATGATTGAGAACCACGGCGACGGTCGTTCCTTCATGATGGAAAGGCTCAACAATTTCGCGGAAAGGATCCTGGCACGCAATAAAGAAACCTTTGATCCGCATGATCTGAAGGGCAGCCTGCTTTCACCGGCCGCCTTCGAGGATCTGTCACCCGACCTGCAGGGTCTACTTGGCAGCCGCACTGCAGAACTAGCTACGCTGATCGGTACCCGTACTGCCGAATTGCATTTAGTGTTATCATCAGCAATAGAACCTGATTTCAAACCCGAAGAATATTCACTGCACTACCAGAGATCACTGTATTCTACCATGCAGTCACTCGTGAGGGAAAGTTTTGATGGCCTCAGCAAAAGATTTGATGAACTGTCAGAAGAAGGAAAAGCGGAAGCGCAGGCTTTGCTCAAACAAAAAGAAGTGTTGCTGCAAAAACTTAAGAATATCTATGCCACTAAGCTCGATATTCTGAAGACCCGCACGCATGGCACTTACAGCCTGAAAAAATTACTGCTTACCGGTAAGGATATCGTGATCCAGGATTTCGGGGGCAAACCATTCAGGAGTTTCAGTACCCGGCGCATCAAGCGTTCACCAATACGGGATGTGGCCGAGATGATCACATCATTCCACTATACCGCTTACGAGGCCTTTTTCGATAATGACCATATTCCCCGCTCCGAGCTGAATTCACTCCTGCCTTTCGCCGGACAGTGGGCGCATTATATGAGCGGATTTTTTATGAAAGCATACCTGGAAAAGGTAAAGGCTTCGGCGCTGATTCCTGGAGAACAACAGCACATGGAAACCGTGCTGCATAGTTTCCTGCTGGAAAAATCCCTGGCGCATCTCAATAATGAATTGCATGCAAGGCCTGAATTTGCCATTGTTCCCCTGCTGATGATTAAATCGGTAATGGGAAAAAGTTATCAGGAATAATTGAGGTTGCGGGAAGCAACGGGACGGATAAACCTGCCCAGGAAAGGGAATACATCCTTTTGGGAAAGTATCGTAAACTGGGCTGAAGTATTGGCCCTTCCGATCTTGATGGTATGCCCGCGGTCTTTCAATGCACGGAACATATCCTCGTCAGTGGCATCATCACCGATACAGAGAATAAAATCCGGGTCGATATGCGCCAGCATGCTGGTGGCCGCGGCCCCTTTGTCAACCCCTATCATGCGCACTTCCAGCACCCTGTTGCCATCAATTACCTGCAGGGAAGTATTCGCCGTTAATTGCAAAAGATTATTACGCAGTTCTCTCGAACGCATGAAACCCAGTTCGGTATTGGTATTCCGGTAATGCCAGGCCAGTGTGCTTTTCTTTTCTTCAATGAAGGACCCGGCACAACGGTCAACAAACAACTGCATCATGG
The DNA here is from genome assembly GCA_964460925.1 of uncultured Flavisolibacter sp. Classification (GTDB taxonomy): domain Bacteria; phylum Bacteroidota; class Bacteroidia; order Chitinophagales; family Chitinophagaceae; genus Flavisolibacter. Next base: position 4,415 of record CAYWSQ010000026.1, on the reverse strand, counting down.
GCCTTACCTGTTCCTTCCATTCCGTATTGATGTTCACGAGTTCCTTCCACCGGTCGCCTTTATATTTTACGCAGGCACCGTGTTCCGCAATCATGTTCATGGGCAGGTCACCCAGCCATTTTTCCAGTGTGTCTGCATCGCGGCCGCTGATGATCACGATCTCGTTGGCAGGATCGTTAGTAAGATCTTCCAGCAACATGATCAGTTCATCACTTGGAGTGGCAAGGGAAGGCAGTTTCTGGTAAGGCGCCAGTGTGCCATCATAATCCAGCAGGATACAGCGGCGTTGGGACCTTTCGAATTCTGATACGATCTGTTTAGTATGGTCTTCTGTAAGAATATTCACTTTCAAAATTTCCTGGTCTTTTTTGGTACTGATCAACTGTTCAAGAAAATCGTTTACCCATTTATAAACATTGTACTCGGCCAAACGGCGCTGCATATACGATAACCTGGTTCTCTGTTCCACCAGGGGCATGGTCCAGGCTGTGTAAATAGCATCTGCCACTTCCTCTATGTCGGTGGGGTTTACAAGAATTGCCTCATTCAGCTCACTCGCTGCGCCAGTGAGTTCACTCAGCACAAGCACACCTTTGTCAATGCAACTGGCAATGTATTCCTTGGCTACCAGGTTCATCCCGTCCCGCAAGGGGGTGATGAGGGCAATATCGGCCGACTGGTAGAGGGCACAAAGTTCTTCAAAGCTAAGGTGATTATAGCGGTAGATCACAGGCTGCCAGTGCAATGTTGAAAAATGGCCGTTGATCCTGCTGATCTTCTGCTCCACCATTCTTTTTCTTTCATGGTAGGTAGGAATATCCTCCCTGGAGGGAATCACATTCAGGATGAACACCACTTTTTCCCTGAGTTCGGGATGCCTTTCCAAAAAAACCTGGTAACCATCGAGCCGGTAATTGAGGCCCTTGGTATAATCAAGCCTGTCAACAGAAAAGATCATTTTCTGCTGCATGAATTTTTCTTCCAGCGCGGTGGCAATGCCCACCACTTCTTCATCAACACAGGCGGCCCTGAATTTATCATAATCGATACCGATGGGAAACTGGTCAACCTTCACCATGCGGTTACCGTAATAGATGCTGCTGAACTGGCTCTCCACCTGCAGGATCATTTTGGCGGACTGTATGAAGTGCTGCACATAATCATGGGTGTGAAAACCAACCAGGTCTGCACCCATCAATCCCTGCATGATCTGTTTTTTCCATTCAGTTGGAATGAGACGCAGGATCTCGTAGGAAGGGAAAGGAATATGCAGGAAAAATGCGATTGTGGCGTTGGGCAGGGTTCTGCGGATCATATCCGGCAGCAGCATGAGCTGGTAGTCATGGATCCAGATCACATCACCTGGCTGGTACATTTTGATAATGGTATCAGCAAAAAGCTGGTTGATCTTGCGGTAGTCTTCAAAATATTCTTTTTTGTATTCCACCAGTGAAGGGAAATAGTGGAAAAGCGGCCACACTGTGGAATTGGAAAAACCGTTGTAGTAGTTGGAATAAATTTCCGGGTCAGGAAAGATCGGCAGGATGGTGAAATCCGCCTGCAATTCAGGAACCGCCTCCCAGTCTTCCCTGCTGGCATCCATGCTGCCCGCCCAAATCCTTTCAGAAAAGCTGGTATCAGCGCCTGATTTTTCGAAATAACTCTTAATAGCAGAAACCAGTCCGCCGGAACTCTGGCGCACCTGTACCTCCTCTCCCTCTCTTTCAATGGAAAAAGGCAAACGGTTCGAAATAATAATTAGTCTACTCATATTGCGGCCACAGCCGCTGTGTTTGGGCAAAAATTGGACCACGCAACGGGAGATCGGATATTATCAGAACAAACAATTCACAGGATAAGTTCTTGTTTGATGACAAGGAATGGCAACCTTAGTTTCATATTTTAAATATCCAGTTTCCATAATTCAAAAACAGCAATGCACTTCGCACAAGATCAAATTAACTGAGGATCAATGCCTCAAAGAATTTAATTATCTTGGTAAAACACCTGCTTCAATACCTGGTGCCAGCATCAATCAAAATCATTTTTTAAAAGAAAACGATGCCATCAAAAATGAACCCACAAATTGGAAGAATTTTTCTATTGCCATCTTTATTTCTTATCAGTCTTTACTGTGCTGCTCAGCCATCATCCAAAAAAATACAAGCGCGGGTAGATTCCCTGGTAAGCGCAGAAATGCAAAGGCAACAAATACCCGGTGCTTCTGTAGTTGTGGTACGGGATGGTAAAATTGATTATGTAAAAGGATATGGTTTTGCCAACCTGGAACATAAAGTTGCTGTAAAAACTGAAACTATTTTCCAGACAGGCTCCATAGGAAAACAGTTTGCCGCATTCGCCATTATGCTGCTGGTGGAAGATGGAAAAGTTAATTTAAGCGATAAACTTACCAGGTTTTTTCCTGATGCACCCCGTTCATGGGATTCCATAACCGTAGAAAATTTGCTGACGCATACGGCAGGATTTGGAGAATATGGAGATGATTTCAGTTACAGGGCTGATTACACGGAAGACAGTTTATACCAGGTCATTAAAAAAATACCGCTGCGATTCGCAGCCGGTGAAAAATCCGAGTACAGTAATGCAGGATATGTCACCCTGGGGTTGATTATCAGTAAGGTCACGGGCCGGTTTTATGGTGAATTTTTTAAGAGCAGAATTTTTGAACCGCTCGGTATGACCACTGCCAGGATTATTTCCGAAGCTGATATCGTTCAAAACCGGGCAGCAGGCTACCGGTTGGTTAACGGTCGAATTAAAAACCAGGCCTGGGTTTCTCCCTCCATCAATACCACGGCAGATGGTTCGATGTATGTTACCGCACTAGATATGGCAAAATGGGAAGCAGGTTTAAATGCCCGTAGCCTGTTGAAAGATGAAAGTTATGAGAAGATGTGGACACCGGTAAAACTAAACGATGGCTCCACCTACCCTTACGGCTTTGGCTGGGTGCTTGATACTGTAATGGGTCAAACAATCATAGCACATAGTGGCAGTTGGCAGGGCTTCGAGTCCTCTATTAAACGTTATGCGCAAAACAAAGTTGCCGTCATAGTCCTGGCTAATTTAAGCAGGGCCAATACACACAGGATGGCTGCAAGAATACTGGAATTGTACCAGCCGGAATTAAAAAGGCCAAGACTTACGGCTATCAGGGACAACGATTCACAAACAGCGGAACTGGTAAAAACTCTGATTACCAAATTACTTGAGAGAAAGCTTACAGCTGACTTATTTACACCTGCATTCGGGGACCTATTTATCCCCCGTTCTGGTCATATCTCTGCTCATTTACAGAGTTTGGGAAATTTTACAGGGCTGGAATTACTTGACAGGAAAGAACTGCCGGACGGAAACAGGTTGCTTCATTGCAGGCTGCTCTTTGCAAAAGATGTTGAAGAATTGGTCCTGACCATTACAAAAGACAATAGAATTGCTGCGCTGGAAGGCAGTGAGTGATTTTGGTAGTCGATCTTTAATACCATAATGGCTGAGCTGACCCAGAACAGATCAACATCGCAAAGCACAGATTGCAATATTAATCTGTTCTTACACGACTGCTTATTGTCTCCAGGTCGGTCAGAACATCGCATAACAATGCGCTTGCCAACATTGCCTGGTCGTTTATGTTATAGGGATTCATTAAATTCGGGCAACGCCGACAAGCCCCGGCACGTTAGCTACAATGCTATTTGACCACCCTACTACTTTAAAGCCACTTAAAAAAAATGAGTTTAGCAGACATAACATCGATAGACAATGGTGCAAAGTTTTATAGAGCAGACCTGCATATTCATTCTTTTGGAAAATATGCGTCTTATGACGTTACAGATTCATTAATGACACCTCAAGGTATTATTGATGAAGCATTAAAAGAAAACATAAAGGTCATAAGCATAACTGACCATAATGAAATAGGCAACATTCCTGCAGCATTGGAATATGCCGCAGGAAAAGATATACTTGTGATACCAGGTGTAGAATTGTCCACCAGCCAAGGACACCTGCTTGTTTATTTTGAGACATATGAAAAGATTAGATCGTTTTTAGGGGAACTTTCTATATCGGCGGATAAAAAACAATGCGATGTAACAATTACTGGAGCTCTAGATTTGACCAAAAAATATGGAGGTTTTGGAATTGCAGCCCACATTGATATTGATGCTGGTTTTGAAAATTACACGCCGGGATACAATCCTTTTAAAGAAGCAATCCTGAAACATGAACTACTCTATGGTCTTGAAATTTCTAATATAGGTGCTGCTGACTGGTACACAGAAACAGATGGTAATACAGACAGGAAAAGATTATTTCGGGCAAGGAAAGAAAGTTTCAATGAAGACAACTCTTACAATATTGCTAAAATCATGTCATCGGATGCCCATAAACTTATT
>CAYWSQ010000025.1:0-24166 GCA_964460925.1 uncultured Flavisolibacter sp. | reverse complement strand
AATTTTCCGTTCAGGCCCGGTATGAATGCAAGCGCCGATATCAAAACAAAAAGAAAGTCTAACGTGGTAGCGGTTCCTATCGGCGCGGTGGGTACCCGTATCAAAGGGAGTGAAGAGGCAATGAAAACAGGAAAGGATAAAGAAGATGATTCAAACTTGCAGGCAGATGTTGTGGCTGCTGCTGATGAGGAGCTTGAAGAAGTTGTTTTCATAGTGAAGCCTGACAATACCGTTGAAAAACGTGTGATCAAAACCGGTATCCAGGATATGAATTTTTACGAAGTGGTCTCGGGATTGAAGGAGGGAGAACAGGTGGTAACGCTTCCGTACGATGCGGTAACCAAATACATGAAAAGCGGCGATGCGGTGAAGGTGGTGCCGAGAGAAAAACTATATTGATCATGGCAGAAAAACTCAGGATCGGTGTGATTGGCAATGGAAGCTGGGCCACGGCACTGGTAAAGATCATTACAGACAACAGGCAGGAAGTGAACTGGTGGATCCGCAAAAAATCCTCCATCGACCAGATCATCAAACGGAAACATAATCCACATTACCTGCCCAATGCCTACTTCGATGTGAGCCTGCTGCATCTTTTTGATGATGTGCAGGAATTGGTGAATACTTCTGATTTACTGGTACTGGCTGTTCCCTCTGCTTATGTGCAGGGAGTACTCGATCAAATTGATCCGGGTTCTTTAAAGGATAAAAAGATCCTTTCCGCTATCAAGGGTTTGGTGCCCGGACCTGATGTGCTGCTCAATGAATACCTGCAGATGCAGTTTGACCTGCCTCTTGAGAATTATTTTGCCGTGCTGGGTCCCTGCCACGCGGAAGAAGTGGCATCTGAAAAACTTTCCTATCTCACTTTTTCAGGCATCGATACACCGGTCACCAAGCAGATCGCCGCAATGTTTCAATGCCCCTATATCAATACCATTATCAATAACGACATACTGGGAGTGCAGTACGCGGCTGTTCTGAAAAACATTTATGCGCTGGGAGCAGGTATTGCGCATGGGTTGGAGTATGGTGATAATTTTTTAAGTGTCTACATTGCCAACAGTGCAGATGAGATGGCGGGTTTCCTGCGCAGGGTAGGGGCTCAGCATATGGTGGTTGGTGAACACCAGCAGACCGACCCGGTTACGCATAAAAAAGATATCAATTATGCAGCCTCGGTTTACCTGGGCGACCTGCTGGTGACCTGTTATTCACTTTACAGCCGCAACAGGACCTTTGGTGCCATGATCGGCAAGGGATATACGGTTCAGTCGGCCCAGCTTGAAATGAATATGGTAGCCGAAGGTTATAATGCTTCCAAATGCATTTACAATATCAATCAACAGATCGGTGGCGATATACCAATTGCAGAAACCATTTACCGCATCCTTTGGGAGCGCCTGCATGCCGAAGAAGGGTTTTTGCAAATTGAGGAAGTGCTCGTTTAAGAAAGCGGTAAGTATTTTTTCCCGGCAACTCATCAACCTTTGTCTGGAAAAAGCCGTTATATTTAGGAAGTGGTTCCATTTCAATTTTACAGGCGGTAATTACGGTATTTAATATCTGTTTAATTTACATGGCAACCCCGTGCTCACCACTAATTCAACAACTGAAATCATTCAAACAACGACTATGAGGAAATTTTACCAGAAAATTTTATTGTCCGCTCTTGCCCTGACCCTAAGCCTTGCAGGTTTTGCCCAGGTGAGTGTAACGGCCACTGCCGGCACTGCCGGACCAACCAGCTATACCACGCTGAAAGCTGCATTTGACGCGGTGAATGCAGGAACCCACCAGGGTGTGGTTTCGGTAAGCATCACAGGCAATACAACTGAAACGGCATCAGCAGTGCTGCTTGCAAGTGCGGCGCCTTCCAGCTATACGGCGGTGAATATCACCACCACCGGCGCTTTTACCATTTCAATGAATGCCGATACTTCAATCATACACCTGAGGGGCGCCGATAATGTAACGATTGATGGTAACAACACCCTTACCCTCAGCAATACACACGCCGAGGGTACAGCGCTGGAGTTCACCAATGATGCCACTGCCAATACCATCAAGAATACCATCATCAAAGGAAAAACATCTGTACTGGATGGAACCTTTCCTACACTTGGTGTAATCGTTTTTGGAAAAGGAACTACCACTGGTAATGATGATAATGTAATCGAGAACTGTGATATTGACGGAACCGGCTCAGCCGCCTGTAATATCTTTTCGGCAGGAAGCTTTGGATCGCAAGCTGAAGAGAACAGCGGGAACATCATCAGGAATAATAAGATCCATGACAATATCTCCAATTCACACGTGGGTACGATCAGCATGTTGTTATTTGAGGGTAACCACAACTGGACCGTTGAGAATAACAGTTTTTATCATACTGCTGCAGTCACCACCACTGTTCAACTTGTAGTACGCCACATGCTGATCCTTCCTGATTTCGTGGCAGATGCCCATACAGTGAGAGGGAACTTTGTTGGAGGTAATGCACCCAATGCAGCAGGCACGCTTAGTCTTACAGGTACTGGCAGTGGTATCGTAGGTTATATTGGCATGGATGTAGAAACGGCAGGTACCGGCAACATCGTGGAGAATAACACGGTTAAAAATGTTACGATCACGTATGCTAATAGTTTAGGCTCTTTTGCCAATTCGGCAATCTTTGGTTTTGTAGGAGGTTTCAACGGTACAACTACCATCAATAATAATACGGTCAGCAATATCAACATCTCGAATACGGCCGGAACCATATTTTTCCAGGCCATACATGTAAATGGAAGAACACCTGGTACCGCAGGATTTGTAGGTGCTACTTTCAACATAACAAATAATACCATAGAAAACATTGTTGCAACAGGTGGCGGTACAGGGCATTCACAACTTTCCGGTCTTCGTCTTGAAACATCTTCTTCTGCCGGGCAGGGAACAGGTTTTATTTCTAATCCCCTGTTTACCACTTCCAACAATACAATCAGGAATCTGAGCGCTCCTACCAGCAGCAACCAGACTTTCGTGAGAGGTATTAGTGTAATCAGCACCCAGGGAACCAGTCCCGCCGCCACAGCCTTTCTTGTTCCAAGGGTGGATATCAGGAATAATACGATACATGACCTGACCACTACTTCAATTCTTGCATCTTACGGAACACCAGCAGCCGTAGGGATTCATTATGGTGGTGCGGCCGGAGTGATCAACAATCTTGACGTGGAGAAATTCACAGAAAACACCATTTACAACATAAGCGCTTCTAATAATGGAGATGTAGGTACTGTTTCAGCAGGTATACTGGCAACCAATGGTATGTTCGACATCCGTAAAAACAGGATCTACGATATTAAAAATGCTGCCAACCCTACCACTGCTGCAAATAATGCAGGTATAGTTGGGATTTCAGCAAGAGCGGCGGCTGATACTTCCCTTATCTATAATAACTTTGTTTCTCTGGGTAATGGTCAAACGAATAACCTTTCCATCTTTGGCATTATCAATAATTTCAATGCTACGGGTCCGCTATTCGTTCACCACAACAGTGTCGTGATCAACGGGGCAGGTGTTGCTGGCAATACCAAGAACACGGCTGCTTTTGTGAGAGGCGACGATCTATTCGGAACTGCCATTGCCTCGCCCATTGAGCTGAAGAATAATATCTTTTATAATACCCGTACGGGTGGCGGGATGCATTATGGCATTGCCAATACATCCACTGCTCCTGCTACAGGTTGGATATCCAGTCATAATAATATTTACAGCAGCACAGCCGCTAATGTGGCAAGATGGGGAGCTGCTGACAATACCATCGCTTTATATAATACCAATGCTGCCGATGCCAATACCAAATCAGTAACTGTGAGCTTCACCAACGTGGCAACCGGCGATCTCCACCTGGCAGGCGCTTCACAAACTGATGCCAACCTGCACGGTACACCCATTGCAGATATCACTTCAGATATTGATAATGATTCCCGCAGCGCGACAGCTCCTTTCATGGGCGCTGATGAGCCGGTGACTACCTGCGTAGCCCCTGCCATTACCACGCAGCCGGTTGCACAGACCATTTGTGATGGTGCTGCATTAAACCTTTCTGTTGTGGCAACAGGGACAGGACTTACCTACCAATGGAAAAAAGATGGCGGTGATATAGCAGGTGCAACAAGTGCCAGCTATTCAGTAGCTGCAGCAACATCGGCCAACGCGGGTAGTTATACCGTTGCTATCACCAATACATGCGGCAACCAGCTTTCTGCTGCTGTTGCTGTGATCGTAAATCCAAGACCTGTGATCACGGTGCAGCCTACCGCCCAGGCAGGATGTAACGGAGCAAATGTTACTTTCAACGTTACCGCTACCTTGTCTGCCGGAACCATTTCTTACCAATGGAAAAAAGACGGAGCAGATGTGGCAGGCGCTACCAATGCTTCCTATACCGTGGCAGCATCTGCAGCCAATGCAGGTAACTATACTGTGGTAGTTTCCAACGGAAGCTGTTCTGTTACCTCCAACCCGGCTGCCCTCACCGTGACCGCTGCAACAGTCATCACTACACAGCCGGCTGCAGTAACCGCCTGTACCGGTAATGCCAACTTTAGTGTGACTGCCACAGGTGCAGGACTTACCTACCAGTGGAAGAAAGATGGAACTGATATTCCCAATGCAACCAACTCAACCCTTTCTGTTCCGGTGAATGCCAACGCTGCCGGTAATTATACCGTTGTGGTGACAGGTACCTGCGGTGCGGTTACTTCCAGCGCTGCAACACTTACCTATACTTTCTGTACTTCTGTTCCTAACGTGGATGCAGGTGTAACCAGCATGGTAATGATGCCAAACCTCGTAAGAAATGAAGCAACACTTCGTGTGATGGTTTCCAGGACCATGAAGATGAACTGGAATGTAGTGGATGCCCAAGGTAAAGTAGTGATGCGTTTCCAGAACCAGGTGATGCCTGGCAAGAATGATATTAAATTATTCCTTGGCCAGCTCTCTAATGGCACTTACCAGTTGCAGGGTGTGACTGATAAAGGACTGACGGAAGTGGTGCGGTTTGTAAAAATGTAATGAACCTAATACAGATACAAAATCCCATCCGCCAACAGCGGATGGGATTTTTTTAGTGGAAAAATTCACTGGCCAGCCCGTCTGCCCGGAGCATGCCTTCATCAGTAAGTTTCAGGTGATCATGTGATAATGAAATCAGTCCCTGGCTGGTAAATTTTGAAGAAAGTTTTTCAACCCTTTTCTTTTCGGCTTCTCCCCATTTTTGCGCGATAGTTTTAAGAGAGATGCCTTCGATGGTGCGCAGGGAGATCATTAGATATTCATTTAATTGCTGTACAGGTGTAAGCAATTCTTTTTCCCTGTCAAATGAATTTTGTTCCGCCTGTTTCATGTACACGGAGTTGTTGGCAATATTCCACCTTCTTTCATTTCCATTGAATGAATGAGCGGAAGGACCTAGCCCAAGATATTTTTCTCCCTTCCAGTAAGCCGAATTATGCCTGCTCCTGAAACCAGGCTTCGCGAAATTGGAAACCTCGTAATGTTCATATCCTTTCTCCCTGAGCCATTGCATCAGCAATAAAAATTGCCTTGCCTGTTTGTCCTGGTCTACATCTGCAGAAACTTTCTGCCTGATCTTTTTCTGCAAAGGAGTTTTTTCTTCTACTGTGAGCGCATAACATGATAAGTGAGGGATTCCAAGCCCGGTGGCAAAATCCACATGTGTTTTCCAGGTTTCATCTGAAAGGAGAGGGGAGCCATAAATAAGATCGATCGTGATATTTGGAAAAACTTCCAGGACCAGCTTCAGGTTGTTAATGGCCTGGCTGGCTGAATGGGCCCTGTTCATCCACCTTAATTCTTCTTCCTGGAAAGATTGTACCCCGATACTCAGGCGGTTGATACCTGCCGACTTCCATGCCTTTAATATTCCCGGGTTAATATCATCGGGGTTGGCTTCAAGTGTGATCTCCCCTCCGGGTGATATTTTATAATGCTTGAATAAGGAATTCAATTGGGCTTCCAGTTGAACCGGTTCCAACAGGCTGGGAGTGCCACCACCGAAATACACGGTTTCAACGGTTTCACCTTCCAGATAATCCTTTTCGGCTTCTGTTTCTTTGATCATTGCAGCCAGCAATTCATCTTTGTACCTCAGTGAAGTGGTAAAATGAAAATTGCAGTAATGGCATTTCTGCCTGCAGAACGGGATATGTAAATAAATTCCTGCCATGGTTATAAGGCAGGTAAGGCTGCCTGCAAATAAATTCCTGCCAACTTCGTTGTACATTGATGCCGGTGGCCCGGGGCCCCTGACCAGCTTTGGAAAATTGATGACAAAGTTAAAACACCTCTTAGGAGCAATATCCTTTTTAACAACCTTCCTGTTTGCACAGGCGCAGCCTTATCCTGTGCAATACCGGAGTCCTGGAGGTGACACCAGTTTTCCCGGCAAATCCCTTCTTCAGCATTTATTCACCAGCAGCGATGCCGCGCGGATTTATATCAATGGGCTGCCTTCCATGCTCAGGCAGAACGGGTATGCCACCGCCTCCGTTGACAGTGTATTCATTGATTCTTCTGCAGCGCATGTTGTATTGTACATGGGCGGACAATACCAATGGTCACAAATTCATACAAGTAGCCAGGATGCTGCTTTGCTGCAATCCATCCGCTGGCCCGGCAATCAAATGGATTTCGATCCCGCTTCATTAAAATTCTGGCAGCAAAAGATCCTCGATTATCTCGAAGAGAATGGTTATCCCTTCGGTAAGGTTTCACTTGACAGCATCAGTATCTCGGGCGATAAGGTAGAAGGTGTGTTGCAGATCAGCCGGGGACCTTTGTACCGTATCGACAGCCTGCGGGTTTATGGTGATGCCAGGGTTAGTAATGAATTTCTTCAGAGATACCTTGGCATCACCAATGGAAGTCCTTACAACAAACGGAAACTTGAAAACATTTCACCGAGGCTGGCCACCATCAGTTACATAGTGGAAGAAAGGCCCTCCAACCTCGACCTGCTGGGCAATGGTGCCATCCTCAACCTTTACCTCAAAGACAGGAAGACCAGCCAGGTGAATGCCCTCATTGGGTTTTTGCCAAACAGTGATAATGTCAGCGGTGGTAAAAAATTACTGCTCACTGTAGATGCCAATATTCTTTTGAAAAATGCTCTGGGATCGGGAGAAACCATTGGCCTTGTGTGGCAGCAGTTGCAGCAGCAGTCACCGCGACTCAACCTGCTTTTTGAGCAGCCATATATTTTCAGTTCACCTTTTGGTTTCAATTTTAGCTTCGACATGTACAAGAGGGATAGCACCTTCCTCAATATCAATATGAACCTGGGAACGGTTTACAGGGTGGAGGACCGCCAGGCATTCTCGGTCTTTCTTCAGCGAAGGTCAACCATCGTCAACGGCATCAATACAGCGGCCGTGATCCAGTCTAAACGTCTGCCGCAGGAGGGAGATGTGTCCTCGCTCAATTTGGGCCTAGGCTATTCCTTCAATAAAACTGATTTCAGGTTCAACCCGCGCAAAGGCACCGAGTTTGCGTTTTCAGGAAGTGCCGGTACCAAGAAGATTAAAAAAAATAACCTGATCCTGGAATTGGAAGATCCTTCAGAACCTTCATTCAAGTTTGAATCACTCTATGATTCCATCCGGCTTAAAGCCTACCAGTTCAGGATCACAGGATCGGCAGCCCAGTTCATACCATTGGGCGTGCAAAGCACTTTCAAGCTTGGTTTGAGCGGGGGCATCTACCAGAGCGCCAGTTATTTCCGGAATGAACTATTCCAGATCGGTGGCTTCAAACTCATGAGGGGCTTTGACGAGGAAAGCCAGTTTGTTTCGCAATATGCCATTGGTACCGCGGAATACAGGTTGCGGACCGGGCTGAATTCTTTTTTCTTTGCTTTTGTTGACGGGGGATGGGGCCATCATTTGCTGGAGCAGGTGAAGAATCACACCTACCTGGGTTCCGGCCTGGGTCTTTCCCTGGAAACAAAGGCTGGTATTATAAACATGGCGCTGGCCCTGGGTAAAAGGGATGACACGGAATTCAACCTCCGCCAGCCTAAATTGCATATTGGTTTCGCGAGTTTTTTCTAGTACAGAACGAGAAGGATATTTTTATAAAGCATGGTGAAGTATATTTTGTTTTTGATGTTGGTTTCAGCGGGGTTGATGACGTATGCACAGGATACTTCCCCTGATACCACTTCCAGGGTCGTGAGACCACAGCGGCAGATCATTCGAAACCCTGCACCGGTAAAAGTGCCCCGCTACCTGACACCCTTCCGGGTTCCGGACAGTATTTACATGGGTTCCCGCATCAACCCTGATTCGGCGGTGTTGGCCTCACATCCTTATTTCAGGTTTACCAGCCCGGTGCGTTATTCCATCACCATCAGGAAATGGGAGGGAAAGGAAACGATATTTTATGCCATCATTGCGCTGCTATTATTTTTCGCGCTGATCAGAAACGGCTTTACTCGCTACATTTCCGATCTCTTTAAAATTTTCCTGAGAACCACAGTCAAGCAAAGACAGATCAAGGAGCAACTGGTACAAAGCCCGCTGCCCTCGCTCCTCCTCAATATATTTTTCCTTTTGAGCGGAGGCATGTTCCTGGCCCTGTTGCTGCATCATTACCAGTTGGGGCTTGATTTTGATTTCTGGGAATTATTTTTTTACTGCGTTACAGGATTGCTTGCCGTGTATGCCGTCAAATTTATCAGTCTCAAATTACTGGGATGGATTTTCCAGGTTTCCGATTCCATAGATTCTTACATATTCGTGGTATTTACCACCAATAAAGTGATAGGTATGGCCCTGGTACCCTTCCTGGTGATCCTTGGTTTTACGCAGGGCCTGGTGAATTCAACAGCCATGACCCTTAGCATCATGGTGGTCCTGGGCCTTTTTGCCTACCGTTTTTTTCTTTCCTACAGCACCCTTCACCGGCAGATCCACATCAGCATTTTTCATTTTTTCCTCTATCTCTGTGCATTCGAAATCGCACCTCTGCTGCTGATTAACAAACTGTTGTTTAGATTTCTGGGTGAAACTTATTAGATTTGCGCAACGTTAGCCGAACCACACCATATGGTAAAACAAGGGGGGAAATCCATTAAGGCGGAAAAGCAAAGAAAAAAGGTACTGATTACTCAACCCAGGCCCGACAGCGACAAGTCGCCTTATTTCGAACTGGGAAGAAAGTATGATGTAGAGCTTGATTTTTATCCCTTTATCAGGCTGGAGCCCATACCAGCCAAGGATTTCCGCAAGCAGAAAATAGATATCCAGACACATTCCGCAGTTATTTTCACCAGCCGCAATGCCATCGATCATTTTTTCAGGGTTTGCGAGGAAATGAAGCTGAATGTTTCTCAGGATACCAAGTATTTCTGCATCACCGAAGCGGTGGCCCTTTATCTCCAGAAATTTATTCTTTACCGCAAGCGCAAGGTTTTTTATGGCGCTGATGGCAGCAACAAAAGCCTTTTTGATGTGATTAACAAACATAAGAGCAATGAAAAATTCCTCTATGTATGTTCAGAAAACCAGCAGGATAGCGAGATCACAGGGTGGCTCAAAACAAACAACTGCGATTTCTCCCTGGCCTTCATGTACCGTACGGCCAGCAATGATGTAAAAGACCTTCTTACCAATAATTACTACGATGTCATTTGCTTCTTCACTCCCAGTGGTGTGAAAAGCCTGTTTGACAATCTTCCAAAATTCAAGCAGAACGGCACCGTGATCGGAGCCTTTGGAAATAATACTTCCAAAGCTATCGAGGATGCCGGTCTCAAACTGGAAATCAAGGCCCCCCAACCCCAGGCACCTTCCATGGTAGCGGCTTTGGAAAAATACCTTGCGGGAGAGAAGAAGAAGTAAAAGCCTTTAGCTGATAGCCATTGGCCATTGGCTAAAAGCCATTAGCCTCTCCACACCTGTCCTGCACGCTTATTGCTGGATTGATTTTATCTAATTTCAGCGCATGCATCTTTATTCCAACCGCCTTGCAAAAGAGAGCAGCCCCTATTTATTGCAGCACGCACATAACCCGGTGGACTGGTATCCATGGGGCGATGAGGCTTTTGAAAAAGCAAAACAGGAAGATAAACCTGTGCTGGTGAGCATTGGTTATGCTGCCTGTCACTGGTGCCATGTGATGGAAAGGGAAAGTTTTGAAAATCCTGAAGTAGCTGCCCTGATGAATGAACATTTCATAAACATCAAGGTCGACAGGGAAGAAAGGCCGGATGTGGATCATGTATACATGGACGCACTCCATGCCATTGAGGGAGGTGGCGGATGGCCGCTGAATGTTTTCCTGACACCGGACCGTAAACCTTTTTACGGTGGCACTTATTATCCTCCTAAAAGAGCTTTTAACAGATCGTCATGGACCGAGATCCTCCTGGCAATTTCCAAAGCCTTCCGCGAGAAAAGAGAAGAAATAGAATTGCAGGCAGAGAACCTTACCAGGTACCTGGAGTCATCGAATATTTTTGGGGCAGCATTGATGGAAGAGGGCCCCGGGCCTATGGAACAGGTCAAAGAAGCTGTAAATGCGATCATGAAAACTGCCGACAGGGAATGGGGTGGTTTTGGCAGACCCCCTAAATTCCCCCAGACTTACACCATTGTTTTTTTATTAAGATATGCCCACCTCCACGAGGATGATGAAGCCAGGGAACAGGCTCTTCTCAGTCTTGACAAAATGATTGATGGCGGCATCTACGACCAGGTGGGGGGAGGATTTTCCCGTTATTCTACAGACAGGGAATGGCTGGCACCGCATTTCGAAAAAATGCTTTACGATAATGCTCTTATCCTTATGGCGCTGGCTGATGCTTACCAGTTGACGGGTTTCGACCGGTACAGCAAGGTCATTCACCAGACCATTGATTTTCTTCAACGAGAACTGATGCACCCGGAAGGAGGGTTTTACAGTGCGCTTGATGCGGACAGTGAAGGGGAGGAGGGCAGGTTCTATGTTTGGAATGAAGAAGAGGTCCAGGAGATTTTAGGCCCTGGGGCCGCTTTGTTCTGCGAGTATTTTGACGTGAAGCCAGGAGGCAACTGGGAGGGTAAATCCATCCTGAGGGTATTGAAATCTTTGGAGGATTTTGCCCGGGAAAAAGATATGGACCCCGTGGCTTCGGAAGTCCTGCTTGACAAAGGAAAGAAGCAATTGCTGGAAGCCCGTTCCAAAAGAACAAGGCCCCAGTTGGATGATAAGGTTTTGCTTGGATGGAATGCCCTCATGAATATTTCCCTTTGCAGGTGTTATGCAGCTACCGGTGAACGATCCTTCCTGGCGCTCGCGATTAAGAACATGGATTTTTTGCTTAACGCTTTTAAAGGTCCCAAAGGCTGGCATCATACCTGGAAGAACGGGCAGGCTACCCAGCCAACATTCCTGGATGACTTCAGTTACCTGGTTGCCGCATTGATTGAACTGGGACAGGCCACCGGTAAACTGGAATATCTTGACAAGGCCGCAGAACTTGCCAGGGAGATAGAGCAGCATTTCAGCGATGAGCAGGATACATATTTTTATTTCACTCATAAGGATCAGCGTGACATCCCTGTCCGGAAAAAAGAGATTTATGACGGGGCCACTCCATCCGGCAATTCCATGATGGCTTATAATCTTTACCGCCTGTCGATCCTGTTTGACCAGCAGGGCTGGCGGGAAAGATCAGAACGGATGGTGGCCTCCCTTGGCAAGGCCATGACCAGTTATCCAACCTCTTTCGGAACCTGGCTGCAGTTATTTTTTGAACAGGCTTCCGGTACATCTGAGATCGCCGTGATAGGGGAGGATTGGGAAAATTACCTCGAAAAGATACTTGGCATTTATATTTCACATAAATTAGCACTGGCGTCTGCAAATCCCCTACCCGGGTACCCTCTGCTGGCTGATAAAGCTGAAACTAGTATAACCCGTATTTACTTGTGTAAGAATTACGCATGCCGCCAGCCGGTAAATACTATACCGGAATTCGTAAGCTTGCTTAAGGCTAAATAAAATTTAAAATAACGTACAATAAGCAGTCAATAATGGCCGTTATTATTGGTACGCCGAAAAAACTTTTTGGTACTTGGAAATGAGAAAAAATAATTTTAACCTTGTGTCAGCGTTTATTTAAAAACGTTATATTTGCCCAATACCCTCGAGTATGAAAATGAAAAACCATTACTACACTTTATCCGCCCTTGCTATGCTTTTGCTTTCAAGCTGCGGAATCCTCGGAAAAAAAGACAAGGGAGGAAGTTTACCGAATGATGGTCAGCTTCATGGTATTGCACCAGGTGGTCGCTATACCCTGCCAAAACCTCCGGGCATGGTCTTCATACCACAGGGTACCTTTCACATGGGACCTAGTGATGAAGATCCTGCGTATGCTTTCAGCGCACGTAACCGTTCGGTTTCCATCAGCGGCTTCTGGATGGATGCAACAGAAATCACCAACAATGAGTACCGCCAGTTTGTTTACTGGGTACGTGATTCAATTGCCGCCAAAAAGATGGGCTATGTAAAAGCCGACGGCGACGGCAATGAGCATGTTGACTGGGCCAAGATGAAAACGGTGAAGTGGAACGATCCTAAGACACTCGAGCAGTTGTCTGACCTGATCCTTCCTCCTGAAGACCGCATCTTCGGTAAAAAAGAGATCGACCCTGCCAAACTGATCTACCAGGTAGAACGTTTCGACCTGAAAGAAGCAGCGAAGAGGGGTAATGAAAGCAAGCCACGTTCTTCTTTCATTGAAAGATTTCCTGTACAGGTGTATCCAGATACCCTGGTTTGGATCCGCGACTTCTCTTATAGCTATAACGAGCCAATGACCAAGCGTTATTTCGCTCACCCTGCCTTTGGTAACTATCCTGTGGTAGGTGTGAACTGGAAAATGGCTGATGCGTTCTGTAACTGGAGAACCCAGTACCTGAACTCATGGCTTGATTCCAAAAAACGCGTTCAGGAGTCTGACTTCCGCCTGCCTACTGAAGCGCAGTGGGAATATGCAGCCCGTGGCGGACGTTCACAATCTATGTTCCCCTGGGGTAACTATTACCTGAGAAATAAGAAAGGATGTCTGCTGGCCAACTTCAAACCCGGCCGCGGTAATTATCCTGAGGATGGTGGTTTCTATACAGTACGTGCCGATGCTTACTGGCCTAATGATTACGGTCTGTATTGCATGAGCGGTAACGTAGCTGAGTGGACCTCTTCCATCTTCTACGAAGGTTCTTACACATTCCAGCACGATATGAACCCTGATGTTCGCTGGAATGCCAAAGCAACTGATCCTCCTAAAATGAAGCGTAAGGTGATCCGTGGCGGTAGCTGGAAAGATGTAGGTTATTACCTGCAGACCGGTACACGTACTTACGAGTACCAGGACTCAACTAAATCTTACATCGGTTTCCGTACCGTGATCGACTTACCCGCCCCCACCAGCAGAAAGTAAAACAACATAATTCAAAAGGAGGTTCTTCGGAACCTCCATTTTTAGCTATTCTTTTAAAATCTAACCAACCATCTTTTTAAAATTCAATTTTTATGGCAGCAGCTATTCCTCCTAAAGTAGGTAAACTTGTAGACGTATTCGTATCCATCGCAGCAGCAATCGTAATCTGGGGTGCTTTGAGAAAAATCCTTCACGCACCAGATGCGGATATGTGGCTTAAAATAGGTTTGACAACAGAAGCACTTGTGTTCCTGGTATATGGTATTCTTTACCTCCGTTATCCTGCGGTTGACGATCATCCCCATGCGGTGGCTGCCAAACCTGCCGATAATGTACTGGGTTCACTTGACAAAGCCATGCTGGCTGCTGATATCACTCCAACCAACCTTAACAGGCTGGGTGAAGGCTTCAAAAAACTGAACACTACCATCAGCAATATGAACGACATCACTGACGTGGTAGCTGCTACCGGTGATTATACACAGAAAACCAAAGAAGTTACTCAAGCCCTGAGCAGTGTAAAAGATGCTTATGTGAATGCTGCCAGCTCCGTTGGTGCTTTCAACACCGCTTCTGAAGGTGCAAGAGCTTTCCACGACCAGATCCAGGTGCTGACTAAAAATCTTTCTTCCCTTAATACGATTTATGAACTGGAACTCCAGGAGAGCAACAATCACCTGAAATCGCTGAACCAGTTCTATGGTAAACTCGCTGAAGCTTCCAACGTAATGATGGGAACTGCAGATGATGCACGTAAAGTTCAGGAGCAGGTGGCTGGCCTTGCCAATAACCTGGGTAAACTGAATAATATTTACGGCAATATGCTCAGTGCCATGCAGGGCAGATAATAAACATCTGTCAAAAGCGTTATATAAACCGAAAAACCATTACCTCAAGCGACTAAATTAATTGAACCTATATGGCACTACCTAAAGAGCCACGGCAGAAGATGATCAACCTGATGTACCTGGTGCTGACAGCCCTGTTGGCCCTGAACGTATCAGCTGAGATTCTGAACGCCTTTAAAACCGTAGAGAATAGCTTAAAGGCAACAAATAATACCATTGCTGTCTCAACCAAAACGATCATGGAATCC
This sequence comes from uncultured Flavisolibacter sp., assembly GCA_964460925.1. Lineage (GTDB taxonomy): Bacteria > Bacteroidota > Bacteroidia > Chitinophagales > Chitinophagaceae > Flavisolibacter. The sequence goes on along the minus strand of CAYWSQ010000025.1, from coordinate 9,572 downwards.
TTCGAAGACAAGAAGAAGGATCCGCAAACCATGGCCAAGGCCGAGATCTGGGCGCCTAAAGCAGCCCAGGCCGTTGTTTTGACAAATGACCTGAATAATTATATTGAATCTTTGAAAAACAAGATCCTGACTGCAGCCGGTTTTGATCCTGTAAAAAATGGTGATTCCACTTTCAAGGAAGATAACCAGGATATCGCAACAAGGATCATGGTTGAAGAGGGTGAAGGAAAAAAATTAAGGGAAAGGCTTGAAGCTTATAAAAAAGCGATGCTTGCCATTGATGATTCACTTGGTGCTCAAATTGCCGAGCGCCTCAAGCAGATCAACCTTGATGCGCCTCCAACCAAGAACAAAGCCAATGATACCTGGGAAGCGGCTTATTTCAGAATGGTTCCTACCGTAGCGGCTACTACCATGCTGACCAAATTCCAGAATGATATCAAAACTTCAGAGAACAGGGTAGTATCCCTTTTCCACGAGCAGGTGGGAGCTGTTAAAGTACGCTTCAACAAGTTTGCTGCCATCGTGGGACAGAATTCAAATTACCTGATGCCTGACCAGGAACTGGAGATCAGGGCCGGTATCGGTGCCTTCAGTACTGATGCCAAACCTACGATCAACATTGGTGGTACCAACTACCCGATCGACCAGGATGGTGTGGCTTCATATAAAGTCAGGGTGAGCGGTAACGGTGAACGTTCCGTGCCTATCGTGATCAACTATGTTGACCAGGATGGCAACCCACAGGTGATCAGGCAGGATGTGAAATATACCGTTGGACAATCCAGCGCTGCTATCGCCCTTCCTGAAATGAACGTACTGTACATCGGGTATGATAATAAGATCGAAGTTTCCGGTGGTGGTGTAGGTGCTGAAAAGATCAACATCTCCGTAAGCGGAGGTGGTGCCAGCCCGGTTAAAACCGCTAATGGCAAATGGATCGTGAAAGTGAGCCAGCAGACCGACAACTGTGTGATCACAGCTTCTGCTGATGGCAAAACCATTGGTGCGCTTACCTTCCGCGTACGTAATATGCCTGAGCCGATCGCCACAGTTGGTGGTCAGAAATCAGGAGCTTATGTAAATGCAGGAACCCTGGCCAACCAGGCAGGTGTGGGTGCCTTTATTGAAAACTTCCCGCTGAATCTTAAATATTCTGTTACCAGCTATTCTGTAGTAGGTACTGATCCTGAAACAGGGGATATCATCAGGGAAAAAGTTAATGGTGCAGCTTTTTCACCAAGAGCAAAACAAATCATGAGGGGTTTACGTTCTGATGATATCATTACCATTGAAGATATTCAGTGTGTAGGTCCGGACGGAAGAACCAGGAAACTGCCTTCCTTACTCTATAACATCAATTAAATCGTTCCAGATGAAACGTACGTTCATAAAATGCTCCATGGTTCTATTGCTGGTTTCAGCGATCGCTGCTGATGCCTCGGCACAGCGGAGGGGCGCAAGGCGGAATACCAATAATGATAATCCTCCTGCCAACAATAATAACCAGCAGCAGAATAACAATAATGCCAACCCGCCCACGAACTATAATCCCTATGGGAATATTCCAATCCGTGTGGACAATACAGCATCGGGTGGACTGGATACATCCAGGAAAGCATCCATGAGGCAGGAAGGCGCTTTTGCCGCGGATACCAACCGCAATAACCAGGTCATTCCCCTGGATTATGAATTCCTTCGCTGGGATGATGCCCTTTATGCTGAAAAAGTATGGAGAGAGCTCGACCTGAGGGAAAAAATGAACCAGACCTTCCGTTACCAGGGTAAGGAAGCCAATGGAGACCAGCAGTTCATTGCCATCCTGCTGAATGCAGTCAGGAGCGGTAAGGTTCTGGCCTTTGCTGACGACCGTTTTACCATGCCCCTTGACCTGGCTGCAGTTAACAGCGCCATGGGTGGAGGCGGAGCTGATACCAGCGCCGTTACCGATATCAACGACCCTTCAAAGGTGGTGGAATACGTGGTAACTCCTAAAGTGTTCAATACAAATGATGTAATGAAACTCAGGATCAAGGAAGAATGGATCTTCGACAGGGAAGCCAGCCGCATGTTCGCTCGTATCATCGGTATCTGCCCGGTAAAGACCGTTTATTTTGAAGGAACTAAAAAGGAGAGAGGTGTTGAGCCTATGTTCTGGATCTATTATCCGGACCTGCGTCCAACGCTTGCCAACTATAGCGTGTATAATTCCAAGAACATGGGTGCAGGCCGAATGACCTGGGAAGAGCTTTTCGAAAGCCGCATGTTCAGCAGCTATATCGTTAACTCCACTCTTGATAATCCATCCATGAAGGCCTTGCAGGTAAGGATCAAAGATCCGATCCTGAGGTTACTGGAAGGAGATAATATCAAAGAAAGGATCTTCAACTACGAACAGGACCTCTGGTCGTACTAAGAATAAAAAAATTAACCCCGCAACCGCGGGGTTTTTTTATGCCCGTGATCAATGGGGTTTTTACGATAAAAAAATCTAACAGTATAATACATAAGCAGGTGTAAAGGTTCGTGAAGAACTTCAATGGCGTGCCATTAATCTCTAATGGTAATTACCAATGAAAGTTTAAAAAAATGTGGTTACTACGTATAGGTTATGTACTAAATAGTAGTATTTTTATCTCGGTTTTTCATAGGATATTGGATTTTAAAAACGGGGCTGAATTTCCATTCTGGCCCCTTTGTTTTTTTTGAATAGCTACAAGCTGCAAGTTTCAAGCTGCAAGACTTTAATTCCATTGTATTTCACCGCCATTTGGCTAAATTTTTAAGTCCAGGAAAACAGTTTACGAATTTCCAAAACACTTCAATCTTTCAACCTCTACTTACCGCGCCTTCCCGCTGCGTCAGCCATAGCTTCAGCGAAGGCAGGTCCTAAACGCCTTCCCGGCTATTAAAAAAATTTCACGCAAAGACCAGCCTTCGCTTAAGCTTGCGCCTCCGCTAAAGCTTCAGCGGCACGTGGACGGCTGGCGCTGCGCCAAGAAAAGAAAACGCAAGGTGCATTTTGATTCAGCCGCCTTCGCTAAAACTTGCGCTAACGCTAAAGCTTCAGCGCACGCAGTCAGCGGCACGCGGACGGTTGGCAAAGCACGCCTCACGATTCACGTCTCCAGCCTCCGCTAAAGCTTCGGCTGACAAGCACGATTCAGGATTCTTCCTCCTCAAAATACTTCCTGATCAATTTTGCTTTAGAAATTCCAACCCATTTCGCGAGTTCTTCTTCGGGCTGTTGTTTGATATTATTGACGGAGCGGAAAGTTTTCAATAGCAAATTGGCAGTGTTGGTGCCTATGCCCTTGATGCCCTCCAGCGAGTTTTTGAATGTGCCCCTGCTTCGCTTGCCCCTGTGAAAATTGATGCCAAAGCGGTGTACTTCATCCCTGATACGCCGGATAAATTTATGGCTCTCGCTGTCATAAGGAAGTTTCAATGACTGCTGGTCACCTATAAAAAAAATCTCCTCTTCATTCTTGGCAAGACCGATCAGTGTCATCTTACCTGATAGTTCCAGTTCCAACACGGCTTCCTGTGCCGCGCCTAGCTGTCCTTTACCGCCATCAATGATTACAAGCTGGGGAAATGCCTCTCCTTCTTCTTTAAGGCGTTTATAACGCCTGTAAACGGCTTCTTTCATCGATGCGAAATCATTGATTCCCTCCACCGTCTTTACGTTGAAATGCCTGTAATCTTTTTTACTGGGTTCACCGTTTTTGAAACAAACCATGGCCGACACAGGGTAACTGCCCTGGAAATTGGAGTTATCAAAACATTCAATGTGCACGGGAACTGCCGTGAGCTGGAGGTCTTCCTTTACCTGTAGGAGTATATTGTATTTGTCTGCATTCTTTACTCCCAGCTTCAGCCTTTCCTTTGACCTGAGGTTTTCAATGAAATAGTGAACGTTTTTTTCTGAAAGCTCCAGGAGTTTTTTCCGGTCGCCTCCTTTTGGTACTGTTACGGTCACCCCCGGTTCTTCATAAGATAGCAGGAAGGGAATGATGATCTCCCGGGCCTCGCTGTTGAATGTAGTTCTCAACTGCCCGATGGTGAATGATAAGGTTTCTTCAATACTCTCATCAAGATGGGTTTCCACCTGCAGGGTTTTTGTCTGGATGATGGTGCCATTCTCTACCATCAGGTAATTAACAAAGGCGGTCTCATTTTCCTTCTGGATAAAAAATACATCCACCGTTCCCAGCGAAGTATTGACCACGATGGACCTTGACTGGTAATTCTCCAGGTAAGTGATTTTTTTGCGGGTCAACTCTGCTTTTTCAAACTGCAGGTTCCCCGCCTGGGATTTCATTTCATTTTTAAAATGACTGATCACGGGACCAAGATTTCCTTTGAGCAGGTTCTTTAGCTGGGTGATATTATTCTCATAATCCTCCTCCGACTGGTGTGCTTCACATGGACCCATACAATTGCCCAGGTGGTATTCCAGGCAAACTTTGAATTTTCCTTTCTCAATGTTCTTTGGTGTGAGATTGAGTGGACAGGTACGGAGCGGTATGGTTTGCTTGATGAAATTCAGCAGTTCCCGCACCTTGTTCACCGAGGTATAGGGGCCAAAATACCTGGAACCATCATCAAGTTTTTGCCGCGTTAGATAAACCCTTGGGAAATGTTCATTTTTAATAACGATATAAGGGTAGGTCTTATCATCTTTAAGATTGATATTAAAGACCGGCTGGAATTGTTTGATCAGTGAGTTCTCAAGAAGAAAAGCATCCTGCTCTGAGTTCACAATAGTAAATTCGATCTTCCTGATCCTCTTCACCAGTTCATGGGTCTTATAGCTGGCAAGTGTTTTATTGAAATAGGATGAAACCCTTTTCCTGATATTCTTTGCTTTGCCTACATACAGCAGGTTGCCATTACCGTCATAATATTTGTAGATACCCGGCTGGCCAGGCAGGCTCGATGTGATATTTTGAAACTCTGCATGCGTCATTATTCAATCAACCGGTTATTGCTCCCATTGGCTGCCGTTCCACTGGATCCTCAAATTATGTACCTGTTCAGGTTCATTTTTTTTCTGGGTGATGGTGCGGATGTTAAAATAGCGCTGGGTATCCCACAACATTTTTTTCTCAGTGATTACATCATCCTCATCTTTTATCTTTTCAATATAAATGGTCATTACCTTGTCTTCAACAGCTCCTAATCCCGGCATGATACTGACATCCTGCTTCACCACCTCCACCTCTTCTTTGTAGGCTGTATAACTCATATAGACCCTGCCGGCAAGGGTGTCATAACTCACCATTGCCTCGTAATCTTTCCCGATTTTTTTGTCACGGATATCAGGAATGTCCAGGAAATCTGCCGCATACTTCCTGATCTCTTCCCGGCTGATATCGGTGGTATCTGAACGGCCATTCACTGTTTCGATCTTGATGAAACGGTACAGGGAAGTGTCCAGTCTTTTGACCTCGCTTTTCAGGTAATTGCTCACATGAAAATAGGAGGACGTATCTTTTTCAGGTTCTTTCTCTTTGCTTTTGCAGGCCTGCACGAAAATCAACAGCAGCAGGATGATGGTCCGATTCTTCATCTGGTAAAATTACATTTCCGTATAAAACGAAACCCTGCAAAGATTGTTGCAGGGTTTTGATAAGCAAGTAGTCCGTGTTATTGCCTGTTGAGTCCCAGGCCGACTTTCAAACCGAAATCAAAAAGATTTTCCTTGACAGGGTATTTTCTTACAAAGCTGGACAGGAGCTGGTATCGTACCTGCGGACCAACCTGCCAGTGTAGTTTACCGGTAGAATAGGCAACAAAGGTCTCGAGGCTCGTGTTCACATTCCAACGGCGAATGAGCCAGGGCACTTCAGCATAATTCTTATAATCGGTTGAGATCAGGTAAGCCCTGTCGCCCAGCACATAGGTGGGTTGCACGGTAGATGCAATGCCGAATTCCACTTTCTGGTCTCCCTTGATCTTGAACTCTACACCCACTGGTGCAGATATCTGGAAGTAAAAATTCTCCAGCCAGTTGGCTTTGTACCCGGTTGGTGTATTACTGTAATTGGTTACACGGTTCACAGAATCCATTCCATTCCGGTTATTGAGCCTGATGGTGGCAAGTTGGGTGGATGAATTAAAGATCTTGATATCATACCTGTTCACATTGAACTGCACTCCTGCCCTGAGTTTAATATGCCTGGTAAGCGGGTATTTAGCAGCCAGTCCCAGTTCGAAACCAAAATCGGGTTTATGTGTTACGAAATTATTGATGTCATAAAGGTTCTGCTGCGTAGATGGAATGTTGGCCGGTGAAACGGTTTTAATGTAGGCTTTGTTCTCACTCAGTTTGCGGTAGCTTACTGTAGGAGTGAAATAGACCTGTGATTCCAGCTTTTTCCTTTTTCTTGGGGTGAAACTGTTCAAAACACTTTCAATGGTCATGGGATCAATCACATCGGAGCGGAGGGTTTCCGAAACTGTTTTCGGTGGTGTGGTCAGCGGGTAAGTATCATCAATGACTGTACCCCTAAACACATCTTCATTGGCAACGGCTTTTTCTGAAACAGGTGTTTCTTCTTCAGCCAAAATATTGTTGGTTTCTTCCGGGATTTGCGTAGAAGATAAAGCAGTAGAATTTTTTATCCGTGGAATAAAAGGCTGAAAGCTGAGAGATTCATTCCTGGTAAGCACCGTTACATTTGACTCCAGATCTGAAACTTCTCTTTCTCTTCCTGTTTCTGTTCCTGTTTCTGTTCCTGTTTTCCCACTCTTATCCATCCGGATCACAGGTGTTGCAGCTACGCTGCCTGGTTCCAGCATTTCATTTCCTTCATTTGCCAGAAAATATCCACCGGTTGCAGTCAGTAAAAGTCCAAGGCCAATCAGCAAACCGCCTTTGCGCCGCTGGCGCCGGAAGTGACTGGATATGCCCTTCCACACACTGTCCGAAGGAAGCATGCGCAACCCCTCGGCATTCTGTTTCAGGAAGTCCTCGAAGTTTTCATTTTGTAAATTTCTCTCCATGTCAGTCGTTATTTACGGATTGGGTTATCTGCCCGAAGCAGTCATTAGCATTTTCTCTTTTGGCTTATACATGATGTTCTTCTTCGTCAGCACATCTTCCAGCATGGCCTTAGCCCGGGTGTACTGGCTGCGGCTCGTGCTTTCTTCAATATCCAGCATCTGCGCGATTTCCTTATGAGCATATCCTTCAATCGCGTAAAGGTTCAGAACGGTTCTGTAACCCAGCGGCAATAACCGGATACATTCAACAATTTCTTTTGCCTGGATAATGGATGGAATGTTTTCTTCACGGACCTGGATACTGGTGGCGTGTATGAGATCTACGCTTTCATTGAACCGTTTGTTCTTTTTCAGATGATTAATGCAGGTATGAACGATGATCCGCCTGATCCATCCTTCCAGTGATCCCCGGTTTTCAAACGTGTGGATCTGGTAAAAGATCTTGATGAATCCTTCCTGCAACATATCTTCCGCATCTTCCCGGTTATGAGCATAGCGATAGCAAACCACCAGCATTTTAGCACTGTATTTTTGATACAGGGCTTTTTGTGCTGAAGGGTTGTTTTTTATACAACCTTGCAAAATGGCTTCCTCTGTCATAATCTCACTTTGGTTGCCTCCAATTTAAGACAATTATCCCATGTAAAAGCTGCATGGATTGTCGGGGCAGGGTAAAAAAATAGGAGTGTATCTGTTGGTAGATACGGGTTTCATGCGTTCAGGGTTTGGTTTACAGTAGATGAATCTGTGTGATGGCAGGTATTTAACGTATTGATTTATTGATGGGTGAATTCAATTTGCTAACCGGGTGAGAAGGATCCTGTCAGGAGATTAAATACATGATCCCTGGAAGATGATCAACATTCCTGTAAAAAGGAAGCTGGCAGCATTTTTCGCTGCCAGCTTCATTCTGTTTTTCATTTAGTGTTTAATGATGGAGCTTAATCCTTCCGCTTTAACTGCCGGATCCTCTTAGGCCCATACCAAAGCCAGATGCCTGAAAGTACCAGCAACAGCAGGCTCAAACCCATAATTACCGTGTAGCCGGTCTTGAAACCTTCGTTTGAAATCCCAACAAGGTCATCCACCAGCGAACCATCATGCAGGTCTTCAATAAAATCACTTGAACGTTTTTCTACCGAGAGAAGAGCGCCAGTGGCGCAATCTAGCTGTAATCCCCAGTAATGATCCTTGTAAACAAATTTCGCAATGCCTTTTTCCGGCCGGATGTCGATCCGGTCCAGCGCTGTTGAAAGATCAGGGGAGATGGAATCATGCAGGTAAGCTGTGGCCTTTGCATTCAGGGCAGCAGCCGGCAGCCACTGAGACAGATCTGCGCTCTGGCCTTTTTGCGTTGGCGCCAGCAGGCCGGTTTGTTTTTTGATCCCGAGTAATAATCCTGTTACAGCTATCAATAAAAAAAACAGGAACAGGGCAACAGCGAGTTTGCGGTGCAGCCAGCGGAAAGCCCTGATCCATTTTGCCTGTTGTTTGATTGGTACCATAAAAAAATGGAGGCAGCCATAGCTGCCCCCTTTGAATTTAAAAATTAGACCTCAGGGCTATAATCCAGTTGCGGCCGGGGGCCGAAAACCCTGAAGCAAAATACCTGTAATTGCGGTCAAGGATATTTTCCACTCCCAATTGCAACTGCAGCCTTGGGTGGAGTTGAACTGTTGATTTGAAATTGAGCGTATACCAGGATGGCGTTCCATCAGGTGTGGCATATTGCGCATTGTCTTCTCCTGATGGATTGTAATCCGCAATCTTTTTCCAGCCATTGAAGAGGGTATAGGCTTCAGCGGAAAATTTTTCATGGGTATAGCCCAGTGCAGCCCTTCCATATACCGGTGGAATATGATCCAGGGGAACTTCGCTGGTCTTGCCATAATTCATGCGGCCATAAGTGTAATTTATGGTGCCTGAAAGCAAAAGCCTGCTGGTAATGTCCGCCTTGACCCCCAGGTTGAGGCCCCTGATGAAAGCGCGGTTCACATTCTGGTTGGCAAATACCCTGCTACGGGTGCCATTGTACATCACCGAATCTTCACCATCAAGTTGGAAGGGAGATAAGGCAATGGCATTGGTGAAGAGGGTATAGAATCCACCCAGTTCAACCTGCACCGCGTCCAGTAAGCGAAAGCTTACACCCAGGTCAGCATTGTAGGTATATTCCGGTTTGATATCGGGGTTCGGTACAATCAGTTGGCGCGAAGCTGTGTTGGATTCAAAGATCCTTGCCAGGTCATCAATATTGGGTGCACGGAACCCGGTGGAAACATTTGCAGTGATGCGGGTGTTCTTTCGGGGCATGTACACCAACCCGATGTTACCGGTTACAGCCGCATTATTCTGTTTGATCTCTGTAAAAGGGAAATTGAAAAATGAATTGTCGGCTATGGTTGAATGCAGGGTATTGGCCTGGAAACGGATGCCGTCATTCAAAACAAACTGACCCTTTCCGAACTTGAACAGGTGCTGGGCATACAATCCAAAATAATTCATATTGTTTTTGCCGTTGGGATAACGGCTATCAATAGCCGAAGTTGCTCCCGTTATGG
>CAYWSQ010000024.1:0-24265 GCA_964460925.1 uncultured Flavisolibacter sp. | reverse complement strand
CAGAAAAATATTGTGGGGGAAACGACAGCACTTGCCGGTTCTACAACCGAATCGCTGCGCAATATTGAACTGGTGAAAAGTCTTGGATTGACAAGACAGGAAGTAGAAAGGCTGAACCGGAATACTTATAAAATTCTTGGACTGGAACTCACCAAGGTCAAGCGGATCCGCAGCATCAGTTTCATCCAGGGAACTTTTGTGAACACATTAAGACAGGTCATCCTTTTTATTCTCATGTGGTTGATCTTCGGAAGATTCATGGATGCCGGTCAGCTCGTAACCATGCAGATCTTTTCCTTTTTTGTATTTGGCCCCCTGCAAGAAATCGGCAACATCCTTTTATCCTACCGCGAGGCAGAAGCATCTCTCAATAATTTCGACAACCTGATGAAGAAACAGCCGGAAAAAGAACCGGCTGATCCCAAACACCTGGGTGAGATCCGCACCCTGTCTTTCCAGCAGGTGGTGTTCCAGCACCAAACCGCCGCCCAACCCGCCATCAACAATATCAGTTTTGATGTGCAGGCAGGAGAGACCATTGCTTTTGTAGGACCAAGCGGCAGTGGTAAATCCACCCTCATGAAACTGCTTGTTGGATTGTACCGTCCCAAGGAAGGAAAGATCTTATACAACAACCTCGATGAGACCAAACTCCGTTTTGATGACCTGCGCAACCAGATCGGTTTTGTAACACAGGATACCAATCTATTCAGCGGAACTATCCGTGAAAACCTGATGTTTGTTAATCCCACTGCTTCCGAGGCCGAAGTGATGGAAGCATTGAACAAGGCTTCGTGCCAGGGACTATTGCAGCGTGCAGACAAAGGACTTGAAACCATGATCGGTGAAGGCGGGTTGAAATTATCAGGCGGTGAAAAACAAAGGATCTCCATTGCACGTGCCTTGTTGCGCCAACCGAAATTATTGTTGTTTGATGAAGCCACATCAGCACTTGATTCCATTACGGAAGAGGAGATCACCGATACCATCCGCGATATTTCTCTGAAAGGTGACCAGATCACCATTCTCATTGCCCACCGGCTTTCAACGATTATGCATGCGGACAGGATCTATGTACTGGAAAGAGGCGTGGTGATCGAAACCGGCACGCACGAGAAGCTGCTCAATGAAAAAGGTTTGTATTATGCCATGTGGCGCCAGCAGATCGGGGAGCGCAAGATCCAGGTATTGAAACAGCAGGAGGCCAGCGTTAATTAGCCATCAGTTTTTCCAATTCACGGATCACTTCCTGCCACTGGTTATAGGTATCCGGCTTGGTCAAAAATACCGAAGCGCCCAGGCGCCTGCACACATCCTGGTCAATAGGACTGGAAGAGGTGGTCACAATCGCAACAGGAATGTGAGAGTACTGCGGATGTGCTTTCAGCGATTTCAATGTCTGTTTGCCATCCATCTCGGGCATGTTCAAATCAACAACAATGAGTGAAGGCAGCTTTTCCGGGGGCAGCAGCTCGATATATTTTAAAACCTGTTTGCCATTTTCAACAAATTCGATTTTCAGGTTGCAGTTCACTGCCTCGCAGGCATCACGGATCCAGCTCTTATCATCTGAATCATCATCGGCATATAACACGATCCTGGATTTGTTCACGGCAAGCTGTTTGAGTACAGGCAAGGGTAAACAATTTTTTGCAATCGCTGGCTCTGCAGTTCGCAGTTTTTACGTAAAAAGAACATAGCGACCCACGATCCATGGAAGAAAGAAGTTGATAACACAGGTATAACAGGCTATATTATTTTCTGAACACTAACTGTGTCCGCCCTGCTATGAAAAATGAACTACATAAATTTTCTCCTCCGTATGTTCTGTGTTTAATAAGAAACCACAGCGGGCACGGCGAACTGCGATTCATGAGGTAAATATGTGTAACACCGCGATCACAGCAGGCATTTTTAGACATTCAAACACTAACTGTGTTCGCCGTGCTACGAAAAAATGAACGACATGTATTTTTCTCCTCAGTGTTCGCTGTTTAAAAAGAAACCACGGCGGGCACGGCGAACTGCGATTCATGAGGTAAATATGTGTAACACCGCGATCACAGCAGGCATTTTTAGACATTCAAACACTAACTGTGTTCGCCGTGCTACGAAAAAATGAACGACATGTATTTTTCTCCTCAGTGTTCGCTGTTTAAAAAGAAACCACGGCGGGCACGGCGAACCACGATCATGAGAGAAAAAAATGGTACCACCGCGATCACAGCAGGCATTTTTGACTTTCAAACACTAACTGTGTTCGCCGTGCTACGAAAAAATGAATAACATGAATTTTATCCTCAGTGTTCGCTGTGTTTAAAAGGAAATCACAGCGAACACGGCGAACCACGATTCATGAGAGAAAAAAATGGTACCACCGCGATCACAGCAGGCATTTTTGACTTTCAAACACTAACTGTGTTCGCCGTGCTACGAAAAAATGAATAACATGAATTTTATCCTCAGTGTTCGCTGTGTTTAAAAGGAAATCACAGCGAACACGGCGAACCACGATTCATGAGAGAAAAAAATGGTACCACCGCGATCACAGCAGGCATTTTTGACTTTCAAACACTAACTGTGTTCGCCGTGCTACGAAAAAATGAATACTATGAATTTTATCCTCAGTGTTCGCTGTGTTTAAAAAGAAACCACAGCGAACACGGCGGACCACGATTCATGAGAGTAAGAGATGGTAACACCGCGATCAGAGCAGGCATTTTTGATCTTTCAAACACTAACTGTGTTCGCCGTGTTAGAAAAAATGAGCGACATGAATTTTTCTCCTCAGTGTTCGCTGTTTAAAAAGAAACCACAGCGGGCACAGCGATCCACCATTTATGAAAGAATGAGATTGGTAACACAGCGATCACAGTAAATAGTCTTAATCTTTAAGACCTTAGCTGTGTCTGCCGTGCCACGAAAGGAGTGCTAATGACATTATAGCCTTCGTGTCCGCTAAATACAATAAAAACAAATTACCAGCTTAACTTTTTATCTGCCCTTCTAACTGATTCTCTCAATGATCCCGGCGATTCCCTGGCCGCCACCTACACAGGCAGTCACCATTCCGTATTTTTTATTATTTCTTTTAAGATCATGGAGTGCCTGTATGGTAAGTTTGGCACCTGTACAACCAAGAGGATGTCCCAATGCAATGGCGCCTCCATTTGGATTTACTTTTTCAGGATCCAGTCCTGCTTCACGAATGACAGCGATAGCCTGGGATGCAAAAGCTTCATTAAGTTCAATGGTATCAATATCGGAAAGATTCATCCCGGATTGTTTCAGCACTTTGGGTATGGCAGCAACCGGGCCAATGCCCATGATGCGGGGATCCACACCCGCGGAAGCGCAGGCTACCAGGCGGCCAATGGGCTGGATGCCCAGTTGCTTCACGATTTTTTCACTCATCACAATCACGAAAGCGGCACCATCGCTGGTCTGTGAAGAATTACCTGCCGTTACCACTCCACCTGCTGCAAAAGCAGGTTTGAGTTTGGAAAGAACTTCGATAGAAGTATCAGCACGCGGACCTTCATCGGTATCCACGGTATAGGTCCTTGTTTTTCTTTTGGATTTTTCATCAAGGTAAACTTCTTCCACGCTCATGGGTAAGATGCCTTCTTTGAAATATCCCTTCTCGATTGCATTCAGGGCTTTTTTGTGAGAGTTGTACGAAAATTCATCCTGGTCGGCACGGCTTACCTTGAAATCTTTTGCAACAGCTTCCGCAGTCAGACCCATACTCAGATAATAATCCGGTTCTTCCTTCGCAATGGAATATGCGGGAACGGTTTTCCATCCTGCAGTGGGCACCATGCTCATACTTTCGGTACCGCCCGCAATGATACAATCGGCCATACCCATCCTGATCTTGGCCGTGGCGATCGCAATGGTTTCAAGCCCGGAAGCACAATAGCGGTTCACGGTCATGCCCGGTGTATCATACCCAATTGCACGAGCGGCAATGATCCGGCCTACCTGCAATCCCTGCTCCGCTTCCGGAACGGCATTACCCACGATCACATCATCCACCATTTGTTTATCCAGTTGCGGCACTGATGCCAGCAGACCTTTGATCAGGTCAATGGCCAGGTCATCGGGACGGTAAAAACGGAATCCACCTCTTTTGGCCTTGCCAACTGCGGTACGGTAACCGGCTACGATATATGCTTCCTGCATAAAATGAATTTTGAAGAATAAATGTACAAAATAAATTGGTTGCATGAACAACTAATAGGGAAGCTGCGAGGGGTGAGTTGCGAGCTGCGAGAGGGCTGCGAGAGGGTCAAGTCTTATCTTCGCCAACCGATGTACAATTTTTTACGCCGACTTTTATTCCTGCTGCCTGCTGAGACCGCGCATTATTTTTCGATGAACCTGTTCAAACTGGCCTGTTCTTTAGGTTTTACGCGTGGGCTTCTTGAAAAAAAATTTACACCTCCTGCTAAACCGCGGCAACTATTCGGCCTGGAGTTCAGGAACCCGGTAGGCCTGGGTGCGGGTTTTGACAAGAACGCGAAATACCTCCGCGAACTGCAAACCCTGGGTTTTGGTTTCGTGGAGATCGGAACGGTGACACCATTAGCCCAGGCAGGGAATGATAAACCACGGTTATTCCGCTTGCCTGCTGACAAGGCCTTGATCAACCGCATGGGTTTTAATAATGATGGTGTTGATGAGGTAGTGAATAGATTACAATCATGGAAAGAATCAAAACATCCAAAGCCCGGCTTCCTGGTGGGTGGTAATATTGGAAAGAATAAAGTTACGCCCAATGAAGATGCCTGGAAGGATTACGAGACCTGTTTCAATGCCCTGCATCCCTATGTAGATTTTTTCGTGGTGAATGTAAGTTCTCCCAATACGCCGGGCCTTCGTGAATTACAGGAAAAGGATGCCCTGAAAAAAATTCTCCGGCACTTACAGCATCTGAACAGAAATGTTCCGATACCAAGACCCATCCTGTTAAAGATCGCACCGGATCTTAGCTGGTCCCAGGTGGATGATGTGATCGCGCTGGCAAAGGAGATACAACTCGACGGACTCGTTGCTACCAATACCACTATCAGCAGGGAAGGACTGGTAACATCATCAGATACCATCAATTCAATCGGGGCTGGAGGATTGAGCGGTTTGCCGGTTCAATCCAAAAGCAGGGAGATGCTTCAGTATCTCCATGCGCATATGCCCGGAATCCCGGTTATTTCAAGCGGGGGAATATTTACGGCTAAGGATGCCCGTGAAAGGCTGGACCAGGGGGCATCTTTATTGGAAGTGTGGACAGGATTTATTTATGAAGGGCCTGCTATTGCTTCTAATATTTCAAAAGCTGTTTAAGCAAAAACAACCAATGCCCGCATAGGAGCATTGATTGTTGACTTACTGATAAACCGCCGATTGTTTTATTGTTTGATCAAAATCCATTCCTTACAGGTGCTGCAATCTGAAGCACTGGATAATTCAAAGCGGCAACCATCCTGGCTGGCGCATCCAGGGGCTACACGCAATGGTTTATTACCTGCCACGCATTTGATGAGATAATTTCCATTATTCAGTTTCTCCAGTCTCCATTCCTGGTTGGTACGGATGCCTGTCGGAAGCCTCTCGCAAAGCTGCACCTTACAGCCATTGTTTCCCGTATTTGGCATATCCGCATCCACCACTTTATTATTCAGTTTTGATTTAATGGTATAGCTGTCGAAGATGGCATTGGGTACTTTGGCAAGGATCCATAATGCCGCATCGCCGGAAGATGAAATGCTTTGTTTGAGATCACAACAATTGAGAAAGCAGTCAGTGCCGGCCCTGAGAAAACGGTTGCTGTGCACGTTTTTGATCTTGTAGGTACCCGCGGGCACTTCATCGGTACCCTGGTCAATGAGACTTCCGTTCAAACCATTATTGATATCAGCGGCGTTACATCCCTCATCTGCATCTACAATCTGCGCCGGCGGATTGGGCACCTTGGCCTGTATGGTTGCCGGTAACTGGTTGTACAATCCCCTTACCACCCAGTTGGGATGATGGAAGCACATGCCGCCGAAGCTCACCGCACCAAGTGGAGCTGTGAGCAGGGCCAGGTCCTGCAGGCCAGACTGTTCGGGTTTATTGAAAGTATAACCGCCAGCTCTTTCCTTTGAAAAAATATTCCGGGTGCCTGCCCTGCCCCAGTCAATGCCGGGCAGCCAGTTCATGGTTTGAGGAGGGCCGAAAGCAATTGGATCACTGAGAAATTCAAAACGCTGCAATCGTTGATTAGGGAAGATGCGGTCGAGTTCCTGCGCGAAAATCTTGTCGCCAGGGTGCGGGGAATTGTAAACATATACACCCTGCGGTGTCAGGTTTTCTTTATGCAGGAAATAAGCAAAAAGCTGGGCCATGCCGCCTCCCAGGCTGTGGCCTGTCACCCAAATTTTTTTCTTATCACCCCTGAAAGATTTGATTGTATTGATCAGGTCAGCTTTAAACCCTGAATATTCGAGCGCTTCCCTGAATCCGGTATGAACTTTCCCTGGGCAATTGTTACAGGGTGCTTTAATGTCCAGCACATTGAAATCAGTATAAATCCATTCTCCCCAATTATAATGAAATGGATCAGCACCTTCCACACGGTCTGTTCCGCGGAATACCACCAGCACAACTTCAGGCGTCGAGATCACCATGGCTTCGGGATTTTTTCCGCGGCCATCGCTCCTCCATACCCACCTGTATTGGGGCGCCAGTGGTTCAACGCTGCCCGTAATACTGCGGTTGATACCGGAAACATTATTGGTAGAAATTTCGCGGGAGACCGTTGTTTTTGTCAGCAGCGGCTTGTAAAAGAAATGACTGGTTCTTTCAATAAATTTTTCCCTGAAGCGGCTGGTATCGGTTAGGCTTAACCGGTAATTATTGTCAGCATTCAGGTATTGTACATATACGATCCTTGAAAGATATCCAAGCAGGTAGGCATTGGCATCATTTCTTCCCGTTGCGCCGGGATCAAAAACATTCTTAAAAGCGTTGTTTTCTTTTGCGGGAAAATTCTGGGCCAGCAGCATCGAGGAAAGACCCGCCAGGAAAAACAGCAGGAGATATTTTTTCATTTCAGATAGTTTATACATTAATAAAGGGGGCGGTCAGCAGGTACGGTTGCTGCCACCCTTGTGTTGGAAATATTTTATAGATGAGGTTTTACCCAAACCTTGAACAGGAATTTCACTTTACCATCTTCTGCTTTCCCGCTTTCATGGAAGTTGAGTTCAAAAAAATGATCTCCCGCGAAACGAAGCATCTGGAACTGGTTATTATTCTGCAGGCTGTTGATGGAACTCTGCGTTGTGGTGATCTCGATAAATTTCAAAACACGCTGGCCATATTCTGCTGAAACAGGCGTGCACTCCACGCATTTAAAAACTCTTGACCCAAAAACACCTTCATCATCCAGCAGCCTGCCTCCAACGGTGAGCTCAAGATTTCTCAATTCTTCGAAGCTGAGATTTTTGATCAGCGCGATCCTTTTATCTACCGGCGCGCTGCCATTCCTGAAATTATTGGTATTGGCATTCGCTTCCGTTTTGCTGAAGAGTGCAGTGGAATTATTCACTGTTTTTGAGCCGGCCTTGAGGTTCCTGAAATCAATACTGCCATAGAGGTCTTCAGTTCCGTCAAGATCCCTCACATTGCTTACATCCATTCTTTCCAGTTCCAATTCCACATCAAATTTCAGGTCAGTAAGTTCGGGCTGCGTGCAAACCTTACTCTGGAATTGTGTTGAATAGGAAACAATCGCCTGTGCACCATCTTTCAGAAAATTCATGGAATAGGCAATGGGCACACCCTGGTTGTTGGGACCCCAGTTGCGAAGGCTTCCCATTAGTGAGATGAGCTGGTCAAGATTGGTAAGCTGGGTGGAAGAATTGGCGGGAATACCAAGACCACGGCCTACTGCAACCATCTTACTGACTGTTGAACTGAATTTGGCGCGGGCTTCCGCACTAATATTCACGGATACTGAACCCTGGTCTGCAGGGCCGGTAACACCAACTGCTTCACTCACGGCAGCGGTCAGTTCGGTAATGGATTTGTCCGATTCGAAATATACAAACCCAATGGATCCATACAGCACGCTGGATACATACACTACATTGTTGGGAACATCACTACCGGCAACAGGGCTCAGAAATTTTGTATAATCTTCATTGGTAGGAGAGGCGTCGATAGAGTAAAATGTATAATGCACTTTAAGAAGCAGTCTTGATTTGCTTCCAAAACTGCTGGCTGAAGCACTGGCGCTCACATTAGCATTGGCTCCCACCGGTACACCGGTGAGTATCGTCATCAACTCGGCCGGTACACTTGCTGACAGGTTATATCCCAGTTTTACCGCCAGTTCTTCCTGGGTAGTGGCCTCAATGTATTCCAGCGCCAGGCTTGCCGGTGGATTGGCATTGGCATTGCGGTTGATGATCCTGCTTTGCGCATTTCTGAATGAAGCCTGTGAATAATCTTCTCCTGCTTCATCGCCAATTATTTCCGTTGGATTCTGGGGTGGACCTGTAAGTGTGAAAAGGTTGGCTGATATGCGGTAGGGTTGGCGCTGGTAAGAAGCCGGTGGAATATAAAATCCCAGTTGGTTGTTAATGATCCGCGTGGCATCGAGTAAGGCGCCAGGGAAAATGAATTCTGTCTGGTTGTACACGGGCAATGCCTGGTAATCAATTTTGGCATTTACATTTCTTGTAACACAGGAATAATCACCATCCTTTACAGGTGACGATACGGAGGTTTGAGGTGGCGTTGACCCCCCAGTGCCACCCCTGATGAGGGAAACAGTAGAGCGGCTGGTTGACTGGCTTGCATTGGCAAGGGTGGTTTTAGGAACGTTCTTGACGAACTTGCTGAGATTTTTGTAGTAGGTGCCCGCAAGGGTCCTGTTAACAGGACTGATGGTTTTAACCTGTGAAATTGTACGCGGGGCAACGGTTTTTTTGACCTGTGCCGCTACTGATGCTGAAATAATGACAAGTGCCAGCAACAGCACTGTTTGTTGATACCATGAAGTTTGTTTCATAAAAGAAAATTTAGAGTGTGTAATAGATTTTTTATCTCATCATGCAACTGATGGTTGCAATAGGGGTGAACGTTTGCATTTTCCACCTGGCATCAAAAACGCAACGCATGCCGTAGTTGATAACTACGCTCCGGCTGATGCGCCAGTCACCGCCGATGCTCAGGGTGTTGGGATGCACCACATCCCATTTTACCGAGTTGCCCACCACCTCAAAATCTCCCGGTGCTGTGAAAGCTTCGCTCAGTGCTTCAAGTGGTGTTTTCAATCCTTTTTTCTCGTAGAGGAATTCTATAAAGAAGGTGTAGATGGATCCGCCATAACGCAGGTTCATCCCCATGCTATACAGTGTATTTTCAGCAACGGCTTTTTGGGAGAACTCTTCCTGCGTGGTTTTATCCCTGATTAAAAAATCAAGTTCCTCTTCATACCAGCTACTGCGGATGAGGCCTGATAAAAGAAATTTTTTTCCGATGCCCACACTTCCGTTCAGCCAACCGGCAAATCCTGTGTTGCGGTTCAGTCTCAGGGTCTTTAATGAACCTGCACTGTCTGTCTGGTAGGAATACACGCGGCCAATGGCAAGGTCAAGCGATGACTCATTCCAGTATTCATTCACATAGATCTTTGCACGTTCATTGATTTCTGCATTGCGCCTGGAATGAATGGTCATGAGTTGTTCCTGCGTGGATTGGATCTGGTTGCGCAGTTCAGGTTTGGCCAGGATATCCGTTGTGGTATCGAGTGTGTGTTTCAGTTCGCGTAGTTGCGAATCGAGATTATATTGTTCCTGCGCGAACCTTTCACCGATACCTGTAAAAAGTTCCCGCGCCATTAGAGGATCTCTTTGTTTGAGCAGGTTCAGTTTTAGTGCACCGCCAATTCTCCTGTCATTGTTTTCATCTAGTACAGAACCAATGGAAAGATCAGTGGAAGCCAGCCGGCGCATGAATCCGGAGGCCTGCTGGTATTTGCTCAGGTCACGGCGGTTGTAAAACATTTCCCAGATGGGTTGTGACTGGATGGCCAGGTTGGGATTGAGCTTCCAGGATTTAAAAGACCAGTCAACTTTAAAATCCTTGATGTCGGATGTGCGGTTGATTTGTGAGGAGGTCACACCCATGAGATCAAATACAGGAGCGGCAGGTATGCTGAATTCTTTGGGTGATAAGCGTCCGGCTTTTTCTTCCGTTTCCTGTGCATGTACAAACTGGTGGGAGCAAAGCAGGAGTGCAGTTATGATAAAGCATCGCATGTGGAGTGGTTTTATGTGTGAATGACCGGACGAATCTCCACTCTTTGCATGCGTGGTTCAATACCTCATTGGGTGAAATTTTGAGAACAGTTCAAAGTTCATAGTTGAAAGTTCAAAGTCAGAGGCTGAGAGGATGTGTGTGGTTTACTAAGTCCGAAGTCTGAAGTTTGTAACCGGTTAGAATTTTCTTTGCGTCTTCTTTGCGCTATGCTAATTGTAGCATTTTGAAGGTTTGACTCTTTGCGTTCTTTGCGGTTAAATTTTTGAAACCGCAGAGAACGCAAAGGAAAGCGCAAAGAATACGCAAAGGCTTTACAACCTGTTCATCTAAAGGATGCGTTTGAAACAATACTGACTGCCGACTATGGACTACCAACTTGCGCCAGTGATATCCCATAGACATACCATTCCCTGAACAGCTGACTTTGAACTTTGAACTTTCATCTTTGTTCTAACCGCTGCTGCTGCGCCTTCAGAATGGCTTCTGCTCTTGAGGCGACGTGAAGTTTTTTGTAGATCTTTTTAACGTGGGTCCTTACGGTTTCATAACTGATGAAGGATCGGTCACCAATGGTGCGGTAGTTATGGCCCTGCGTCATCAACTGGAGGATTTCCTTTTCTCTTTCACTTAACTGGTAATCGCTATTGCCGGGGGTGACGAGAATTACATTCTTGCGTTGGAAGAACTGCATTACTTTTTTAGCAATGGAGGGTGACATGGGTGCGCCTCCGTTGAACACTTCGTGCACGGCTTCCAGTTGCCGCACCGGTGGTTCATTTTTTAAAATATAGCCCGATGCACCCGCGCATAATGCCTGGAAGATTTTATCGTTATCGTTAAAAACAGTCTGGATCAGAACTTTGATTTCAGGAAAATTTTCCTGGATCACCGCTGTTGCTTCAATGCCTGTCATACCCGGCATTTCAATATCCATCATCACTACATCGGGCTGGCAGGATTTGATTTTTTGATCTACATGGTTGGCATCGGGGTAGGCACCGCAGCAACTAAAGCCCGGGCTGCCGTTCAAAATGGCCTGCATGCCTTCCCGCACCAGGGTATTGTCTTCGAATATGGCTACGCGTATGTTCATATTGAAATGAAATTAAAGGAGCCTCGCACGGTTTCCATTACCTCATTGGGGGATTTTGTAATCGAGTTTCACTCGGGTGCCTTTCCTGCTCCCGGAACCGATGGAATAAGCCGCTCCAATGGTATGTGCCCTGTCCTGCATATTGTTTAGTCCATTACCCTTCCTGATCGCTGCCGAATCAAATCCTAAACCATTATCCTCGATCATCAACTGTAGGTCCTTACCGGAATGTTTCACTTTAAGATAAAGTTCGGAACCCTGGCTGTATTTGATGGCATTGTTAATGGCTTCCTTGCAAATGAGGTAAATGTTTTTCCGGGCCTGGGTGTCGAGTGGAAGGGCTTCCAGGTCATCATGCGAATCGATGTGGAAAGCCATCCCCCTTGCCCTTGCCATATCATTGGCAAATTCTTCAATGCGTTCCACCAGTTGGTCCAGCGTATCAAATTTCGGATTCACCAGCCAGATGATATCATTAAGCTTGGTGATCATTTCAGAGGAAGCCTGGTTGATCTTTTCAATGCTTTTTTGAAGGGCGGTTACATTATGATGCTCCACCTGCTGGCTCATGAAATGGGTTTGTACAATGATCCCGCTAAGTGTTCCGCCCAGGTCATCATGCAGTTCGCGTGCGATGCGGTGGCGTTCTTCTTCCTTGGCCTGCATGGAAAGTTGCACCTTTAGTAATTCCTGCTGCCTGGCTTCTGCCTGGCGTTTCTGTTTGTTGATCTTTACCAGCAGGAAAACGATAATGGCTGACAGTATGATCAGTGAACTCAATACCCAGATCCAGGTATTCATGGACTGCAGTTCCATCTGCTGGGTCTTGATCTCATTGTCCTTCTGCAGAATGAGTCTTTCTTTCTTTTCACCCTGGTATTGCTTTTCAAGAGTAGCCAGCCTGCTTTGCACTTCAATATTATTCAGTGAATCTTTCAATTGAACATGCTTCTGGTATGCATCAAGTGCCAGGGTGCTGTTACCCTTCCTCCGGGCTGCTTCAAAGAGTATCTTATACAGTTCCATCAACTCATTCTGGTAGCCATTGTCTTTGGCCAGGTTGATGGCTTCATTCAGAGAACCTAAGGCTTCATCATATTTTCCCTGGAAGACATGGCTGCTGCCAAGACCTTTTTTGGCATGTACGATTCCATAAACATGCTCCAGGTCTATGGAAATCTGGAGTGCTTTTGCGAGGAACTCATCTGCTTTTTTATAATCACTGCGAGTAATCGCAACAAGTCCGAGGTTACTGGCTACTGTTAATTCGAGATCTTTCTGACTGAATTTCCTGGCAATTGGATAAGCCAGGTTGAAATAATATTCCGCAGAATCATAACGGGCAGACCTTTTATGCGCCACACCAATATTGGTGAGTGCATAGCCCCTGCCCAATTCGTCATTTGTAGCGGCGGCCATCTTAAGCGCCAGCCGGTTGTACAACAATGACTGATCATAACGTTTCAAAAGATCAAAGGTTCCTGAAAGATTCGCATATACTTGTCCGAGTATCTTTTGATCATTCACCGCTTCAAGGTGCCGGCTGGCATTGATCAGGTACCAGGCTGCACTGTCTGCAATGCCCTGGTAAAGAAAAGTATTGCCGATATTACTGAGATGGATACCCTGGTAACGCTGGTCTTTTTCCATCGTGGCCCTGTCATAACCATAGCGGCATAAGGCAATATTCTCAGCATAATTTCCCCTGGTATTGTAAAGACCTGATAGATAGGAAATGTACTTGTGAATCCCTTTTTTATAATCTATCCTGTAAGCCAGTTCTTTTCCCTGATTATAATAAAACAGGGTAGAATCATAGTTGTGATAAAAAAATACTTCACCAAGGTCCAGCAATGCCAGCGCCCTGGAAGTATCGTGCTTTGCCTGTAAAACTTTGTTTTTAGCGGCTCTCAGATCAGATTCGTTTTGAGCAAGAGAATTACTTTGCTGCAATAAAATAACAGCAAGTAAAAGCAGGTTTTTGCGTGTGTGTCGCATGGTATGATTTCTACCATTAAATTACCCGCATAGCCCCTTTTGATATATCCCCTAATGTGGGGAGGAAGCTTTCAGTAAAACAGCACCAAATAAGGCAGCGGTTTCTGTACGCAGCCGAGTTTCACCCAGTGATACCGGCCTGAAGCTTTTGGAAAGAGCGGTTTCGATCTCATCGTTGGTAAAATCGCCTTCAGGTCCAATAAGGAGTATCCGGCTGTTGTAAGCGGAGAGCAATTCTGATGAAAGTGGCGTTTTCTGATCGGGCAGGCAATGGGCGATCATTTTAAGACTGAAAGGAAGTTCAAGGCATTGTTCAAACTTCACTGGTTTATGCAGCACCGGTAAAAAACTTTGTTGCGACTGAAGCATGGCGCTTACCAGTATCTGCCTCATCCTGTCGTACCTGAAATTCTGTTTTTCAGTGCGTGTACAGATGAGAGGATAGATCTCCGTGATCCCGATCTCAGTTGCTTTTTCCAGGAACCATTCGAAGCGTGATGAATTTTTGACCAGTGAAATGCCGATGGCTGTTCGGATAGCAGGCGGTTCTTCCCGGGTGATATTTGTTATCCTGGCAACCGTTTTTTTTCGGTGGTCATCTATGATTGTGGCCATTGCCTTTCCTCCCCTTCCATCTGTTAATAATACAGACTCACCCTTCTTCATCCTCAATACCATGATCATGTGTTTGGAAGTCTCCTCATCTAATAGGAGTTCACCCTCCTTCAGCTCATTCACATAAAAAAAAGGCAATGACATATTGCGAAGAAAATAAAAAAGCCCCGATGTTGGGGCTTAGTATATTATTTGAATGATTTAAACAGGCTTCGAAGTGGCTAATTTCTTTCTCACCGCAGAAGACCAGCTTTTGGTAAAGCTTGAACCAGTCGGCGTGCGCAGCATTCACGATTCCAGCCTTCGCTAAAGCTTGCACCTTCGCTAAAGCTTCGGCGCACAACGTCGGCTGGCAAAGCACGATTCACGCCTCACGGCCAGACTTTAAAAAGGATCCTCATCATCCGGTAAATCATTCATCCGGCTGCCAGTCTGAATGAACATCCTGGCGCCGCCATTGCCATCATTACCTGCTACAGGTTTGAAATTGGAAGGCAGACCGCTTCCAAAATCATTACCTCCTGTATCCTCGATAAATTTCTGGATGTTGAGCAAGGCCCTGAGCTTGATCGTTTCCAGTGAACCGTTCCTGTGCTTGGCGATCCTGATATGGGTTTCACCGCGGTTGCTGTCACCCATTTCATCCTGGGTGATATCATAATATTCGGGACGGTAGAGGAACATTACCATGTCCGCATCCTGTTCAATGGCACCCGATTCACGGAGGTCACTCAACTGAGGCATCTTGTTTCCATCCTTACGTTTTTCCACTTCACGACTTAACTGTGAAAGAGCGATGATGGGAACCTGCAGTTCTTTGGCAAGTCCTTTCAGCGAGCGGGAGATGTTGGAGATCTCCTGTTCCCTGTTGGAGTTCCGGTTCTCACCGGTACCGCTCATGAGCTGCAGGTAATCGATCAGGATCATGCCGATATTATTGGCATTTTTCAAACGGCGGCATTTGGCGCGCAGTTCAAAAATATTGAGCGCGGGGGTATCATCAATAAACAAAGGGGCTTGCGATAAACGCTGGATGCCTCTTGCGTACAGTTGTTTCATCTCGTGCTCTTCCATCTTTCCGCGTGAAATCTTTTCCAGCCAGATTTCACTTTCGGCTGAAAGGATACGCTGAACCAACTGTCCCGCGCTCATCTCCAGCGAGAAGAAAGCAACAGGTGTAGGTTTGGTGGGATGAAGGGCTGCGTTCCGGGCAAGGTTCAGCGCAAAGGCTGTTTTACCAACCGAGGGACGGGCAGCAAGGATGATCAGGTCGGTATTCTGCCAGCCATAGGTGACACGGTCCAGGGAAGCAAATCCACTGGGCACACCTGTGATGTCTTCGTTCTTATGGCGCAGGTCTTCGATCCGCTGGATGGTCTTCACCAGCACCGAATCGATCGTTTCATAATTATTGCGAAGATGGGTGGAGGTTACTTCATAGATCTTGCTTTCCGCCTGGTCAAGCAGGTCAAACACATCGGTGCTGTCTTCATAAGCATCGGAAATGATCTCACCGCTGATGCGGATCAGTTCACGCTGAATGAATTTCTGCAGGATGATCCGCGAGTGGGCTTCGATATTGGCTGAAGAAACAACCGCGTTGGTGAGCTTGGTTACATAATAAGGTCCGCCTACCAGGTCGAGCTCTTCCCTGTTCCTCAACTCCTCAACTACGGTTAGGATATCGATCGGCTGGCTTTTATTGGCCAGGCCCTGCATGGCGCGGTAAATGCGCTGATGACTGTCAACGTAAAATGCTTCAGGCTTCAGAATTTCAACTACGGAGTCAAATGCTCCTTTTTCCAGCATAACTGCACCGAGCACAGCCTCTTCAAGGTCCCTGGCCTGGGGGGGAACCTTGCCATATATCATTGTACTCAGATCAGGAGCGGTTTTTCTACGATTTTTTTTGTCCCTGTTGAGGTTAGTAAGATCCATATTAAAGTCGTCAAAAAAGGTTAAACCATTGATTTTTCGATCAATGACCTATGGGTTCTCAGTCGGCCTGGTTGATTATTTTATAGGTTAAGGAATTGTATCCTGAATGTATCCCAGTAAGTCAGTCGGCGAATATAGGGGCCAATAAAACTTACGAAATCTTTTTTCGTTGGAATATTTTAATTCACGTAGTATCCATGTTCCACACATCACCACTCACCGGATATCCACAGGATCAATGATCCTTTCCACAAATTTGAACTTATTTTCCCATAATGCTCTGGCTTATTCACATCGCGGGTTCAAAAAAAAATGAGCCCGAATTTTTGGCTAGTTCAGTTTACCACCAATATGGGGTTTTAGGGGTTTTCCTGTAAAAAATTTATGATGCAATCGGCTCAAATGTCCACCAGCAGCGCATTCCAGGAATCGTACGATTTTCCCTGATATCTCAAATGCCGCAGGGGTGCAGATTACAGGGATTTATTCAACCTGCTTTCAAACAAAAAACAGCCATAAATGGCTGCAGTACCCGCTTTCAGGATCATAGCTGATCAGCTACCGGCATCATTGGATCAAAAATCAAATGATCTCCGGTGCATATTCCACCGCACACCCGCATACACTACCGTGGTATTGCGCGCCGGGCTGATGGTGGTGGCATTTTCCCTCCTGATTACAGCGGAGGCTTCTATAAAAAAATTGGGCTTTAATTCATAGGAAACCAGCATCGAGGCAAAAGCAGTTTTGCCTTTTACGGGATCTCCCAGGTTATAGCCGAAATCGCGGTTGCGGTAAGGAAAAACATTGGGGAGGAAAATATTGGTGCCATGATTCACATTACCAGTATCGCGGCCCTGCATAAAATAAATGGCTTTGGCTTCGAGGTACCATTTGGGTGCCGGCTGGTAACGTGCGATCGCGATCATTTCATGAAAATTGGCACCAAGAGGATGTGCCAGGGGCTGGTTGTAATGCGTGTAATTGGCAACAGAGTCGCGGTGCGAATAGGTAAAAGGTCTAACCCGGTTGACCTCTGCCTGCAGGTCAAGATTTGAGATGCCAAATGCATCGATATATTTCGCTCCAAGCTGGTAACCGATCTTGTTGGCCCACCATCCCGAAGCCCTTCTCAATTCTTTCAAATTAAATTCATCCAGCATGAACTGTCCATATAGCTGGAATGAACCGGCAATATTTGCTTTCGCGTCAAGGCCCAGTACCGAGTTGTCGAAGCTTCCGCTCTGCTGTTCCACTGAACGGTAAAAGATCACAGGATTGAGATAACCGAATTCAAAATGATTGGTGCGGCCAAAGACCACGCCTTCAAACAAACCAATATTCAGCCATTTGGTAACCGCCAGGTCAAGATGGTGCATGGCCGCGTATTTTTTTGGCAGGAGCTGGTCAGCATTCAGCCGGTTAGCGGAATTTAATTCCATGAACAGGTTCTGGTAGTTGAATTTCCAGATGCGTGTGTTGAGCTTGAGAAATAATGCCGGTGCTGAAAAATCACTCAGGAACAAACTGCGGTGGCCATTGCCCAGGAAATTTTTATCATACCCAAACTGGATATCGATATATCGGGCCGCGTTGAAGGTGATATAACCCCTTGCGTCAAAATAATCGTAAGCAGTTTGTTTGAAATCCTTGTAAAAACCCGCGCCGGGAACCGCTTTGCGGTCGGTGACAAATCGCTGCACATACAGAGGTGTCCTTTCCTGGTTGTCGGTCATGTAAGCAGCAAAGCCGATCTTGTTGGCAATGCGTCCACGCAGGCTGATACCTCTTGTATTCAGAAAAACGTGCTGGTCATTGTCTTGTTCCTTACCCACATAATACTGGAAGACCGGGTTAACTGAAAGAAAAAAATCTTTGGTGCTGACCTCGTAAAAATGAGAGGGTGTTTTATAAAAATGATTTAGGAATTTTTTGCGGGATGTGAAAGTTCTCGATGCCCATTCCGAACTGTTCATCAGCAGTTGACGGGCATTATGATAGTCAATTTTAGAATAACCGGACTTCTTGTAATGCGCAAGCAATACCGTGTCCAGGTTAACCATTGCCGTATCCTCACGGTAAGGAATATAATGGGGCAGCGAAGGGGGGAGGTTCTTCAGAAACGGGAAAAATTCATTTTCAACAACCGGTATAATATGCTGACGGCTGTAAGGTTTGGCAGTTGAAAAATTCAATACAGGGTTGGTTCTATTTTTAATCTGCAGTCTTTCAAGCAACACATTTTCCCTCGCGTCCTGCGGCAGGTAAGTGGTTTGGCCCTTTGCAGTTCCCGGGAAGAGGAAAAACAATACCAGGCTTATTTTGAACAGTTCTCTTAAGGGTTGAAGGCTTTGTTTAAATTGCATCCTGTCAGATTATAGTTTTTCAAATTATGCAAAAATACCTCATTAAGAATATCAACATCGTGAATGAAGGCCGCATACACACAGGTGATGTGCTGGTTGCAGGTGAAAGAATCCAACGTATATCAACACAGATCAGTTCAGCCAATGGAAATATGACCGAGATCGATGGTGAAGGAAAATACCTGTTACCGGGATGTATCGATGACCAGGTGCACTTCCGCGAACCGGGTCTCACGCATAAAGCCACCATTTATACAGAAGCCAAAGCCGCCGTGGCAGGCGGTGTTACTTCATTTATGGAGATGCCCAATACGCAGCCGCCTGTATTCACACAGGATCTGCTGGAACATAAATACGGTATTGCTTCGCAAACTTCCCTGGCCAATTATTCCTTTTACATGGGTACTTCCAATGATAATATGGAAGAGGTGCTGCGTACCAATGAAAAAAAGGACAAGGTATGCGGTGTCAAGATCTTCATGGGATCATCAACTGGAAACCTGCTGGTGGATAATTTTCTTTCACTGGAAAAGATCTTTGGCAATACAGAACTGCTGGTGGCCACCCATTGCGAGGAAGAAGCCATTATTGCTGCCAACTTCAGAAGGCTGAAGCAGGAAAAAGGAGTACTTCAGCCTTCCGATCACCCGCTGGTGCGTGATGAGGAAGCCTGTTTTGAATCTTCCTTCAAGGCGGTGCAACTGGCCAAAAAACACGGCACACGTCTGCATATCCTGCATATCACCACGGAAAAAGAACTCCAGCTTTTTACCAATATGCTGCCCCTGGCAGATAAAAAGATCACGGCTGAAGTCTGTGTACACCATCTTCATTTTACCTCGGATCATTACAAGGATCTCGGGAACCTTATTAAATGTAACCCGGCCATCAAGGCACCGCACAACCGGGAAGCATTATGGAAGGCCTTACTCGACGACCGGCTTGATGTGATCGCCACCGATCATGCGCCACATACCTGGGAAGAAAAGCAGGAGAGTTATGAAAAAGCCCATGCAGGTCTGCCGCTGGTTCAGCATTCTTTATTACTGATGCTGGAATATTATAAGAAAGGTGCGATCTCCCTGGAGCAGGTAGTGAATAAAATGAGTCATGCAGTGGCCACCTGTTACCAGGTAAAAGAAAGAGGTTTTATCAGGGAAGGATATTTTGCCGATTTGGTAATTGTGGATATTGAAGGAAGCACTCCCGTGAAAAAAGAAAATATTTTATACAAATGTGGCTGGAGCCCCCTGGAAGGACATGTTTTCCCGGCAGCCATCACCCATACTTTTGTGAATGGCGGCCTTGTTTATGGAAACGGGGTATGGAATGAATCAGTAAAAGGAAAAAGGATTGAATTCAACCGGTCCTGATCATTAAACAGTAACAAAGAGTTCTGCATGCAGATAGATAAGATCACTTTCAATGATATTTCCATTTTTCACCAGGAAGAGGAGTTCTCTATTTTCCATAAGCTCAATTTCACAAAGACCATCGGGGGTAAGGAATGGCTGCGAAGATTTTTTACGGAACCGCACCACGACCTGAAAAGGATCATTGGAACTCAGAACATCATCAAGGTGCTTTTATCACGCATTGAGGACTGGCCGCAGGAGATCACCAACGGAACTATTATCGTTATCGATAAATTCCTGGATTATAACCTCGATACGGTGCCGGAGAATACCAATGCAGTCAATAGTTATACTTACAAGATCCTTCATGGTCATGATTATTCCATGGTAAAATATTCAGTGCGCCATTTTGCTGATTTTTACCGGGGCCTGGGCAAGCTGCTGCAGTTGTTTTCGGGAGTGGACCTTCCTGCCAATCTTGCTTTTTATTTTGACCGGATCAAAAAAATTTTGCAGGAAGCGCCGCTGCAGAAATTATCGGCCACTAAAACTGATCATGAATTCAGTCTCCAGGAAAATCTCTATTATGCCCGTTTTGCAAAAGGAGATTATAAGAATGATACTTATGAACTGATCGATATTTTCAGCAGGCTGGAAGCCTGGTATTCCATGGCCATGGCCGTGAAAACCTACCAATTGCAGTTCCCGGAATTTGTTGAACAGGAAGAACCCTTCCTGAAAGCCGAAGGTCTTTATCATGTAATGTTGGGAAAGCCAATAGCCTATGACCTGGTGCTGGAACCCAGGCAGAATTTTCTTTTTCTTACAGGAGCCAACATGGCCGGGAAAAGCACATTGATCAAGGCACTTGGGTCTTCGGTGTTCCTGGCGCATATCGGTATGGGAGTGCCTGCCAGGCATATGCAGCTCACCCTGTTCGACGGACTGCTGTCCAACATCAATGTGGCGGATAATATCGCTAAAGGGGAAAGTTATTTTTTCAATGAAGTGCAAAGGATCAAGAATACCATTTACAAGATCAATGACGGGAAAAAATGGCTGGTGCTGATTGATGAACTGTTCAAGGGCACCAATGTGCAGGATGCCATGAAATGTTCGCTTACAGTGATAAAAGGACTGATTAAAATAAAGAATTCACTTTTTATCCTGTCTACCCACCTTTATGAAATAGGTGAGGAGCTGAAAAATTATTCCAATATTTCCTTCAAATATTTTGAGACCAATGTAATGGATGACCAGTTGGACTTCTCCTACCAGCTCAAAGAAGGCATCAGCAACGACCGCATTGGTTATGTGATCCTGCGAAGAGAAAAAGTGGTGGAAATGCTTGATAAATTATGAGTGGAGTGACTACCCCGGATGAAACACCTATCTTTTGATTCAATAAATGATTAACATGCTCAAAGGCTTATTTGGTTTTTGCCTGCTGCTCACCCAGCAGGTTCTGGCGCAGGATATTGATGTTTTGCATTACCAGTATTCCCTATTGCTCACAGATAAGAATGACGTGGTAGAAGGTTCCGCTGTTATTTACCTGGTGCGGACTTCAAATGAACCGTTGGTTCACCTTGATCTTGCTGGTCCCGCAAAAGGAAAGGGCATGGAGGTTTCTTCAGTGCTGGAGAACGGGAACAAGGAAAGAAAATTTATTCAGAAAAATGACCAGTTGATCATTACCCTGCCGGCTGGACGAAGCGGTGATACCACTAACCTGACCATCCGCTACAAGGGAGTTCCCGCTGATGGACTGATCATTTCAAAGAACAAGCATGGCGACCGTACTTTTTTTTCCGACAACTGGCCCACGCGTGCCCGTCAGTGGATTCCCTGCAATGACCGTCCCGATGACAAGGCTTCCTTTGAATTTTTTGTTTCCGCACCGGCGCATTATTCCGTGATCTCCAATGGCTTTCGGGTGAGTGAAAAGGTTTTGCCTAACGGCATGAAGCAGACACACTGGAAGGAAACAGTTCCCCAGCCTACAAAAGTGATGGTAATTGGCGTGGCCAGGTTTGCTGTGAAAGAATTCGAGTCTATTAAAACAGGGATCCCGGTCTCAGCCTGGGTTTATCCGCAGGATAGTACCAAAGGTTTTCATGATTACGCCATAGTGCCTTCCATGCTGGAGTTTTTCAGCGAATATATCGGGCCCTATGCCTACAGGAAACTAGCCAACGTACAGTCGACCACCATATTTGGAGGCATGGAAAACGCGAGTGCTATTTTTTATGCTGAATCCTCGGTTACGGGTGACCGTAAGTTTGAAGATGTGATGGCACACGAAGTGGCGCACCAGTGGTTCGGCAATATGGCATCTGAAAAATCATTCAGGCATTTATGGCTCAGTGAAGGATTTGCTACCTACCTGACCAATATCTATTGGGAGCAGAAGTATGGAGAGGAAAAAATGCGGGAGCGGCTGGATAAGGACAGGAAGGAGATTATAGAATTTGCCAGGCAACATCCCCATGGCGTGGTTGACAGCAGTTGCAGCAACATGCAGTTGCTGAACACCAACAGCTACCAGAAAGGTGGCTGGGTACTGCATATGCTAAGGCGTGAGGTAGGCGATCAGCATTTCCGGGAGATATTGAGAACCTATTACCGGCAATTTGCAGGCGGTAATGCAGGTACCAGGGATTTTGAAGCGGTAGCGGAAAAAGTTTCAGGTCAAGAGTTAACCTGGTTTTTTGACCAGTGGCTTTACCGTGCTGGCATACCACAACTTGAAATGAAAACCAGTGTTGGCGATGGTGTATTTAATTTTTATGTGAAACAAATAGGCCCGGTCTACCGTTTCAAACTGGAAGTGCATATCATGATGGAAGATGGAGAACTCAGGAAGGAAATTTTTGAAGTGAGAGATGCTAGTTCAGAGTTTAAAATTCCAATCAAAGGGACTTCAGTACAGTTTACCATTGATCCTGGAGTGAACCTTTTGTATGAATTGAAGTAGCTACAACCTCGGAGGTCAACCTCCGAGGTTGATAGTTCTCCTGTTTTTTAGGTGAAAAAACGCAAATTGACTGAGGTTTTCAACTTCTGCTGAAAAAGCGGACCGGATAGATTTGTATATGGAAAAGTACAAAGCGATTTTATCCCCGGGCGAATATTTTCATGTGTGTAACAGGGCAGTGGGAAGTGAAAAGCTGTTTACCTGTGATGAAGATTACGACTATTTTATCCATTTATTCATAAAATACATTACTCCCCTGGCTGATGTATTTGCTTATTCTTTATTGCCAAACCACTTCCATTTTTTTCTCAGGTTCCTGGAGCGCAGGGCAATATGGAACAGGATGGAGGAGCTCGAATATGCACATAACCAACCCGAAGCAATGCCCAGGTTTCTGCTGCAACAGTTCAGTAATTTTTTCAATGCTTATGTGAAGGTGTTCAATTATAAACAGGATCGTAAGGGAAAACTGTTTATGGAGCCTTTTTGCCGTAAGACTGTGGATACCCCGGTTTATTTTACCAAAATGATTCATTATGTACACGTAAATGTGCTGCATCATGGTTTGTGCTCGTCGCTTGACAATTGGGCCTATAGCTCGTATCCTGCTATTATCAAGGGCAATGTTCCATGGATAAAGTCAGCGGAAGTGATTGATTGGTTTGGATCTGCTGAAGAATTTATAAGATTTCACAGTCAGCCGGTTTTGGTGAGGTCAGCAAAAAATGCTTTTCTCAATTTTGCCTGATGGTTAGGGTGAAAGTAATTAAGAGGAGTACCATTAAAAAAATCTGCAATTGATTCTTCAACCTCCGAGGTTGACCTCCGAGGTTGGATTCTCTTGACATTAATTCCATGATCCATTTCTGATGCGGATTGCTGGAGCGATCTCCTACTTCCAGATTCGAATCAGAACATTGTACTCAATAAGCCGAATGTCAATAATTTCTTTTTAAGTATTGTATGAATGTTGGTCTTGTTCAATTCTGTGGAATATCGTTAACGCTTTAAGCTATTGGGTTATTAATCAGAACTTACTTCATCCTTGAAATGCTCGACCCTATAGTCACTAGGTATCATGTCTGTTAATCAAATTATTTTGATGCATAATCTTGATGGTATTACAGGAATTCAATTATATGATACTCTTTGAGAATTTTTAAATAGTCAGGGCTATTTTATCCGACCTCGGAGGTCAACCTCCGAGGTCGGCGTTTTGTATACCAATCCGTTATCTCAAGTTCATCCAGGAACATGGCCAACCAGTTTTAGAATTTTTATCCTATATTCTTTGAGAATTTTTAAATAGATACTATGTGCCTTGAAAGGGGCATCAGTTCAGAAACTGCCGCCAAACTCATGGGGATCACCCTTACTAGTAAATAAAAAACCGCCTCGCAGCAGTGCAGGGGCGATCACTTTCAGGGATCAGGGCTATTTTATCCGACCTCGGAGGTCAACCTCCGAGGTCGGCGTTTTGTATACCAATCCGTTATCTCAAGTTCATCCAGGAACATGGCCAACCAGTTTTAAAATTTTTATCCTATATTCTTGAGTATTTTTAAATAGTCAGGGCTATTTTATCCGACCTCGGAGGTCAACCTCCGAGGTC
>CAYWSQ010000023.1:18396-24959 GCA_964460925.1 uncultured Flavisolibacter sp. | reverse complement strand
AGTGGTTAAGGAGGTCAGTGAAAGTGAAGGTGAAATTATTCTGTTCATTGATGAAATTCACACCCTCGTTTGCGCCGGGGGAGGAGAGGGGGACATGGATGCAGCCAATATTCTTAAACCCGCACTGGCCAAAGGGGATCTCAGGGCCGTGGGGGCGACCACGCTGAATGAATACCAGAAATTTTTTGAAAAAGATAAAGCGCTTGAACGCAGGTTCCAGAAGGTGATGATTGACGAACCTTCTGTTGAAGATGCCATTTCCATTTTGCGTGGATTGAAGGACCGTTATGAGACCCACCACCATGTGCGTATCAAGGACGAAGCCATTATTGCGGCGGTGGAATTATCCGTGAGGTATATCACTGACAGGTTTCTGCCCGACAAGGCTATTGACCTGATTGATGAAAGCGCGGCCAAGCTGAGACTGGAAATGAATTCCATGCCGGAAGAACTGGATAAACTGGAAAGGCAGATCCGCCAGCTCGAGATCGAGAAGGAAGCGATCAAGCGCGAGAATGATGAAGAGAAACTGAAAGAGCTGAATACACACCTGGCCAACCTGGCGGTGGAAAGAGATACTTTGAAAGCTAAATGGCAGGAAGAAAAAGAACTGGTGGAACAGATCCAGAATGGTAAGGCAAAGATTGAATCACTCAAGCTTGAGGCTGAACAGGCAGAGCGCGAAGGTGAATACGGTAAGGTAGCCGAGATCAGGTATGGAAGGGTGAAGGAACAGGAATCAGCCATACATGAATTGCAGTCACAACTCAATGAACTGAGTGCCCATTCACGCCGGCTCATGAAAGAGGAGGTTGATGCGGAAGATATAGCGGAAAGTGTAGCTAAATCAACAGGCATACCTGTTTCAAAAATGCTCCAGGGAGAACGCGAAAAATTATTGCAGCTCGAAACCGAACTTCATAAAAGAGTGGTAGGACAGGATGAAGCCATTGTGGCAGTGGCTGATGCCATCAGGAGAAGCAGGGCAGGCCTGAGCGATCCCAAAAAACCAATTGGTTCATTCATTTTCCTGGGTACTACCGGTGTGGGTAAAACTGAACTGGCCAAGGCGCTGGCAGATTACCTGTTTGATGACGAGCACATGATGACCCGCATCGATATGAGTGAATACCAGGAGAAACATACGGTATCAAGATTGGTGGGTGCGCCTCCGGGATATGTAGGATATGATGAAGGTGGCCAGCTTACCGAAGCTGTGCGCCGTAAACCTTACCAGGTGGTATTGCTTGATGAAATTGAAAAAGCGCATCCTGATGTATGGAACGTGATGCTGCAGGTGCTTGACGATGGAAGGCTCACCGACAACAAAGGACGTGTGGTGAACTTCAAAAACACCATCATCATTATGACTTCCAACATGGGCAGTGATATCATCCAGGAGAATTTCGCGGATGTGAATGAAAACAATAAAGAAGATATCGTGGAGCGCACGAAGCTGGAAGTAATGACCAGGCTGCGGGAAACTATCAGGCCTGAATTTCTCAACAGGGTGGATGAGATCATATTGTTCCAGCCATTGATGAAAAGCGAGATCCGTGGAATCATCCGCATCCAGCTCAACCAGTTGCAGCAGATGATCGCACAGAGTGGCATCAGGCTGGAGTTCACCGATTACCTTGTAGATCATCTTGCCGAAAATGGATTCGATCCTCAATATGGTGCAAGGCCTTTGAAGCGGCTGATCCAGAAAGAAATTGTGAATGTGCTGAGCAGGAAAATACTTTCAGGAGATGTAGATAAGTCACAGCCGGTGCTGGTGGATGTATTTGATGGTGTTGTTGTATTCAGGAATGACGTAGGCCAGGTTGCTGTTTAAATGAAATACGGCACGATGATGTGATGATGAATGGCATAGTTTTTTTAAAGTTTATTCAAATTTGAAACTATGCCCAATTGGTTAAGAGCGCTGATCGCCGGATACGGTGCTAAAAAATTAGGAGGTGGTTGTTTTGGAACCATTCTCATTTTCATCCTCATCTACTGGATGCTTGGCTCATGCTGATTTAAATAAGCCTGAAATGAAAGATCAAAAAAATCAGGAAAAGGCAACGACCCCTGGAAATATGAACCAGCCTGAAAAAGAAAAAGAAGAAATTACGGTTAGCAGAACCCGTGAGGAAGTGCAAAGAAATGCTGAACAGGAAAGGCAGGAAGATGCAGGAAGCATTCCCCTGGACCATGATGAAACCATCGGGATCCCTTAAAGGATCAGGAGGATGATCGCCACCCAGATGCTCACAGAAACCGGGATGGCAATGCCCAGGCTATACAGGAGACGGGATGGTTGCTTTTCAGTATAATTTGGATTGGAAGTCATACCAGTGAAGGTTCAAGAACTGGACCATATATATAAATACTTGTGATGTAGCTATTTGGGCCGGTTAACCAGTTTTAACCGGCTTATTATTTCCACATATATGAATATAAAAGGTGATGTAAGATTCCCGGTCATAGTTGGTCCCAGCCAAATCCATGGCAAGGGGCTGTTTGCTTTACACAATGTGCCTGCCCGTAAGAAACTCGGAGCACTTGCAGGTGAGGTCATTTCCCGGAAGGAAGGCAGGGCCCGGGCGAAGAAACTAAAAACTATTTCCATTGTTGAACTCTGGAATGGCCAGTCTCTCGATGCCACCCAAAGTAATGAGCTTCGTTATATCAATCATTCCTGCCGGCCAAATACATTCATGCGCACCATTGGCTACCATGTAGAGTTCTATACATTGAAAAAGGTGAAGAAGGGGGAGGAGTTCACCTGCGATTATGGAGAAACCCATCATGAAGGCGCCAGGAAATGCAATTGCGGTGTAAAAGGCTGCAAGGGTTTTCTATAATCTGTAATCAAATCTCACGCACTCACAAAACTTTAACCATTCCTGCTTAAACATTGCTTTGTGCAAACGCTCTCATCTGTTACAACAAAAACTTTACACTATGAAACAGCTCCTAACAATGCTACTCGTTCTGGGTGTGGTCTCTGTGTCTTTTGCACAGCAGGGACGATTCCCTTCCAAAGGCAATTCAAGGGATGTGGTACTGGGCCAGGGTAACCGCGGCGGTGGTTATGATCATAACCGTTACGGCACCTATTCATTTACCGAACGTGAAAGGAATGCGCAGATCCAGCGTATCCGTTTTGAATACCAGTCAAGGATCCGCGATGTGCAGCGCAACCGTTTCCTGCGCGCCGGGGAAAAACGCAGGCAGATCGACAGGTTGGAAATGCAACGCAATCGTGAGATCAGGATGGTTAATGAAAGATATTACGATCGCAGGAATGTTGGCGACAATCAAAGGCACCGCGGCCATAATAACAGGAGATACTAAATTCCGGACGGTAGAAATCAAGCTCCCTTGATGGGGGCTTTTTTTATTAAGGCTGGCATGCATTTTTCATCGATCCTGAAAACAATTTTATGATCGATCCAAAAGAAAACCTGCGTGAGCAGGAAGCACCTGAAAAAAATACTGACAATGCATTTGTACAGGTAAATTCAGACGGTTCACCCGAAATGCCTGAAACTGGTGAGGCAGAAGAGCAGGAAGAATCTTTGAAGAATGACTGAACTGAGTGAGGCCATAGGCTCTTAGACATTGGCCGAAGGCAGAGTCTTAGAATTGAAAAGTTTTTTCACCACAAAGAACCAGCCTTCGCATAGACTTCGGCTGACATTGTCAGCGCATGCGCACGGCTGATGAAGGAATAGAACAATACGCATATTACTGCTTAGCGCTACTTTGCGTTTCTTAGCGTACTTCGCGGTTAAAAAATATAAAACAGCCATTACTGTTCTTCAGGAAGGAAAGCCTGGATTAAACCAGCAAACTATTGTTTTGCAGCATCATTCTTCAACAACCTTTCTTCAATAACCTGTTCCAAAACATTCTTTGGCAGGGCCCCTTTTTGCATCATGGGATTGCCCTCAGTTGGAATGAATAATAGCGTAGGTATGCTTTGAATTCCAAACAAAGATGAAAGCTCTTCTTCCTTTTCCGTGTCTATTTTATAGATCAGCAGCTTCCCGTCATACTGGGTTGATAATTCTTCCAGTACAGGCGCAATAGCCTTACAGGGGCCGCACCAGTCTGCATAAAAATCCACGATGGCCGGCAGTGAACCTTTGTAATCCCATTCCTGGCCTTCCTCGTAATTGAATATCCTATCTTTAAAATCTTTCGCCGTTAAATGTATTGTTGCCATACCTAATATGCACAAACAGAGTGCCATAAGGTCGGAAGCGCCGTTCTGGCTGGGTAAATCACGATGTTGCAGGGTAAGGTTTCAGGGGAATTTACCTATAAAATATCAGGCGTTTTACCGATTGTTTTTTATGGCCCGGCCTGCTACTTTAGTGAAGGAATCAATACTCCTAACCAATAAATGAAAAGCCAATGCCACGTCAAAATTTTCTTTCAAAGGAGACCTTTGTAGATGCTTCAGAAAAACAAACCAGGGACAGCCTGTTGGCCGTACCTTCTTTTGTTCCCAACATTACATTGATGGCTGAGAATAAAATGATCGAATCATTCAGGTTCTCTTACCATCAACCTGTAAAAGAAACCATTTACCATATTGATGTTTCCATTCAGACCCTGAATGAAAAATATACACGCATCAGTATGCATGGTACTTATGCAAATGGCCAGGCTTTTCATACGGATTCTGATATGGCCCTTGCACTCCACGATTTTGAATCGGCCATCATTGCAGCCCTCAAGGGCGATACCTCTTTTTATAGACCATTCGAACCCAAAGTGAAGAACACCAAAAAATTCTTGCAGTTGACGCTGGCTTTTGTTACATCCATTGGTGTTTTTTTCCTGAAGAAAAAACTCTCGTGATATACTAGGATCTATGCCAAACACCACGACCTGGAAATTTTTTTCCGGGTCTTTTTTTTGCCCTTTCTCCCGGTTCTATCTTTACAGTATGGAACCACTCACCGCAATTGTGATCGGTGCTACCGGCCTTACCGGAACATCCCTTGTGAAGCAATTGCTGGAAGATGAACGCTTCGGTAAGATCAGGATTCTGTCAAGGCGCACTTCCGGCTTCAATCATCCTAAGATCGAAGAACACCTCGTCGATTTTAACCAGCCTGCTGCATGGAAGGAACTGGTGAAAGGCCATGTTCTGTTTTCCTCACTGGGTACCACGTTAAAACAGGCAGGTAGTAAGGAAAAGCAATACCAGGTGGATTATACCTACCAGCTTGAAACGGCGAAAGCTGCTGCCGACAACGGGGTGCCTGTTTATGTGCTGGTTTCAGCGGCCATGTCAGACCCCGGTTCCAGGCTTTTTTACCCAAGAATGAAAGGTGAACTGGAGCGGGATGTAAAGCAGCTTCCGTTCCAGCATATTTTTATTCTGCAGCCTGGCATACTTGCGGGTGACAGGAAAGAAAACAGGACAGGTGAGAGAATGGCGATATCCGCGGTGCGGTTTCTCAACCGTTTGGGACTCTTCAAAAGCCAGAAGCCTGTTGATGTTTCCATTGTTGCCAGGGCCATGATCAATGCTTCCTTCCAAAAAGAAAGACAGCGCACTTATACTTTGCTGGATGTATTCCGGCTGGCAGGTGTGAAGGATATTTAATTCATCGCGTAATAAAGACCCGATTCGCTGGCCGAAATAAGCCCCATTTTATATTTCACTTCTTCAGCCTTACCATGTGGTGGCGCTTTGAGCGTACGGGATGTGTGGGGTGATATATCCCGGAAATAAACCGTTTCTTTTGTAAGAAAGCTTCCATCAGTCCTGTAGTAGATCACATCCACAGCAACTACTTTCAGTAGTTCCGCGCTTTTATTTTGAAGGGTGATCTCTGAGGCGGAAACTCCTTTACCTGTGGGCTTATACCTTCCACTCACCGAGACCATCGCGGGCAGGTAAGCATTATTACCACTGCCAGTTTTTTTGGCAGGTTTTACTGTGGGAGAAGAAACTTTGTATACAGGTTTCTTTTTGACGGTACTGGTGGGATTTCTCTTTTTTATTGAAGCTGCTGGTTGTGTAATGTTTTTTGAAGCCAGGTTCACAGGTGCAACAGGTGGCTGTTGCGATGCAACGAATTTTATGGGAGCATGATTCTCTTCGATATTCACTGGTGCAGATTGAAATAAGAAAAGACCGGTAATGATGAAGATGATAAAAAAAGCTGCAAGTAAAACAGGTTTTGCTGGAAATTTCCTTTTGTTTTTTTGCTGGTGGAGCCAGCCGGCATATTCATTCCTGATATCATCGAGTGACCGTGAGTATTTTGTTTCCAGTTCTTCTTTTGGTGCAGCAGTTTGCTGATCCTGGAAAGCCTGGATCTTTTGATAGATTGCTTCTGCTTTTTTTTCAAGAGCAAGAGCCGGGTCAGTTTCGGAAATTGGGTCCGCCTTGACTTTTGGTATGAACTGGCCGGGTAAACTCACGAAGATCTTTCCAGCTTTTTGATTTGGAGATGATGCTGTTGGTGTCGATGAAGTTGAAATCTTTTCTTCCCTGGTTTTTCCAGGGACCAGGCCGGGAATATCACCTGGATTTTTCCACCCGATCT
>CAYWSQ010000023.1:0-18379 GCA_964460925.1 uncultured Flavisolibacter sp. | reverse complement strand
GAGATCAGCAGGCAGCAATCCCAGTGTTTGCAATTCTCCGGCACTATACGGTCCGGATTGCTGGTTATTTCTTAACAGGAGGTAGATCTTGTGCATAGGCGGCATAGAGGAACCGCCAGATTCGTACCTTGTTTTGTGAATAATAAGTCAAAACAAGTTCAAAGTTGAAAGTTGAAAGTTCAAAGTCGGAAGCCGAAAGAGCAGTACGGACCCAAGGCCTCTGGCTTTGAACTTTTAACTTTCAACTTGGGACTTAAGGCCTCCGGCTTTGAACTTTCAACTTTGAACTGTCAGACTCCCCACTCCCTCAATATCCCGGTACATTCATCCCCAGCACAATATTTCTTTCCGCCACATACACACCATTTTTTAGTACAGGTTTTAACAATCCACTGCCGCCTCTTTGCTGGGAGGGGTTGATTTCTCCTTCACTTAGCATCGGGTCATCGGCAAAAACAAAATCGTCAATATAATAAGCCACCACACCTTTTTCTTTTACGGTAATATGGATGTGCTGCGGATTATTACTGTCGGGATAGGAGGCAGGCCTGAAAGTATAGAAACGATATTCGCCGTTTTGATTGGTTTTGACCCAGCCGCGCAGGTAACCATGCCTTTTGCCCCAGCCGGTTTCATTACCTTTCTTCGGGTAATTTCCTGCCCTGTCAGTATGATAGAAATACAGGACCACGTCAGGAGCTGGCGTCTTGCCATCTTTTTGAAACACTTTTCCGCTAACTACCAGTTTAGGTTCTGTTTCAGCATATCCTGGAAGGGTATCCGTCCAATCCAGCTTGTCAAAAGCAACCGGAGATTCAAAAATTGCTTCACAACCCTCACAGTTACCGCCTGCCTGGCGGTCTTTTGGTGAATTGGGCTGTTGGCTGCCGCCCTGTGCACAGCCATTTATCGCTAAAAGAAAAGGAAGGAGAAGTAACGCCAGGTATTTCATGTTTTTAAGTTTTTACAAATCTTGCTATTACCTGGCAGACATTAAAAACGTTTACACAACCTGTTCGCCGCTCTTGATGAAATGCAGGCGGCATTTCATCATCAAAACAAAACCAGACGTGTAAGGTTTTTTAAGAAGCGGAATTTGTAGATTTAATTTACATGATGCAACGCCCATACTCCTCCTGGCAGATACGGCTGATCCACCTGGGCCTCTGGCTTATGGTATGGACTATTTGGTTTTATCTCAGGTATGAAGATTATGATACGTTAGGCATAGCTGCAGCCATAACCACCATCAAAACGCTGGATCTTGCACTGCTGGTTTACCTGGCCAACCTGGTTCTCATTCCACGACTGCTTTACAGGAAAAAAATCTTCCTTTTCATTTTTACTTACCTTGCTCTTATCCTGGTCAGCAGTATTATCAAAATGTACCTCACGGGATCCATTGCTGAAGGAAATCCAGGTGTGAATCTTAAGGAAAGGGTTTACAATAATGTGATCCCTCATTTTTTCCTGGTAACCGCGGGAGTGGCCATTAAACTGATCATAGATTATACCAGCATTCAGAAAAGACTGGCGGTAGTGGCCAGGGAGAAAGCCGAATCAGAACTTAATTTTTTGAAATCCCAGATCAACCCGCATTTTTTATTCAATTCTCTTAATTCTGTTTATTTCCTGATTGATAAGCAAAACGCCGAAGCAAGAAAAGCCCTTCATACATTTTCGGAGATGCTGCGCTACCAGTTGTATGAGGTGAAGGATGAAAAAATTTCCATTGAGAAAGAAATAGCTTACCTGCGTGACTACATAGAAATGCAACGGCTTCGCAAGGATGAAACCTCCGTCATTCACCTGGAAATCGGGGAAGGCCTGCCAGCTTTTTCTATTGAACCCCTTTTGCTGATCCCCTTCGTGGAAAATGCATTCAAGCACCTGTCGCATGGACGTAAAAATGAAATTCATGCAGGGCTCACCATGAATGATGGACTCATGATGTTCAGGGTCAGGAATACAACGGGTAAAGGACAGCAGCAGGAAGTTGGTGAGTCCGGGGGTATTGGCCTTGCCAATGTAAAAAGAAGGCTGGAATTATTGTATCCAGGCAGGCATGAATTAAAGATCAGCCGGGAAGATGGATGGTTTGACGTACAACTGGAAATTAAAATTGGTAACTGATGCAAAAGATCTCCTGTATCGTGATAGATGATGAACCTCTTGCACGCAAGGGTATTATGGAATATATCAATGATGTTGATTTCCTTGAATTCCGTTCTGCTTTTGAAGACCCTTTGAAAGCGATGCATGAACTGGAAACAGGTATGGTTCAGTTGATCTTCCTGGACATACAAATGCCGAAAATATCAGGAGTGGAATTTTTCAAATCACTAAAGAATGCACCACCGGTGATTTTTACAACTGCATATCCACAATATGCCCTTGAAGGATTTGAGCTGAATGCCCTTGACTACCTGGTAAAACCCATTTCTTTTGAAAGATTTTTGAAAGCTGCATTGAAAGCGAAAGAATATTATGAATTGCGCCAGGAGAACAGCAATAAAAATGGTGAGGAGGATTTCTTTTTTATTAAGGCAGATAATAAACTGTTGAAACTCCGTTTTGATGAGATCCTGTATGTTGAAGCCCTTCAGAATTATGTGGCTATTCATACTTCAACAAAAAAATTCATCACTTATCTCACTTTCAAATCCATAGAAGAATACCTGCCTCC
The DNA here is from genome assembly GCA_964460925.1 of uncultured Flavisolibacter sp. Classification (GTDB taxonomy): domain Bacteria; phylum Bacteroidota; class Bacteroidia; order Chitinophagales; family Chitinophagaceae; genus Flavisolibacter. The sequence goes on along the minus strand of CAYWSQ010000023.1, from coordinate 15,693 downwards.
AGGCCAGTTTATGAAGACACATAAATCTTTCATTATTGCAGCTTCAAAAATTGACAGCATAGAGGGCAATGAGATCACCGTCTCCGGGCATAAAATACCCATCAGCCGTGGCAGCCGTGATGAGGTAATGGAGAAGCTGTTGAGGGGGAGGTTTTTGAAGAGATAGCCGGTAGTCGGTAGTTCAAAGTCGAAAGTCAAAAGTCAAAAGTCAAAAGTCAAAATGAAACCGCAAAATCGCAAAGGAGAGCAAAGAACGCTAAGGTTAAAATCAAAAAGCGAAATCTCAACTGCCCGACCAATTCATAACTTTTATGGTTCATCAGGCACATATTCGACCCACAGACTACCGACTTTGAACTTTCAACTTTGAACTACCGACTACCTGCTACCAACTTACCCTCGACTTTCAACAATTCCCTTATTTTGCACTATGACCAAAGGAGAACAGCTATTTATGGACCGTGCGATTGAGCTTTCGAGGCAGGGTATGCAATCCCGGAAAGGCGGACCATTTGGCTGTGTGATCGTAAAAGACGGAAAGATCATTGGTGAAGGTTCCAATGAAGTTACCACAACAAATGATCCTACTGCACACGCGGAAGTGGTTGCCATCAGGACTGCGTGTAAAGAACTCAATACTTTTCAATTGACCGGTTGTGACATTTATGCAAGCTGCGAGCCCTGCCCTATGTGTCTTGGGGCCATCTACTGGGCCAGGCCCGCTCGTGTGTTTTTTGCCAATACAAAAACAGAAGCTGCAGAGATCTTATTCGACGACCAGTTCATTTACGAGGAAATAGAAAAGGTGGCATCTGAAAGAAATATTCCTTTTATTCATATGCCCACACCTTCCGCCAAAAAAGTGTTCGACGATTGGAAGGACATGGAGAATAAAACCGTGTACTGATGATCAAGTGGACAGCCACCATCAAAAGATTTGCAAAACAGGGTGAAAAAACCGGGTGGACCTATATTGACGTTCCGGCCGCGAGTGCCGGTAAACTCATGCCGGGCAACCGGAAAGGTTTCCGTGTAAAAGGAAGGCTCGATACCACGCCTTATGAACTGCTGGCGCTTATCCCCATGGGTAATGGAGATTTTATTCTTACACTTAATGCGGACATCCGCAGGCAGATCAAAAAACAAAAAGGGGATACCATAAAAGTGGAAATGGAAGTGGACCATAATGAGATTGTGCCACCTCCTGAATTAATGGAATGCCTGCAGGACGAACCAGAAGCGCTGGATTTTTATAATGGCCTGCCGCAGGGGCACCGCAACTACTTCACCAAGTGGATCGACAGCGCCAAAACAGAACCCACAAGAGCCAAACGGATCGCGGCAACGGTTACTGCCATGGTTTACCGTTGGGACTATGGCACCATGATCCGCTCCCTGCAAAAACAGAAAGAGGGTATTGGTGGTAATAAAATGATCTAAAAAGTACTACACCCGCCTGTTTACTTTATCCTGCTTCACCGTCCGTAATCTCCGTACCGGCACCTGATGTTCTTTCCTGTTCCTCATCCCGTGTATCAATATTTTCATTGGCCCTCGGATTCGGGTTTTTAGCCAGCCCTTCATGTTCAGGTGCGGCGTTCTTTACGGGGATGTTTTCATGCGCTGTTGTAGGATCCTGCTTTTTATCCATTGTTTGTTTTGATTATTTTCGAAAATCTTATGCCAACAGTTCATCTGCTTATCAAAGGAAAAGTCCAGGGAGTGTATTACAGGGCAACGGCCCGTGAAAAAGCAAATGCCCTCGGCATTACAGGCTGGATCAAGAACACCCCGGAAGGCCATGTGGAAATGATCGCTTCAGGAAACAGTTCCCAACTGGAGGTTTTTATCGGATGGTGCAAAAAAGGTCCGCCTGCGGCAAGGGTCGGGGTAATCGAGCATACGGCGGTAGAGGAAGCCTATTTCGAAACTTTCAGCATCCTGAGACACTGAGACAGCCCGGCCGTGGCTGCTAATACGCAAATTGTTGATTTCTATACCAGGTTTTACCCACTGGCTCATCCATTCCCCTTTAATTGTGTCCGGCATCATTTTGTTGTTAAACCCTAAAACCAACTCATTCGTTAACCTTTTAAATGTACAGAGTTATGTCAGAACAAAGAGGATTATCTGAAAACCAGAATATGGAAAGCAGGGAAAATCAGGTGGACCGTGACCAGGTTTCAGGTGCCAATGAAAATGGCCGCAGCAGTGGCAGGAGCAACCGTGGTTTTGCAGCCATGAGTCCTGAAAGACAAAGGCAGATCGCCAGCGAAGGCGGACGTGCCGCACACCGCCAGGGTGTAGCCCATGAGTGGAACAGTGATGAAGCCCGTAAAGCCGGAAGGAAGGGTGGTGAAATCGTAAGCCGCAACCGCGAGCATATGAGTGAGATCGGAAGGAGAGGCGGTCAAAGTTCCGGTGGAAGAAGAAGCAGGAACAACCAGCAGAACCAGGATTCTGCCAGTGAAGAATAAGATATAATGAATACGCCTGGATCAATGGTCCAGGCGTATTTTCATTGGATTTTTCAAGCCTTATCCACTTCATCAAAACGTGGATCAGCATTTTTATCCCCCCCTGTATTATCTGAATTCGTCAGGGTGAGCTGCTCATTGGCAGGGTCACCTTTGCCACTGCTTACCGTTTGCACCCCAGGCTGGATGGCTGAATCATCTCTCAGCGAGGGATCATCATTTTTGCCCTTGCCGGCAGCAAGGTTTCGGCTTTCTTCTTTTGAATTATTCATATGCTTTTGGGGAAATCTTCAAAATTTTCATGCCCGGCTGGCAAAAAAAATCCCGCCATCAGGCGGGATCGTGATTATTGATATTGTTGGGGGTGTTCAAAATCAAAATTGTGCTGGCCCTGCATAGCAGCGAACCGCTGTGGATCACCAAACGGACCCAGGTAACGGGCACTTCCAAAACCGAGAATAGGGTAGAAGATGAAGCTTAAAAAGATCAGTCCTGCTGTAAACCCTTCATCCTTGCCAAAGCTTTTGGAAAGCATGTTGGTTGCCCAGATGCCGAAAATGAGATTGATAAATGGGATGAAGAACATGATCAGCCACCAGGTTGGTTTGCCGACTATCTTGAGCAGGATGTAAATATTGTAAATGGGTATGATACATGCCCATCCCGGCTGCCCGGCTTTTCATAAACCTTCCACATTGCAGCGATCATTACAAAGATGGCCGCGAAATAGATTACAATAAGTCCAACAGGAAAATCTTCCATATACAGTTAGTTTTAGTTCCCCACAATATAAAAATCCCACTAAACATTTACCAGCTTCGGCCAAAAATATTATTCACGTATTGTTTATAAATGAAGTTCAGTTTGAATATCTTCGGCCTTTATGCCATCTGATATGAAAAACTGTTTCGCACTTCTTGTGATCCTGGCACTTGCTGCCTGTAACAACAACGCCAAAGAGGTTAAATCAAGCACCTCGGATACCACCAGCCCTGGTAAGAATAATCCTGCAGCCGGTCCTGCTGTTCCCACACTTGACACGGCATTGTACGACCGCCTTCAAAAACATACTGCCAACGGTGATACCACCGGGCGCTGGCCTGTAAAACACGATTACCCGCTGCCCGGGGCCATCCTTCCTTTCAACCGTGTGATTGCCTATTATGGAAATATCGTTAACAACAGGATGGGCGCTCTTGGCAAATGGCCGAAGAATGAAATGATTCCAAGGCTTCTCGCTGAAGTGGATAAATGGAATAAACTGGATACGGTGATCAAATCCATTCCCGCGCTTCATTACATCGCTGTAACTGCGCAGGGCACTGCCGGTGCTGATGGAAAATGGAGATACCGTCTTCCACATAAACATATCGATACCGTGATCGCATGGGCTAAAGAGATCAATGCCCAGGTATTCATTGATGTACAGGTGGGATTGAGTGATGTGCAGACCGAAGTGCCATTGTTTGAAAAATATTTATCCATGCCCAATGTGCATTTTGGGATCGATCCTGAATTTGCCATGAAAGCAAAGGGAAATGCAAGACCCGGTAGTGTGATCGGCAGCCTGGATGCCGTGGATATTGACTGGATCACTAATTATCTTGGTGAACTGGTGAAGAAGCATAACCTGCCTCCTAAAATGTTCGTGGTGCACCGCTTTACAAAAGGTATGGTCACCAATGCCAGTAAGATCAAATTGCGCCCAGAAGTGCAGATCGTAATGGATATGGATGGCTGGGGCCCTCCCGATCTGAAAAAAGGAACTTACAGGCACTGGATCCAGAATGAACCTGTTCAATTCACAGGCTTCAAACTGTTTTATGTAAATGATACGGAGAAAAGCGGGTTGAAAGAAATGATGAGGTATGAAGATATCCTGAACCTGAGACCGATACCGGTGTATATTCAGTACCAGTAAGAGCTGCTAGCTACTAGCTGCGAGCTGCGAGCCTTCTAGCTTCTAATTATCCATCCTGGAGATTACGAAGAATGCAATTACAACGAGGAGCAGGATCATGACCACGGCGGCTATGATCCATGGTTCGATTTGTAATTGCATTTTTTTCCTGAACTTCTTTTTCTTTTCTGTTCTTTTTTTGAGATCCCTGTTGAGCTGTTCAACCAGGTGATTGATATTTTTTTTGTTGCTGAATGCTCCAAGGCCTTCAAGCGCGTCGGCATCAAAATCATGATCCATCATCTGTTTCTCCACTTCATGCTGCTGCTCGGCGGAGAGTTGCCCTTGCAGGTAACGCATCAGAGTTTCCTGGTCTATTTCAGGATTGAGGTTGGATAATATGTCTTTAAGATTACCGCTCATTTTTTATTCGCTTCCCCCAACTTCCGGTCAAGGATGATGCGGAGGTTTCGTTTTCCGTTCTGAATATAACTTTTTACCTGCATCAGGCTGTAACCTGTTTTTTCACTTACCTGGCCATAACTGAGTTTTTTCAGGTAAAACAAAATTACACATTGCCTTTGCTCTTCTCCCAGTTCATTCAAAGCATCTTCCAGCAGGTCATACGCTTTCCCGTCATTTGCCAGCTCAAACCTGTCCGGATCTGCGCTCACCGCATGGTGTTCATGCAGTTCCTTCACCTTGCCGGGTTTGTCGCGCAGCCGCATCAGGCAGTGGTTCTTGGCCACCATGTAAAGCCAGGACTTGAAAAATTCGATCCTGTATTTGCCTACTTCTGTCAATACTTTCAGAAATACCTGCTGCACACAATCCCTGGCTTCATTTTCATCCCTCAGGTATTTCATACACACACCAAGCAGTAAAAGCGTATACCGCTCCAGCAGGATGCCGATCCACTCCTGGTTACTGTCCTTGTGGTACAGTTCCAGCAGTTCACTGTCACTTATATGATCATAGCGGTTGGTGTGCATGCATGTTGATCTTAGCTTATCAGGCCTGCTCTGTAATATGACTCAAACCCTGCAAATTTGCATAATCAAAACCAATCTTTATTCTTTTTATGCAATATGCGATCAGTACAGTGGCTGCAGCACCGGTGAGAATTGAACCCGCGCATCGTTCCGAATTAGTGAACCAGCTTTTATTTGGTGAAACCATGGAAGTGCTGGAAGAAAAAGGAGAATGGTTCCGGGTCAGGTCTATATACGACGATTATGAAGGCTGGCTTACCCATCATCTTATTACTGAAACAGGTAAGGAAATAGCTACAGGTGAGCTCAATTTTGTGGCAACCAATATCATCAATCCTGTTACGCTTCCCGACCAGTTGATTAATGCGCCCATGGGTGCTTCACTCACCGGTTTTGATGAGGAAACCCGCCTGCTATGGGATGAGCGTTATAAATACCATGGCACCTACCGCAACCTGCACAAACCATTTGAGCAGGATTATCTGAGGAAGATCATCCAGCCCTGGCTCAATGCGCCCTATCTCTGGGGGGGTAAAACCTTTATGGGTGTTGATTGCAGTGGCTTCGCGCAAATAGTCTACAAACTGCTGGGAATAAAATTAAAAAGAGATGCTTATTTGCAGGCGGACCAGGGAGAGGTGGTCCCTGATCTTTCTTCAGCCAGGGAGGGCGACCTTGCGTTTTTCAATAATGAAAAAGGAAGAATTATCCATGTGGGTATCATCCTTTCCGGGCAAAAGATCGTTCATGCTTCGGGAAAGGTGAGAATAGACCGGCTTGATGAAAAAGGGATCGTGAATAGTGAAAATGGAAAACGGACCCACGATCTCTGTGCTATGAAAAGATATTTCTGACCGTTTTATAGATCCACATATCCCAGCCGAGCATTTTGAAAGCTGAATAAAACAGGATCACGGCGAAGATCCTTTTTACCGCTGTTTCAGAAATGGCTAGCGCCAGTTTGCTGCCCAAAAAACCACCCAGCACAAATCCCGCGGCCATGATGCCGATAACCTTTACATCTATATGCCCCTTCTGGTAATAACTCATTACGGCGAGTATGCCTACAGGTAAAAGCAGTAGCCCTAGCGAAGTGCCCTGTGCCTGGTACTGCGAAAAACCAAGAAAAAATACCAGGGCAGGTACAATGATGATGCCTCCCCCTACACCTACCAGTCCGCTGAGCATTCCGGCTGCCAGTCCAATGAGGGCCAGGATGATAATAATTTGTGCTGTCATTTGATGAGGTTTATTTTGGATGCGCATCAGCCGAAATTTTGTTTGTAGTATTCTATGGCTTCGTTGATGATGGAATAAGCGATCTCCCTGGATTGAAATTCTTCTATCTGCACCTGCTTGTTCTCTAGCACCTTGTACTGCTCAAAATAATTCCGGAGTTCATTGATGAAGTGTGGCGGCATTTCTTCGATGGAAGAAATATGGTTGACTGATGGATCTTTGGTGGCCACGGCAATGATCTTATCGTCCTTTTCTCCGGAATCGATCATCTGCATATTGCCGATAACGGTGGCATGTACCAGGCAAAGGGGCTGGATGGATTGTGAGCAAAGCACAAGGATGTCCAGCGGATCATTATCGTGTCCAAGTGTTTGAGGAATGAACCCATAATTCACAGGATAATGAAAAGAGGAATAGATCACCCTGTCGAGTTTCAGTAGCCCGGTTGTTTTATCGATCTCGTATTTGGTACGTGAACCCTGTGAGATCTCGATCAGGGCATTAACCTGCGCGGGTGCGTTATCGCCATAGCTGGCCCCGTGCCAGGGATGCAGTACATTGGTTGTTTTCATGCTTGTGTCAGTTTAAATCCAAGAAAAGTCAACAGCAAACCGGCCATCACACTCACACCGGTATAAAGGATGAAGATGGCCAAGCGGTGATCCATCATCATTTCCACTCCCTCCTGGGTAAATGCAGAAAAAGTAGTGAAGCCTCCGCAAAGTCCTGTCATCAGGAAGAGGCGCGAAGGCGCATCCATATTTTTTGAAAAATAACCCCAGGCAAGTCCGATGATAAAACATCCTGCAAGGTTCACCAGCAGCGTGCCATAGGGAAAGCTGTTGTTGAGTGAACGCTGGCAGAGATACCTCAGCATGCTGCCCAGTCCACCACCTAAACCTACCAGTAAAAGATTATTGAGCATTTTTTGGAATATCAGCTACAGGAAAAGTGAATTTGAGATCAACCAGCCACTGGCCAGACTTGCGTACAAGTTTTACAGAATCCTTCCGGTTGTTGTAAGAGTTGGAATAATAAATGATGGAAACCGAGTCGCTCAGTCTTTTTGTATCATAAATGGTGGGTTCTGATTCACGCATGTCTCTTTTGTCTTCCCTGTCCAGGTGCATGTATTTTTTTTCTGTCTCGTTCAGCCAGTGGTTGTTCTCCCCGTCGTTCACCATCAGCTTGCGGGCATCGTCGAATTTTCCATCCAGTACATTATTGATGAACATTCCTGCCGCGTCATGTGCGTTCTCAGCACCGGCTGTGGTTTCTTCAGCATCATTGCAGGCAAAGAAAAAAAGGCTCAGCAGCAACCATAATTTATTCATGCGGCAAAACTACTAAGAGCGGTAGAGGGGGCAAAAAATAAATAAAGCAAGCCAATGGCCGTTAGCTCCTGGCCTATAGCTATCGCCCATAAAAAAAGAAGTGCCATCAGACACTTCTCTATCGTAACCAGGTTAGTAAACAATTTTACCAGCGTCTTTCCTTACGTTCTTTTTTTTCTTCTTCCTCCTGTTCCATCTCACGCTGCCCTTCCTTGTCGTAAGCCTTCAAAATTGCCTTCACCAGTTTGTGACGTACAACATCTTCTTCATCCAGTTCAATATAACCGATACCATCGATATTGCGCAGGATGCGGCTTGCCTTTGCCAGCCCGCTTTTCTGGTTGCGTGGAAGATCCACCTGGGTAAGGTCACCGGTGATGATAGCCTTAGCATTTCCTCCAATACGCGTCAGGAACATTTTCAATTGCAGGTCCGTGGCATTCTGTGCCTCATCCAAAATGATGAAACAATTGTCGAGTGTACGGCCCCGCATATACGCCAGCGGTGCAATCTCGATGGTACGTGTGCTCATGTAATAACCCAGCTTATCAGCAGGTATCATATCATCCAGCGCATCATACAAAGGACGCAGGTAAGGATCGATCTTTTCTTTTAGATCTCCCGGCAAAAAACCCAGGCTTTCGCCGGCTTCCACCGCGGGACGGGTAAGAATGATCTTTTTCACTGCCTTGTTCTTTAATGCCCTCACCGCCATGGCTACGGCAGTATAAGTTTTACCGGTACCTGCCGGACCAATGGCAAAGACCACATCATTTTTTTCTGAAGCGGTTACCAGCCTTTTCTGGTTGGCAGTACGGGCCCTTACGGTTTTACCGTTGGGACCAAATACCAGTACATCATTGGGATTGCGTTCAACAAAATTGTCGACCGTTTCGGCATCATCGCCGCCAAGGATCTGTTCAAAATAATTTTCACTCATGTGGCCATTTCTTTCGAGGTACTGCACAATGAGATCGATCTTTTCCCTGGCGCCTTCCACCTGTTCGGGAGCCCCGCTCAGTTTTAATTGTGTGCCGCGTGAAAGGATCTTGAGTAAGGGAAATTTTTTCTTAAGGATGTCAAGTTTACCGTTGTTTACTCCAAAGAACTCAATAGGGTTAACGGTTTCCAGGTTAATGATTGTGTCTCTCAATTCGATCAGGTTTTCGTTTTGCTTAATTCCCGGCATTTCCTGCTTGTTCGCCTGTGGCTGATCCTTGCAGGATCCGGATTAAATCCCGTTTTGGTATAATAACCTTTCCTGTAAGATAAATAAATCCCGATTCAATTTGCCAAGGTTAGTTATACACAAATGTGTATTGTAAAAATTGTGCCGATGAACTGTGCAGTTGTTAAAAAAGCCATCAGCCCCCAGCCCTTAGCTAATGGCCTTTCCTTAATTTCACTATTCTAACAACTGTTTATGAGAATAACCTTTCTGTTCAATCTTCTTTTCTTCACGCTCATTTCCCGTTCACAGGAACTTTCTTATTACCTGCCTGACAGTGTGCAGTACGATCCTGCCATTCCTACACCTGAATCTGTCATACATCATAAAGTGGGAGCATGGCATATAACGCATGACCGGTTGGTCAATTATATGTATGCACTGGCTGCCGCTGTCCCATCACGAATCAAAATAGAGAAAATGGGATACTCTTACGAGAGCCGTCCCCAGGTGCTGCTCATTATCACCTCTCCAAAAAATCACCAGAACCTCGAACAGATCCGCCAGCAGCATGTGCAACTCACGGATCCTTCAAGATCTGCCGCTCTCAATACGGCCGCCATGCCCATTGTTGTTTATATTGGACATTCTATTCACGGCAATGAACCCAGTGGTGCCAATGCAGCCCTGCTAAGCGCTTATTACCTGGCTGCTGCCAGGGGTAAACAGGTGGATGAATTACTGGAAAATACCGTCATACTTTTTGATCCTTCCTTTAACCCTGATGGCCTGCAGCGTTTTTCCACCTGGGCCAACCAGCACAAGGGAAAGACCCTCGTAACCGATCCAAATTCGAGAGAGTTCAACGAAGTGTGGCCCGGAGGCCGCTTCAACCATTACTGGTTTGACCTGAACCGTGACTGGCTGCCTGCCCAGCATGTGGAGAGCCGTAACCGCCTCGAATGGTTTCATAAATGGAAACCCAACATTCTTACCGACCACCACGAGCAGGGCAGCAATGCTACTTTCTTTTTCCAGCCCGGTGTTCCTTCAAGAGTGAATCCCATCACGCCAAAGATGAACCAGGAACTGACCGGTAAGCTTGGAAAGTTCCATGCAGCCTTTTTAGACCGTATCGGTTCCCTTTATTTTACAAAAGAGAACTACGATGATTTTTATTATGGAAAAGGATCTACCTACCCTGATGTGAATGGTTCCATCGGTATTCTTTTTGAACAGGCATCATCGAGAGGACATGCACAGGAAACAGCCAATGGAATTCTCACTTTTCCTTTCACCATCCGCAACCAGTTTGTCACAACACTTTCTACCCTGGAAGGAGCAAGGGTGCTGAAAAAAGAATTCCTCGACTGGCAGCGCACATTTTATCAGACCGCCATGCAGGAAGCAGCGGCGGCGCCGGTAAAGGCTTATGTATTTGGTGATGCGAATGATCCTGCACGCAATGCCATTTTTGTGAACATGCTGCGCAGGCATCAAATCGATATTTATGACCTTGGTAAATCCGTAAAGGCTGATGGCAATGAATTCAGGCAGGGTGCTGCTTATATCATTCCTACTAACCAGCCCCAGTACCGGCTGATCAGGGGCATATTTGAAAAAACACTGACCTATACCGACAGTTTATTTTATGACATCACTTCATGGACCATGCCTCTTGCATTTGGACTTCCTTATGCAGAATTGAGCCAATCAGCATACAATGCTTCCCTGCATGGTAAAAAAATTGTGGAAGAAGTGATCATCAAAGGCCAGGTAAATGGCGGTAGTTCCGGGATCGGTTACCTGCTTGACTGGCGTGGATTTGAAGCGCCTGCGGCATTGTATGAATTGCAGAAGGAAGGCCTGTTTACAAAAGTGGCCACTAATAAATTTACACTCTCTGCCACTTCCACAGGAGCAGGAGAGGAGTTTGGTTATGGTTCCATCCTTATTCCTGTTTCCATGCAGAACAAATCTGAACAGGAGATTTATAATATTGTTCAATCAATTGCTTCTCGTTACAGTGTAAACTTTCATGCAATCAAGAACGGCAATGTTTCTGCAGGAAGTGATTTTGGCAGTTCCCGTTTCAGTGCTCTGACCAAACCATCAATTGCGTTGCTGGTTGGCCAGGGTGTAAATGCACTGGATGCCGGCGAGATCTGGCACCTGATGGACCAGCGTTTCAACATTCCCATGAGCCAACTTGAATCAGGCACTTTTAACAGGGTGGATCTTTCAAAGTATAATACTATCATAATGGTGAGTGGTTCCTATTCAGATCTGAACAAGGATAAATTAAAAGCCTGGGTGCAGGGCGGTGGAACGCTTATACTTACTGAAGATGCAGTGACCTGGGCGGCCCAGAACAGCATCAGCCAGGTAAGTTTCAAAAAGCTGAAACCCTCAGCCGACAGCACCAGGACACTCAGCTATGTGGACCGGGAGCAGGTTCAGGGTGCGCAGCGTATGAGCGGCGCCATCTTCCGTGCAGAAGTGGATCTTTCCCACCCGCTTGCCTACGGTTATACTTTACCGTTTGTAAGTCTATTTAAGGGCAACAACGTATTCATGGAGAAAAGTAAAAATCCTTATGGCACTCCTTACTACTATAAGGATGCACCCCTGCAAAGCGGCTGGCTAAGCCGGCAGAATTATGAAGGCGTTAAAAATTCCGCTGCCGTGATCGTAAACGCCATTGGTTCCGGGAGGGTGATCTCCATTGCCGACAATCCTAATTTGCGTGCTTTTTGGCTGGGCGGTAGTAAACTGATGATGAATTCCATTTTCTTTGGAAGAAATGTGGAAGCAGCATCAGCAAGATAACCGGGGTCACCTGGGATTATTATTTCTGCGGTTATTCGTGGGACTGCGCCTGGTTTACGGTGTGCTTGATAATGTATTGAGCTGGGAACATATGCTGCGGTTCCGCGATTTCCTGGAACTGAACCATTTTCCCTTTCCGATTTATAGCGCGGTGATATCGGTCTATGCCCAGTTTCTTTGTGGTATGCTCATCATCTTTGGAATTTTATTCCGCTGGGCTTCCTCTATTATGATCATCAACTTCCTGGTGGCCATGGTGATGGTTCACCGGGGCGATAGTGTGGAGGAAATGACGACACCCTTGCTCCTTCTTTTTATTCACTTCTTCTTCGCGCTCAATGGTCCGGGGAAGTACACCATTGGGAGGAAGCAGAAAGAAAATCAGGCAGGTTCACACCCGGGGGGCGCTGCTATTAACAAACCAGTCAACTGAAACCTCAATTCATCCGAATCCGCTTTTTTAAGGCTTGCTGACTACGCAGTTTTGTGTTCTAATAAAACTGATCAATATGTTCCGCCATCTCACCAGGTTCAAAATTTCAAGAGGCTTCCAGTTGCTCCTGGTATTTTCCAATGCCCTCGTCCTGTTCATCAACCTCTTTGTTGGATTGCTGGTTTACCAGAATCCATTCCTGGCCCTGATGGATGGAGAGAACCTGGCTTATGTGTTGGTTTTTGCCCTCACACTATCGGTGATCCTATATGGACTTGGCTATCTTGTCAATCTAATGGAAAAGAAAACCGCAGGGGGCAATTACTGAACACTTAATTTTTTTTCAAAACATACACTGTTTTCCACGCCGGCATATTGCCCGTAGTTAGGGATCTGGTTGTAATGATGTTTCAGGTATAATGTGATCGCCTCGGGCTGGCGCTTACCTGTTTCCAGCACACATGCTTTGTATCCCAGAGCAGCGCTCCATTGTTCCAGTGCTTCCAGCACCCTGCCAGCCAGGCCCCGGCTTCTGAATTCCGGGAGGGTATACATTCTTTTAACTTCCATTCTCTCTGTGTCAAATGGTTTGATGGCTCCACAAGCCACCGGTTCGCCATCCACATAGGCAACAATCACATGCGGAATGGAATCCAGTCCATTATACTGTGCATAGAAATCATGCTCGGAGCCATCTCTTTCTGCAAGGTCCAGGTCAAGTTGTTTTACCAGCTTCGTAAAATCAGGATCACTTGCATGAGTGCGGACAAGTTCTGTTATCATAATCGCAACTATTGAGGTTACATGAGTTAAAGATCAAGACTGCTGATCAATGCTTTCAGTTTACCGGCAGATTGGTGCAGGAGGTTTCTTTCTTCTTCGCTCATGGTGAGATTGAGCACTTCACGTACTCCCGTCCTGTCAACGACGCAGGGCACTCCCAGGTACACATCACTTACCCCGTGATAATCCTGGAGCAGGGTGGAAACATTCAGCACCGAAGCTTCATTTCTCAGGATAGCCGTGCAGATCCTGTCGAGGGCCAGCGCAATGGCATAATAGGTGGCACCCTTGGCCTGGATGATGCGGTAGGCTGCATCGCGGGTATTTTCAAAGATCGACTGCCTGTCTTTTTCATCGAGCAGGATCCCGGAGCCTGCTATATTGGCCAGGCTCCAGAGCGGCAGTTCGGAATCTCCATGTTCTCCAATGATGTGCGCATGCACACTGCGCGGGTCAATGGAAAGTTTATCACCAATAAGATAACGGAACCTTGCGCTGTCGAGCAGGGTGCCCGAACCAATTACACGGTGGGAAGGCCAGCCTGATTTCTGCAAAGTGAAATAACTCATGATGTCCACCGGGTTGGAAGCGATCAGCAGGATCCCGTCCTGGTTGTATTTGAGCACTTCATCGGTAATGCTGCGGAAGATGGCAACATTTCTTTTGAGCAGGTCTATCCTTGATTCCCCGGGTTTTTGAGCAGCTCCTGCTGTAATCACAATGATGTCTGCGCCTGCACAATCCGCATAATCACCTGCCCATACCTCCGCCTTGCCAACAAAAGGAAGTCCGTGGTTCATATCCAGCGCATCACCAATGGCTTTTTCCTTATTGGCATCAATCAGTACCAGTTCATCCATTCTCTCCCTCAGCAGCAGGGTATACGCGGTGGTGCTGCCCACCGCCCCTACACCAATAACGGCTATCCTTGTTTTTTTTGGCCCGGCTTCTTTCATTGTCTGCAGGTTTCCTGATATTACTCAGTTTGATAATTGATTGCAATAATAATCAAAAGCCTATCTTATCGGTAATTTGCCGGGTATTCAATAATTTGGTTTGCGTGTAATCAAAAGGCCTGCAAATCTTTATAGGCAATAAAAAATGATCGAACAGTAATGAGATACCTGGTCCTGGTTAGTATTTTTCTTTTACTTGCGGGTTTCAGGACCGGTGGTATTTCATATACAAAATGGGTGGTAACTAAAGGATGTTCTCTGAAAGTGGATGGAAAGACCAATGTGAACAGCTTTAGTTGTGAAATAGTTGGATATGATACTCCCGATACCATCCTGGTTGCCCGGCAGGGAACGGGCCCTTTGAAATTGCAGGGACAAATAGGATTAAATGTGCAGAATTTCGACTGCCATAATTCAATCATGACCTCGGATCTGCGGAAAACACTGAAGGCAAAAGAGTTTCCTAAATTAACAATCCGGTTCCTCACCCTTGGCCGTTACCCCGATGAAAACAGTAAAAACACACTGATGAAAGGCTGGGTAGTGATTGACCTTGCAGGTGTAAGCAGGCAGGTGGAAGTAAACTATAAAGTTGTGTCGGCCGACCGCGCACAAATCAGCCTGCAAGGCACACAAAAGATCCTTTTCTCCGATTTCAATATTAAACCTCCCAGTAAGATAGGAGGCATGATCAAAACCCAAAATCAACTGGAAGTTGTATTTGATCTGCGGGTGAAGGTGCTGGCTTGATCAGGGATTGATCCACGCGAAAAGAATTCCTGCAATCACTGCCTGGAATAATCCATAGATAAACCAACTCATCACAATTACAATAGTAATGTCAAGTGAACTAAAGGTGATCCACATCACAGGCAGCAAGGCTACCAGGCCATAGACAATTCCAAATTCAAGTCCTCTCAGGATAAAAGGTCCTTTAAAATCCTTCTTGAATCTTTCCCAGAACCAGGCCAGGGCAAAACTGATAATGAAGGCATGCATGTAAAAAAGAAGATCCCTGCTGCCATCTGATTTGAAAAGAGGATTGTTATAACTCACAAATAATTCAGGAAAGAACCGGATGGTGAGGAATAAACCCCCGTAACTAAGAATAAAAAGCACCACGCCGGCAATCAGGCCTGTTTTGAGAATTTTTTTCATGGCAATAAAGCTTAAAGATAATATGCATATCCAGCACTTACCTTACCTGGATCAGGTTATTGAAAAAAAACAGGTGATTAATGTAATAATAAAAAGCTGCCTGCCCGATTGGGCAGACAGCTTTTCAACCAAAGTTTATTGTTACAACGGGAATCCTCGCTTCACCCTGAATTTACCTTCTATATTGATGGTGTTTTTCAGGTTGTCGCCATAACCCGCTGGTTCAAGCTTGAAAGTTCCTTTGATAAAACCATCATCCTCTCCCATGCTGGTCACTGTGATTCCACCGCCACTGGGCACAAGTTCATTATTGCCATTTATGTAAAAACAGGAATAGTTTACGATATCAGTGATGTGGTAATGTATATGGGCACCTGTATTGGAAGCAGGGTCTTTATAATTGTGTGTTCCAACACCACCAAGG
>CAYWSQ010000022.1:0-25479 GCA_964460925.1 uncultured Flavisolibacter sp. | reverse complement strand
TTGATGTGGTAAATAAAATTTTTTTCAATGAAGGTGCGTACCGTCCGTACGCATTTCATTTCATAACCTGCATCTCTTGCCATTGAAAAGATCATTTCAAGATCACAGTTTTCGCATAAGACCATGATCACTTCCGTATCCTTTTTGGTATGCGCACCCAGGCCACTGAAAAAATTTTTGAAATAATTTCCATCCTGCCCGCAATACCAGGCATGGTCCCGCATGTTGCCGGGATCTTTTTTATAATAAGGCGGATTGACGATGATCAGGTCAAAACGCGTATTACCCATTTTCCTGAAGAGATCCGAGTGAAGAACCTCCATTCTTACCTGGTTCTGCCGGCTGTTGCGCAACAGGTAGTGGATGGCAGCCGGGTTGATATCACTTGCTGTAACAATAGCTTTCTTTTTTGCGGCATAGATCGATAGCAAACCGCTGCCTGCCCCCAGTTCTAAAACTTTTTTACCAGGCAGGTTGAATGTTTTCAGGTAGTTCAACAATATATGGGTGGAGTGAAAAAAACCCGGGTGAAAAACGGTGGGTGCAATCACCAGCCTGATACCATGGGAACGGTAAGTCCGCGGCCTGCTGAGGTATTGCACGAGCAGGGGCTGGTAGGTCCTGGACAGCAGGTATTTTAAAAGGGTTCGCATCAGAATCCTTCAATTTCAGGTTGACGATAGCGCCAAAGTTTTTGAATAGCTTTCAATTCAAGTGGTTGTTTATAGATACCGGATATATAACGCGGGTAAGCCGCGAGTTTCATCAGCTTTCTTTTGAATGGGTTAAGCCGGACATCAGAAACCGTTGGATAATAACCATTCAATACAATCTCGAAATCACGGATCCTGTCAATCATCGCTGCGCTCAGCCAGGGTGTGAGCGGGTTTTTCCTGAGGTCAAAAGATTCCCAGGCTGGACTGATCCAGTCTTCGAGATGCTGCGGAAACCTGAAACCGGAAGCAAGAACCTGTTCATACATTGCTGATCCTTCCGCGGGCACAGGACTGTACACATAAATGATGATCTCCGTATCAGGATTGATTGTTTTGATTTCCCGGATAAAAGCAATATCCGCTTCAATCTGCTTCATCACCTGTTCGGGTGAATCGGCGGGTGTGCCCAGTACAAAAGAATATTCTGGTATGATATCAAACTTCGCCAACCTTGATGCAAAAGCCCTGATCTGGTCGGCGGTTTGCGTTCCACCCTTGTTCATTTTCTTCAGCACTTCATCATTGCCCGTTTCAGCGCCAAAGAAGATCATCCTGCAACCAGATTCCCGCATCAGTTGGAGACTTTCATCCGAATATTTATTGATGGTATCAATCCGGCCTTCACCCCACCAGGTCATGCCTTCTTTGCTGATCAACCTGGAAAAATCCACCGTTCGTTTTTCTGAAACAAAAAAATTGTTGTCATGAAATTCAATGGCATTGCCACCGAAATGATCTTTAAGCCATTTGATATCCCTATAGATATTGTGCGCCGCTTTACCCGTCCACCTGGCATTATAGATCGGCACAACGGCACAGAAGGAACAGGAGAAGGGACAGCCAACACTCGAATGGTAGGCAATGGTTTTGGTACCGAGATATGTTTTACCCAGGTAACGTTGAAGTGGATAAAACCTGTTGAGCGTTTCATAAGGCAGCGGCGGAAGAAGATCCTGGTTGTACAGTTCATCTTTTTTGCTGCGCACCATGTTGCCGTCTTTGAGAAAAACCAGGTTTGACAGTGGGTCCACACGTTCTCCATGAACAAGGGCATGCAGCAGGGCGGGAAAGGTTTTATCACCAGGTCCGTTCACCACGTAATCAACATAACCGCTTTTAAGCACCACCGCGGGTTGGTTGGAAGCAAAATATCCTCCCCAGATAATGGTAATTCCTGGATAATGCTCATGAATGGCCTTCGAAAATGGAATAGCCTGTTTCAGTTGGGGTCCGGGCATGGCCGTGCAACCAAAAAACCGGAACCCACCTTCATCAAGGTATGCACGGATGCGGCTCCACGGATCGGTCTCCATATTGCCATCTACGATCACATACTCATATTTTCCTTCTATGGAAGCCGCGATGCTGAGAATGGAATTGGGTATGCGGGGTTTGGACCTGGCGCTTCGTGGATTGAAAAGAAGGACTTTGTTCATTCATGAATGATTGCTGCCCTAATGAATACGCATCATCTCACCAGGTAGTTGCCCCCCTTGCCCTGCTTCCATTGCCAGGTAGCCGAACAATTATGAATATGCTGAAGCGAAGGCAGATGTGGATGGATCACTTCCCGGTGCAGTACCCTGAACAGCAGCAGGCGGTGAATGCCCTCTGTAAAAGATTCTTCCAGCATCATTTCCCTGTAGCTGACCGTGCCCGCATGCAGCGGTACATGAAGCATACCTGAATTACGGTGGAAGGTTTCAAATGCTGAAGCAGGCTGGAATTCCTTCATATGATTTTTCCCGAGGGCATAGACTTTTTTAAAATCACTGGCATTCACTTCCGACAAAACCATTTTTCCCGAGTCCATTACCTGTGCACAGGCCCTGCCTTCGTGGCGCAGTGAAACAATATACCTGTCGTGGCCAATGGGACCATGCAGATCGGTAGGAAAAAAATTACAGTCTTTTGAAGAACCTATAGAGGCTATGCAGATATTCCTCGGGATGGCATAAGCAATCTGCACCTGGCTGAGCAGGTTACCCCCGAGGTAAACATTCCCGGGCTTGCGTGCGAAAAACCGGTTTTCCAAATGACCGAGGTATTGCTGCCAGGAGGTAATGAAACGGTGATGCCCGCTAACACCTTTATAAAAAACGACACCATCTATGCCGGTTCGTAATTTATGCAATACCAGGCTGGCCGGGGCATCCTTTTGCGGCCAGTCAACGTTTTCATTTAATACCTGTGGGGTAAAAAGCAGGCGGATTTCATCTGCTTTAACATTAGAACCAGCAATCAAGCCAGGCAGCGCAATGATGAGGGGATGATAACCTGTAAAACAATGAAGGGAGGTAATGTTAGCGACCAGACTGCCTTCGATGAAAAGGTACACATGCAGGCCGGGTTCTGAGGAAGGCATACAGAGATACTCCTGGGGATAATGCAAACCATTGAAACGTTTCAGGATCTTTTGAACAAGCCGCATTCCATTACATACCATCAAAACCATAAAGAGGTTGCTTATCCATGAAAATTATCAGTACCAGTTATAACAGATCAACAGGATTCTCTGATCCCTGGGAATGGCTGAATCATATCAGGTTCTATACCTCCCTTCTCGAAGCACTTTCCCGCAACCATATGGTGGTTTCCATAGAAAGGATCGACTATGCCGGCGACCTGCATTATAAAGGTGTATGGTATCATTTCATCCGGCTTAAAAACACTGTGGCGAGGTTGCCGCTTCGCATGCATGATTTTATAAAAAAGCAGTCTCCTGATGTAGTGCTGGTTAACGGCTTCATCTTCCCCCTGCAACTTCTCCAGCTCAGGAGAAAACTCGGAAAGGATGTCTGCATCATTGTGCTGCACAGGGCCGAGCGCCCCTTCCGCGGGTATAAAAAATGGCTGCAGACAGTTGCCTCCGGCAAGGTGGATGCTTTTCTTTTCTCCTCAGTTGAACTGGCACGTGAGTGGCTCGAACATAAGATCATCAGGGAAGAAAAAAAACTTCACGAGGTGATGCAATCTTCCTCTGATTTCTACCCGCTGGATAAAAAAATAGCCCGGCTGAAACTGGATCTTTCGGGGCAGCCCGTTTATTTATGGGTTGGAAGACTGGATAAGAACAAGGATCCGATGACGGTTGTAAGAGCTTTTTCAAGATTGATCCTTCAACATAAAACTGCAAAACTTTACATGATCTTCCAGCAGGATGATTTGCTGGGTGTGCTGCAGGACTGGATCAGTGAACAGCAACAGGAAGAAAATATCATTCTTTCAGGGAAAAAAACACATGCAGAACTGCAGCAATGGTATAGCGCGGCAGACTTTATCATTTCCGGATCTCATTCCGAAGGAAGTGGCATCGCCATCATTGAGGCTATGTCCTGCGGTTGTATCCCCATCCTGACAGATATCCCTTCGTTCAGGAAATTATCCGGTGATGGCCGTTACGGTCTCCTGTACCAGGCAGGAAATATCGATGGACTAATCAATCAATTAAACCGATCAACTACGATTGACCGTGAAGTTTTAAGCCGGGAGGTTCGCCAGCATTTTTTAAATGCGTTTTCACCCGGTGCCATTGCTTCAAAAATTGACCAGATCATCAAAACCGGCAGGCAATGATGGAAAATGAAAAGATCAGCATCATTATGACCACTTACAACAGGGCAGAACTGATCATGCAATCCATCAACAGCATCCTGCTTCAAACCTATAGCAATTGGGAACTGCTGGTTATTGATGACGGATCTACCGATGATACTGCGGCGCTGATACATTCCATTGGTGACAACCGTATATTTTATCATTACCTGCCCCGTTGTGCGGCAGTTGGCAAATTGAAAAATTATGGACTGGAAAATGCATCAGGATGTTTCATCAGTTTTTTAGATTCCGATGATTTATGGTCGCCCAACAAACTTGAAATACAATGGCAGTACCTGCGTTACAACCCTGATGCAGGTTTCTGCGCAACCAATGGTTTCAATTTCAAAACCGCGGGACAGCCATTGGAGTTTTTTTATAAAATAAAAGAAGGTTTTTACAAAGGTCAATTACTTGCTATGGCCTTTTCATCCCAACTCGCGGCATTCACCCAGGCGCTGATGGTGAGGCGATCCTGCCTTGAGCAATGCGGAGGCTATGCTGATGAAGATGATATCACCATGAACGACCAAAAGTTTATACTGAAGCTTGCCTACCAGTTTACCGGCATCATCATTTATGAACCACTGATTGAAAGAAGACTTCATGCCGGCAATTATATACATGAAAGCTGGAGCAAAAGTTACCGGGAGGGAGCCGATCTTGTCAAATTTTATAAGAATAGCCAAGCCATTACCAGGCAAACAGCAAATGAATCATTATTCCTGCTTTACACGAGGTATGGAGAAAAATGCCTGTTGAAAGATGCACCCCTGGAAGCTGCGCGGCAATTCCTCAAAGCATGGGCGTATAGGCCATGGAGCATCATACCCTTAAAAAAAATCATCAAAACATTTTTGAAGATCATTCTTAAAATGCCACACCATACAGCGAAAGCAGCTCACGCAGTTGTTCTGCCTCCGGGTAGATCGTAATGGGCGTATGATCATAGCCGGAAATGTCAAGCCATTCACCGGCCTGTCTTGTCATGGCCGCTTCGTGCTCCACCACCTTCCAGCCCGGGATCTCCGTATGCATAGGCTTTGTATAGCTGATCACACGGGCACCATGGGCAAGCGCTTCCTGGCAAACACCTGGGAATCCTTCATATGAAGAGGTATGCAGGAAGATCCTGGCCGACTGCATCAGATCCATTAATTCATGGTGGGGCAACTCGCCTGTGAAGGAAATGGTTTCCTGCAAACCCAGTTCTCCTGAAAGTTCTTCCAGCTTTTTTTGTTCAGGTCCTGCTCCTGCCATTACTGCTCTTAGTTGGGGGTGCATTTTTTTTAATGCAGCCAATACCCTGATCCAGCTATCAAACTGTTTGAGGGGGATCAGCGAACCGGCACCCAGGATATCAATGGTTCTTTCTTTTGAGGAAACCGAAGCGTTCAACCCGGGTGGGATCACATAAGCAGGACGCACTGCATAATTTTTTTCAAATATATCAGCCAGTGAATCAGACAAGGCAATGATCTCATTTCCTTCGAGCTTTAGTTTGGAGGGATAAGTATTGCCTTCCTTTGCATCCTGGCCCAGCAGCCAGGTAAAATGTTTTACACCGGACCGCAGGCTGAACTGTTTGCCAATCACCGCGCATTCACCATACCATAAACTCAATAAACCGGTAAGGGGAGAACGCCTGTGCAGTTCTGTTAAAACCTTCGTCACCTTCCTTCTTAATAAGAGCCGGTTTAGTCCACCGCGGTTTCTTCCATTAAAGCAGAATACAGGATTACCAAACCAGCCGTAGGTGCCATGGGAATAAGGATACTGGAAGGCCAGTACCACTAAGTGAATATCCGGGTTATGTTCATTGATGGATTTCACCAGTCTTTGCACCATGGGCAGGCAGGTGGTATCGGTTTCTGAAGCAGCAAAACCTGGCGTGAGGAGAACAAGCGTTTTTAGATCAGTCATCTAGAGAAATAATTTTATTGCACCAGGACAGGCTTTCCTGGTCATGCGTGACCATGATCACGATCCTGCCTTTAGCAGCCTGTTGCCTGAAATACTCCAGCAAGGTATGAACTGTTGCTTCATCGAGTTCATTAAAAGCTTCATCCAGCACCATTACCTGCGGATCGCGGTACAGCGCCCTTGCGAGAGCGATTCGCTGCTGTTGCCCACCACTGATATTCTTTCCTTCCTCGGCGATCATGAACTGTAATCCTTCCGGCTGCTGTTTACAAAAATCAGAAAGTCCCGAGATCTCCATTGCCGCTTTGAGCTTTCCGGTATCAGCCACACGATTATGCAGAATAATATTTCTTTCCAACGTATCCTGCACCAGGAAACATTGCTGCTTTACATACGAAAAGTCTTTCCACCAGGATGTGGATGGTTCCGGAATTTTTCTATTGAAAAAGATCCTGCCCTGCTGCGGCTCAATAAAACCGAGCAGCAGGTTGAGCAGGGTTGTTTTCCCGATACCGGACCTGCCTTCCACACCAATAAAATCCCCGCTGCGCACTGTAAAATTCAATTGCCGGATCACCTGTTTTTCACCATAAGCAAAACTTACATTACGGAATTCCATTTCCTGAATGGTCTCCTGGAAAGGAATGACATGCTTAGGGAGTACTGTTTCAAATTCAAAGCTGTGGGCTCTCATTTGCCCGGACACATTCACAAGTTTTACCGTTCCCGGAATGATTTTGTAAGCCGCGGCAAGAAAAGCACCCACGGTCAGCAACATGGTCTCATTCTGCATCCACTGGCTGATACCAATGATCAGGAAGATGCCCATCACCGCGAACACCTCGATGAAGCGGGCAGGAAGATTTTGAATACTCATTGAATGAAACAGGTGTGCTCCGAAAATCTTTCTCTGTTCCAAAAATCTTTGCCTGAAAAACTGATTACAGTTGTAGATATTGGATTCAACATATCCATGCACCGCTTCTATCAGCGTTCGGAAAGAAGCCTCGTTGCTTTGGCGGATGGCCTGTTTGGTTCCACCCAGTTTTTTTCTCACCCGGTAAAATACCATGAGAACAGCCGGTCCCAAAACCACGAGCAATGAAAGAAATAAAACAGGATCGTAAACCAGTACCGCAATGATGGTGGCCAGCACAAGAAAGGATTGTGTGACCAACTGTTGCAGTCCGGACAGGTGATACTGGCAGAATTCGTAAGGCTGCAAAGCGATCTTTCTCAACTGCAGGGAGGCATCACCGGTAACATGATTCCTGAACGATCCCTCCTGGAAAGCTTCGAGTGATGCAGCCGATAGCCGCAGGGCTACCTGTTGCTGGAAACGGAGATGTGCGCTGCTGATCAGATAAGCAGCAAGGTTTTTAAGGAGGAAGAAAATGAAAAATATGGGAAGGATGATCCAGCCCTTTGAACCTGCATCAAAAGGCAGGGAATGTTTTGCACCCGGATCCAGATAGTTCCGCACGATCAGTAAGAGCAAAGCCAGGGAAGCAAGATCAAGAAGACTGATGAGGATGTCGGCAAGCACCAGCCACCTGAATTTCTTTTTTTCCTTGTGCAGGAGAACAGACCAGGTATTTCTGAATATGGCTGGCACCGGCTTCTAAAGGGTTAACTTTTTGAATCCGATAATTTTTGCCATGGTATGAAAGATGATCATGGCATCAAGGCGTGGTGACCAGTTGTTGATATAATAAACATCTTCCGCGATCCTTGCCTGCAGGTTTTCAACTGTATCAATGCTGCCCACAAATCCTTTCACCTGCGCCAGCCCGGTGATCCCGGGTTTAACATAATGACGGCAGGCATAAAAAGAAAGCAGGTTCTCATACCTGCGGTTATCACTGATCATATGGGGCCGGGGACCGATAAGCGACATATCTCCCATCCATACATTCAGTAACTGCGGCCATTCATCAAGGTGGTGTTTTCGTAAAAATTTACCGGCACGTGTGATGCGGTGGTCATTTATGATGGCAGGTCTTGTATCGGCTTCAGCGTTTACTACCATGGTCCTGAACTTGATGCAGGTGAACAGTCCACCATGTTTTTTATTTCTTTTCTGAAGAAAGAATACAGGACCTTTTGAATCGAGCCTGACCAGCAGGGCAAGCAGGGGAAGCAGCCAACTGAATACAAGTATGATGAGCAGGCTGGAAACAAGGAGATCAAAACCTCTTTTGAATAGCCTGTTGATATTTTTCTGCAGGGGATGTTCATACACATGATGCTGCGGAACCACGTCAAGCACATGGAGATAATCTATGGTTTTGAGTACCGATTCGTCGATGGAAGCAGTTGCGGAAGTTTTCATCAAAGCTTGTTTTTCCTTGCTTTAATGAATACGCAATCACTAGCGGGCTGGTTGGTCAGAATAAAGATCTTGTTACACCTATATGCAGGCCGGCGCTCATCAACGGCATCTCTCCCACTCCCATTTTTGAAAGGGGTAATTTAAAGTAGGGTTCTACACGCAGTTCCCCGATCTTGCCCAGACTGCGCGAATAACCAGCCGAAAGGTTCAGAACAGAAAAAAGATTTCTTGAAGCATTTTTATAACTGCGGTAGTGTGTGGCTGATGTTCCGGAACCTCCATAATAATAAACATAACTGTAGTCTTCCTTCTTCATGAGATAGGAACTCAGACCAGCCGTGGCAAACCAGGATTGTTTCCTGGATTGTGGAAAATCGTATTTCACATTTACAGGTATCTCCCACATCAGGCAGTTGCCAGATACCTCGGTGATTTTGGTATTTGGAGGCAGGTAGATCTTTTTAGTATTGAAATATTTTCCATCACTGTAATAGTCCTTGCTGTCGCGGTACAGCCCTGTTTCCACACTCCACTTGTTGTTGAAACGGTAGCCGAGCAGCAAACCATAATCATGGCCATACTGCTCCACCTTTTGGAATTTGACCGTGGTCAGATCCAATCCTCCCATGATGCCAGCATAGAATTTTTTCGCCGGGGCTTTTTGTTTTTCCTCTTTGGCAACATAAGAACTGTTGAAACGGTCACTTACCATGCTTGTTAGCGGAAGTGCCTGTTCGCCTTTCCATTCATATGGCTTCCTATAACCTTCGGCTCTTTGGCGGTTAGCTGATACCGGGCTTGCCAGGCTGGCATCATCTTTCCTGTTCACAGGTTCATTTTTGCTGTTGAAATTTTCATCCTTTATGGCTGGTTTTCCATGATCAAACGGTTCATTCTTTTGCGTATAACTGTTTTCACCTGCTTTGTTTCCAATACCTTTTTTCTCTGTTACTGGCTGGCTGGATATTTTTTGAGAGGACTTTTGTTTTTCTTCCAGGCTAATACCAGGTGGGTTAATTCCGGGCTCTGTGGTCTGTTTTATTAAACCGTTTACTCCAATATTGTTGATTGTATTCTTATTGGATTTCTCCTGCAACTGGTTCTCAGGAACAGGATCGCCGCTTGAATTATTTTCTGTTTTTATTTCCTGGCTATTGTTGTTATTAGATGGAACCGGTTGGTTATTGTCAACCTCTGAAAACCCTGCATGTTTTTTTTGGTCATTATTGGTTCCTTTCAATAAACCGTTGCCATAATAATAATTGCATACGAGTCCCAATGGCAGTAACAGCAGCAGCCATAAAAACCGGCGACGTGAAGATTTGCGCACAGGCACTGCGGCAGCTTCTTTTTTCTCATCTTCCTGCAAAGCATTCAGCACCTTGTTCCAGTCTGCACCGCTGGTATCAAGGGGGTAATCCTCTGCAGCCCGCCGCAACAGGTCGTCCATATCATTATTTTGAAATTGCATAGCCTATCTGCCTGTCGTTGTTTTTAATGATTTTCTGCAAAAGCACTCTTGCCTTTGACAGGTTTGATTTTGATGTTCCTACTGAAATTCCCAGTTTGGTCGCGATCTCCTGGTGGGTGAAACCATCGATCACGTAAAGATTGAAGACCGTGCGGTAGGAAGGCGGAAGTTTTTTGATCTCCTTCACCAGTTCCTTATACATCAGGGCCTTGTCTGACTGCTGGCTGTGGTCTTCCAGCCAGATGTTTTCCGCGAGGTCACCAATCTCCGGCAAAAAATTATTTTTCCTGAGCTGGTCAATGGCGGTATTGATCATGATCATACGCATCCATCCCATCAGGATCATCTCGAGGTTCTCTGTGCTTGTATACTGGAATTTTGAAAAATTGCGGAAGACCTTCACAAAACCATCATTCACCACATCCACTGCCTTATCGTACCTGTAGATATACCTGAAGACGGTCTTGAGGCAGTATCCATAATACTTCTCATAAAGGAATCGCTGATCCTTTGGGTTGTTCTGTACACAACCTTCAATCATATTTTGCAGTAGTTCCAATCCGGATAGATTACTGGTGAATACGCAACCTGAACTGCCCGGGTTGCCTCCCCTAATGTAAAAATTATATGACGAGCAGGCTACAACCCCTGGTATCCGAATGATCGAGCCGGCCCAAAACCTCGAAAGCCCCGCCCGGGTGCCCCCTGCCGATATCCTCCGTGGCTATGAAACTGCAGGAATAAAGATTGGCCAGGTCTACCACGCTGATGCCGCCGGCCATGGTTTTTTCTGTTATTTGATAATGGCTCAATGGATCCGTTTCATCGCGGATAAGCACCTTCATCCAAGGTGGAGTCTGAAACCGCCCTTCCCGGCCATAGGCCTGGCTCAAGAGTTCAGTCATGCCATACTCCGCGTGGATTTCACTGAGTCCGAATGCCTGCTTCAGGTGCCCGTACAATTCTTCGCGGGTGATCTCTTTCCGGCGCCCTTTCATGCCACCGGTTTCCATGATGATGCAATGACGCAACGGCCTGGGAAATGTTTGTGCAAAATCCAGCAGCGCATACGTAACCCCCACCAGTATCACAGGCTGACCTGCTTTTTCCAAACGGTCCAGGGTCGCGGCCAACGCTGCAGTATCGTGCAGGTAAAACCCGCTGTCAGGATGTTTGCTGTCTTTCACCAGGCGATCCACCATATACACCAGAGAGGAACCTTCCCTTTCGAGGTAAGAGGGCAAAAGTCCCAGTATGCACCAGTTTTCGATATCTCCATAAAAAGCGGTGAATCCTTTTTTAAAACTTGTTTCATACAGCCGGGGCGAATGAACAAAATGCCTTGATGTGCTGGATCCGGTGGTACCGCTGCTGGTAAACACAAGTTCCGCTTCCAAGGTACCAGCCACAACCTGGTGGGTCTTGAAAAATGAAATTGGCAAAAAAGGGATGCCGTGCAGCCCCTTCACTTCCCCCGGTGTCCTGTGTATAGCTTCACAAAACTGCCGGTAAACAGGATTGTGCTCAAACTGGAAGCGGTAAACAGACAGTGCAATGGATTCGAACTCTTTTTCGTTATGAATGTTAAATACCTGCTGCTCCAGTTCATTTGCTTTAGGTATTGTAACATGCATACTGTAAATTTGGAAAGCTTAATTATGAAAAAACTACTACTTTTTTTAATTGTTGTAATTGCGGTTTTTGCCTGCAGCAAAGATAAATTCAAAACAGAACCCCAGGTGGAAATTAAATCCCTTGCACCCGGTGAAGTGAATAAAGGCGAGTTATTCTCATTACGGGCCATCGTACGCGACAAGGAAGGAGACCTGCAGGATTCCGTATTGCTCGTACGAAAAAGATTTGCCGGCAATACCCAGCTAACTGTTGACACCCTCCGGTATGATATCAGCAATTTTGCCTTTCCGGATAAAAATGTGATCGAGGTTACGGCGGTATTCTCTTATGGTGAACTGAGGGATGGTTATATTTTTGCCAACCTTGAATCACAGGACCGTGAGTTCGCGGTGGGTGTGATCGTTCGCGATAAAGCCGGGCACCGCAGCGAATATGTTGAATCAGAAAAGATCCTTTTGAAAAAGCTCTAACCCGCAACACTGGTACTCAAAAAAATCTTCGACTTCTTTATTTTCACAAGCCTCTTTATCGCGGTATGCGCGGTATTGATGGTTTACCAGGTGCAACTCCTTTTCAACACTCCCGTTTCCTGGTCATTGTATGGATTTGTTTTTTGCGGAGCTGTTACCAGCTATAATTTTCACTGGTGGCTTACTCCGCCGCTGGCCAAAGGCCCCTCCAAAAAACTTGCATGGAACCTCTCCAATAAAAACCTGCACCTTTTTTTATTCATTGCCGGACTGGCCGGCGCTGCCATTTTTTCACTGCTCCTGGTTCAGCACTGGTTCTGGCTGGGCATTACGGCATTCCTTACATTTTTATATTCAGCTCCCAAGATCGGCCACCCCCTATTTGCAAGTCTGAGAAAGGTGGCGCTGGCCAAAACCATATTTCTTGCATTTGCCTGGACGCATGTCACCACCCTGCTGCCCCTGGTAATGCATTCCACTATACTCGATGTGCACCAGGAATGGTTCGTGGTGAACCGTTTCTTTTTTATTTATGCCATCTGTATCCTGTTCGATTACCGAGATGTGGAAGAAGACCGCAAGGCCGGTATCAGGAGCATGATCACAGAAGTGAACGAACAGGGCATCCATATCCTGTTCTGGGGATCGATGCTGGTATTTTACATTAGCGCTTTTTTTGTTGCTCCCCATTTTGACTGGCTGACCATTGTTTGCCTTCTCATACCCGGCTTTATCCTGAGCCTGCTTTATTCCTATTCGCTGCGGCAATTTTCTGATTATTTATACTATTTCGTACTTGATGGACTGATGATGCTCTCGGCTCCTTTGCTGGTTTTAGCTAAATTTGCCCGATAATTCAGAAGCATGGCAAAAGCATCGGCTAAAAAGAATCAATCGATACTTACAGAGAATTCCCTCGGCTTTTTCAGGAACTATATCAATACACCTTCACCTGTTGGTTTTGAATACACCGGGCAGCGTTTATGGATGGATTATGTGAAACCTTATGTAGATGAAGTATTCACTGATCCTTACGGCACGGCGGTGGGTGTGATCAATCCTAATGATCCTTTCAGGGTGGTAATAGAAGCACACGTGGACGAGATCAGTTGGTTTGTCAATTATATCACCAATGATGGCCTCATCTACCTGAAAAGGAATGGTGGGGTGGATCACCAGGTGGCACCGGCACAGCGGGTTTTCATTCATGGTAAAAAAGGACCGGTAAAAGCAGTGTTCGGATGGCCTGCCATCCATACCCGTATCAATAACCAGGATAAAGAACCTGTGGCCAAGGTAGAGAACCTGTTCCTTGACTGCGGTGCAAGAAGCAAAAAAGAAATTGAGGACCTGGGCATTCATGTAGGTGCCGTGGTTACTTACCAGGACGGATTTGACGAACTGGCCAATGATTATTATATCGGGCGGGCTTTCGACAACCGCATCGGTGGATATATGATCGCGGAGGTAGCGCGTCTGATCAAAGAAAATAAAAAGAAACTTCCCTTCGGGCTGTACGTGGTGAACGCGGTGCAGGAAGAGATCGGGTTGCGTGGCGCTGAAATGATCGCCAGGCGCATCAAGCCGAATGTGGCCATCATTACCGATGTAACCCATGATACTTCAACCCCCATGATCAATAAGAACGTGGAAGGTGAGACAAGTTGCGGTAAGGGACCATCATTGACTTATGGTCCGGCAGTGCATAATAAACTGCTGCAGTTTGTTGAGGATGTGGCAGCGAAAAATAATATTCCTGTACAGCTCAGGGCTACCAGCAGAAGCACAGGCACTGATACGGATTCATTTGCCTATGCCAATGACGGATGTCCATCTGTGCTCATCTCTATACCACTGCGTTACATGCATACCACGGTTGAGATGTTGCACCGCAGGGATATTGAGCAAACCATCCAGTTGATGTACGAGACCCTGCTCAACCTGACACCGAAAACCAAACTCAGTTATTTTTGATGCCGGAATTCATTTATATAGATCCGGGCAGTGGGAGTTACCTGATCCAGGCGCTGATAGCGGCTGTACTGGGAGTGGCATTCTTTTTCAAGAATATCGCTACGGTGGTGAAGCATTTCTTTTACCGGCTCTTCAGGAAAAAATCTAAAATGCCCTGATGTCTTTCAGCCACCATCCTTCTTCTTACCGCGATCCGGCCGGATTCGTTTTTTATAAGGATGGGCATTTGTACCGCCAGGTGAACCAGGTATTCAAAGATGATTTTGAATATTTCACCAGCAGCGGGTTATACCAGCATCTCATTGCCAAACAATGGCTGGTGCCGCACCGCAGGCTTGATGAAAATTTCACAGGCACTAAAGAATGGTATACTACGCTTCAGCCTGAAATGGTGAGATGGATCAGCTATCCTTATGAATGGTGTTTCGACATGCTGAAGGACGCTGCACTCACTACGTTGGAAATTGCAAAGGCAGCCATGGACCATGGAATGATGCTTAAGGATGCATCTGCATATAATTTGCAATGGCACCTGGGCAGCATGCGGTTTATTGATAGTCTTTCTTTTGAAAGATATGATGATACCAAACCCTGGATTGCTTACCGCCAGTTCTGCGAACATTTTTACGCTCCGCTTGCATTGATGCATTATCTCAAAACCCCACTGCAGGCATTCTTCCTTGCCTACCCGGATGGCATTCCGCTGGCACTGGCATCAAAAATGCTTCCTTTCAAAAGCAGGTTGAACCTTCATGTTTATCTTAACATTCACCTGCATGCAAAAGTTTCATCAAAGGCTCCATCCAAAGATCCAGCAACTCCATTCTCCAGGAAAAAAATGCTCAACCTGCTAAGAAGCCTGGAAGAAAGTATCCGGGGCTTTTCGCTTGAAAAAACTTCCGGTGTATGGTCAGGTTACTACGATGAAGCCCTGCAGCGTGAAAAATATATTGACCACAAAGTAAAACTGGTAAGTGAATTTCTTGAAATCTCCGGAGCATCAACAGTTTTTGATGCAGGTGCGAATGAAGGAAATTTTACCTTACTTGCTTCAGGCGGTAATCGTGAAATAATCAGTGCGGATATGGATCACTATTCCATCAATCGCCTGTATCAACATGTCAAAAAAGAAAAACGGGAAAATATTCTGCCGCTGGTGCTGGACCTCTCCCTGCCCTCTCCTGCCATTGGCGTTAATAATAAGGAAAGAGAACAGTTTTCAAACAGGATCAAAGTTGACCTGGTGATGGCGCTGGCCCTGATACATCACCTGGTAGTGGGAAAGAATATTTCATTCGGACAGGTAGCAGAATTTTTTACAAGCCTGGGGCCTTTCCTGCTGATTGAGTTTGTACCAAAAGAAGATGAGAAACTTCAATTGATGCTGAGCCAGAAGCCAGATATTTATACAGGATATACCCAGGAGGCATTTACGAATGATTTCCAAAAATATTTCACCATCGAGAAGCAGGAAAAAATTGAAGGATCCGAAAGAACCCTGTTTTTAATGAAAGTGCATGAATAAGTTCAAGGAGAGTTATCTACATTTCCTGGTACCATTTTTTTTCGTGTTGCACGGCTCCGTGGAGAATTACGCTTCAGCTAAAATCGGGGATATTATCTGGTTACTTTTGAAAATAGTAATTGTAGCTATAGCTCTTGAATATTTGTTCAGATTTTATTTCAAACACCCGAACAAAGCCGCCTTTTACGTTTTTCTTTTGATCAGCTTTTACCTGTTCTTCGGGGTGTTTCATGATGCCGCTAAAAGCATAGCGGGAAATACCTTCCTGGTCAAATACGTATTCATCCTTCCTTTTACAGTCATATTTTTTGTTGCCTCCGCCATTTTCATCAAAAGATCAAAATCAGGTTTTTCCAAGATCATACAATACCTGAACCTGCTCTTCATAATTTTTGCTGTTGTTGAAATCGTGAATTTATACGGGGCAGCTTCAAGGGAAATCAAGGCGGCGCCGCTGGAAATGGGTCTTCAAAAATGTGACACTTGTTCCAGGCCCGATGTGTACCTGATTGTAGCAGATGAATATGCAGGCACCCGTGAACTAAAAGAACTATTTGGTTTTGACAACACGCCGTTTGAGAATGAATTAAAGAAAAGAGGATTTTATATTATACCGGAACCCCGCAGCAACTATAATTTCACTCCTTTCTCAATTGCCTCCATGCTCCGGATGGATTACCTTACCAATATTGATGGGAAAAACAGCAGCAGGTCTGATATGAATACCTGTTTTGATTTGATCAACAGGAACCCGGTCTGGAATTTTTTTCAACAGCATGATTACAGTATTTGGAACAATTCCATTTTCCACGTGGCGGACATGCCTACCCCGAACCCGCAAAACCTCATCCTGATGGGCACCAAGCTCATTACCTCCCAAACCTTCCTTTCGAGGTTCAACCGTGATGTACGTTTCAACCTGGTCACTAAATTCAAAATCAAATCAGAGATCAAACGCATCACCTACTACCAGCAGGAATCAAATGAAAGGATCATTAACGAACTCAAAAGAATAGCCCGCAGCAAGGCAGACAGGCCCAAACTTATTTACACCCACCTGCTGATGCCGCATTATCCTTATTATTTCGACAGGAATGGCAAACCCAGGACCCTAGAATTTTTACTAAAGGAAGAAAACCATTATAACAAAGAAGCATACATCGAGTACCTGCATTATTCCAATAATAAGTTTCTTGAAATGATTGACCTGATCATCAGCAATGCCAAACATCCACCCCTGATCATTTTTATGAGCGATCATGGTTTCCGCGAATACGGTAAGGGTGATCCTTCTTATTATTTCATGAACTTCAACAGTGTGCTGCTTCCCAACCGTAACTATTCCGGGTTTTATGAAGGCATGACCAATGTGAACCAGTTCAGGACCATTTTGAACAGCCAGTTCGGACAAAAAATGCCCATGCTGAAAGATTCAACTAGCATGCTGGTAGACTGAGGTTTGCCGTTCATTACGTTTCCTTTAATTTTATCCAATTCCATGCTCAATACAAAGAATATACTCGTACTGGCCCCGCATACCGATGATGGTGAACTGGGTTGTGGCGCATCCATAGCCAAATACATCGCGGAAGGAAAAAAAGTGACCTACCTCGCTTTTTCCACCTGTTCGCAATCACTTCCCAAAGATCACCCGGGTGATACCCTCGCAACTGAATGCCGTGCCGCCACAAAAGCCCTGGGCATACAGGAAGTAAGGTTCCATGATTTTGAAGTGAGAAAACTTTTATTCCACCGC
Source organism: uncultured Flavisolibacter sp. (assembly GCA_964460925.1). Classification (GTDB taxonomy): domain Bacteria; phylum Bacteroidota; class Bacteroidia; order Chitinophagales; family Chitinophagaceae; genus Flavisolibacter. The sequence goes on along the minus strand of CAYWSQ010000022.1, from coordinate 8,080 downwards.
CAGGAGATCCTTGAAGCTTTGATCAAACTGAATCAAGAACTGTCACCGGAAACCGTTTTTCTACCAGCCGAACATGATGTGCACCAGGACCACCAGGTGATTTTTGCGGAAGGTCTACGTGCTTTTAAAAACGCGAACGTCCTGGGTTATGAACTCCCCTGGAATAATTTCAGGTTCCAACCTAATTATTTCGAAAAGATCTCTGAACAACACCTGCACAGCAAACAAAAATCACTGGCTGAATACAGGTCGCAGTCCCACCGGAAATACATGAGTGAGGATTTTACGCGTTCACTCGCCGTGGTACGCGGACTACAGGCTAATGCGCCGTTTGCAGAAGCCTTCGAGATCTACCGCATGTTCAGTTAAAGTGATCCCGCTCCAAAAAAACGGTTCAAGTGAAGTGTAATGCCTAACTGGTTGTAGGAAACGTTGCGCTGGTAATGAGACCTTGCATAAAGAACCTGCAGTTTCAGGAACTGTGCCCTGATGCCCATGGAAAATCCATTGAGACCGTTTCCTGTGGCTCCCGCATTCAACTCTGATCTTCTCAGGTGATTGTATCCCACCGTAGCTTCCAGGTGATTGCCGATATAGATATGTGAGGCCACTACAAAATGGTTGAAAAGTTTATTGAAAAATCCTGCTTTGATCCTCATATCGTTTTCATTGTTGAACAAAGTATCATTATACAGCGTGTTGAAACGGTGCAATTGCTGCGCAGTGAATGAAAAACCAAAAGGTGCCTTAGCCAGTTTTTTAGTAAGTCCTGCCTGCAATTCAAAGGGCATGTCCTCTCTTTCCCCGGCATAGGTGGTTAACTGGATCCCCATATTTTTTGCTACCAGTCCCGCGTAAAATAAATTACTGCTGTCTTCATAATGCAGTCCCGCATCAATGGCTATGGCCGATGAACGGAACTGTCCATAAGCAGAATGAATGAATTTGAAAGTTCCGCCATAATGCCACTTGTCCATGTACTGCTTCGCCGCAGAAGCCTGCACCACGAAATCCACGGGACGAAAATCGCCACTGGTAATTCCTGAAGCATCAGCCTGAGGTATGCTGCCATAATCCACGAAAAAGACCTGGCCTCCGAAAACTGTTTCCGATTCTTCAAAATAGTGGGCACCTGTTAGCGAATAGGCTTTAATAGAACCGGGCATCCCGTTGAATGAAAGATTGAGGTGATGGTGCACTGATGGCCTGAGTAAAGCGGGATTGTTGGCTGCAAGTCCCACATCATTGGTCCTGTAAGAAACATTCACTCCTCCTGCTGCAGTCAGCATAGGCGTTGCCGGCAGTTTCAAAAAAGAAAAAGCAGCATTGCCTCCCAGCGTCTGGCCCTGGCAGCAGGTAAATGAAAGGAGTATTATGAACAGGAAACTGAAACGCACGGCAAGTGTTGATGTCAGTAAAAATAGCCTTCGTTATCCATCCTGCAAAGCAATATCGATCACCTGTGCCATCGTTTTCACATAGTGAAAACTGAGGCCCTTGATATAATCCGGGTTGATCTCCTCCACATCTCTCTGGTTCTGCCAGCACATGATGATCTCTTTCAATCCTGCACGTTTTGCTGCCAGCACTTTTTCCTTAATGCCGCCAACCGGCAGCACCTGCCCGCGTAACGTGATCTCTCCTGTCATACCCAGGTAAGGTTTGATCTTTTTATTGGTATAAGCAGAGGCGAGTGCGGTAAGCATGGTTATGCCCGCGCTGGGACCGTCCTTAGGAACAGCGCCTTCCGGCACATGGATATGCACTGCTTTTTTATCAATCACCGCAGGATCAACACCCAGCTTTTTTGCATTGGCGCTGAGATAGGATAAAGCAGTGGATGCACTTTCCTTCATTACATTACCCAGGTTTCCTGTGAGCCTTAATTCATGTTTGCCATCACTGAGTGATGCTTCAATGAAGAGGATATCACCACCCGCGTAAGTATAAGCCAGCCCTACCGCCACTCCGGGTATGGTCGCTGATTTATACATTTCATTATTGTATCGTGAACGGCCAAGGATCTTTTCAATGTCCTCGGTACCAAGACTGGCTTTCAGCTTTCCTTTCATGGCCAGTTGTTTGGCCTGGAAGCGCATGATGGCTGCCAGGTGGCGGTCCAGTTCCCTCACGCCGCTTTCGCGTGTGTAATCCTGGATCACCTTCTCTAGTAATTTATCGGAGATCTTGAAATTGCTTGACTTAAGACCGTGCGCTTCTTTTTGTTTAGGAATGAGATGACGTTTTGCGATCTCAATTTTTTCTTCCACTGCATAACCACTGAGTTCAATGATCTCCAGCCTGTCGCGCAGCGCGGGCTGGATTGTCTGCAGGTTATTGGCTGTGGCAATGAATAAGACCTTGCTCAGGTCGTATTCCAGTTCCAGGTAGTTATCGTAAAAAGAATGATTCTGTTCCGGGTCAAGCACCTCGAGCAAAGCACTGCTGGGATCTCCCCTGAAATCAGCTCCCACTTTATCGATCTCGTCCAGGATCATCACCGGGTTGGATGATTTTACCTTGCGGATATTCTGTACAATCCTTCCGGGCATGGCTCCGATATAGGTTTTGCGGTGACCCCTTACTTCACTTTCATCATGCAAGCCACCGAGACTAAGCCTTACATATTTGCGGCCGATGGCGCTGGCAATACTGCGCCCCAGGGAAGTTTTACCAATACCGGGAGGTCCGTAAAAACAGAGGATGGGACTTTTCATATCACCCTTCAGTTTTAATACGGCCAGGTATTCCAGGATCCTTTCTTTGATCTTGTGCATGCCGTAATGGTCCTCGTCAAGGATCTGCCTCGCCTTTTCCAGATCATAGTGATCCTCGGTATAATCTTCCCAGGGAAGATCAAGGATCAGGTCGAGATGATTGTACACAACCGAATAGTCGGGTGTGCTGGGATGCATGCGCTCCAGTTTCTCAATACCTTTTTTGAAAGCCTCGCGGGTGGCTTCCGGCCATTTTTTAGTTTCAGCTCTCTTCTGCAATTCCTTTATTTCTCTTTCGTTGGGATCTCCACCCAGTTCTTCCTTGATGCTTTTGAGTTGCTGCTGTAAAAAATACTCACGCTGCTGCTTGTCGATCTCGGCCCTTGTTTTATTGGTGACCTTGTTCTTGAGTTCCGCGAACTGCAGTTCTTTTTGCAGGAACTGCATCAGCAGGTCGGCCCGCTCACGGATATTATCTATTTCAAGAAGTTTTTGTTTCTCCCTGATATCAATGGTAAGATTGCTGGAAACAAAATGAATGAGGAATGATGGGTTCTCGATATTTTTCAGGATCACGGAAGCTTCAGCAGGAATATTTGGCGAAAGCTGGATGATCTCTGTTGCCAGGTCCTTGATATTGGAAACATAGGCTTCAAAATCCGGGTCTTTGGGAATATCGCCTTCCGGCACCACAGAAATCTTAGCGCGGAAATAAGGATCTTCTGAGATCATCTCATCAATGGAAAAACGGTTTTTTCCCTGGATGATGATGGTGGTACCACCATCTGGCATCTTGATCTGCTTTACAATCTTGGCAACGGTACCTATGTTCTCCAGGTCGGCCGCCACGGGATCTTCCACGGCGCTGTCTTTTTGCGCCACCACGCCAATGAGTTTATTGGCTTTGTAGGAATCGTTCACCGCTTTGATGCTTTTGTCCCTGCCCACCGTGATCGGCAAAACCACCCCGGGAAAGAGCACGGTATTACGCAGGGGCAACAAGGCTATATCCGGTGGTATATCGATCTTTTCGTTGGATTCGGCATCTGTCTCATTCAAGGGAATGATGGGAATAAAATCCATTTCTTCTTCTGGCTTCAAATTAAAATTCACTCTTCTCTGGTTTGAACGGGCAAAGGTAACGGAGAAGGGGCAAGTTGCAAGGAGCAAGGTTCAAGGAGCAAGGATCAAGTTCGTACATATCATGAGTACTGAATGCGTAACACTTACAAAAAAAGCCAACCCCAGGGATTGGCTTGAATAAATTTATGTATTTGCAGGTCTTGCACCTTTCTCCTTGAACCTTGAACCTTGCTCTTTGCAGCTTACAACGAAAACCCTAACGACAACTGGAATCCCTGGTTCTTCCATTTGTTCTGGTTGTCGATATCGCTCACGTTGTTGAGGCCTACAAAATAACGTCCTGTGAGGCGCAGTTTGGAGATGTTGATCACAGCTCCGCCAGCCATGGAGAAATCTCCGCCGCTGAAGGCTTCTTCACCATTTTCGAGCAGGTTTTTACTCTGGTCAATCAGGATGCCGAACTGAGGACCAGCCTGCAGGGTCAGCACCTTGCCAACCTTGTAGTTCAGCATGAGCGGAATGGAGAGGTAGTTCAGTTTTACATCCTGGTAGTTGGAAATGTTCACTGAATTCTGGTAAACATTCTCAAAGCTTGAGTCAACTCTTGTCTGGTACTGGTTGAACAGCACCTCGGGCTGGATGGCCCATTTTTTCCCGAGCCCGATTTCGGCAAAACCACCCAGGTGGTAACCGTAGCGGAACTCATCCCTGAAAGACTTTCCATCAACCTTGGTGATGTTGGCTCCACCCTTGATGCCTAACCGAAATTGTGCGAAGGAGGCTTGCGCAAGAAGAACGCAGATAATCAGAACAGAAAATTTTGCTTTCATAAAAAGGGAAGTTTGTTGTGAATAAAATCAACCCAAGATTAATGCCATCAGCAATTGCTTCCTGTTAATAAAAAAATAAACAACTAAAAAATAACAAGGCTTCCTTCAAAAATTTCTTCGGGTAAGCCTTACCGTTTATGCCAGCTCCAGGAGGGTAATCTCCGGGAGGATGCCTACCCTTCCCGGGTAACCAATGAATCCAAAACCACGGTTCACATATAATTTCTGCTGGTCTTCTTCATACAGCCCGGCCCATTGGCGGTATACATACTGCACCGGGCTCCATTTGAACCATGGTATTTCAACCCCAAACTGCATGCCATGCGTATGGCCTGCGAGCATCAAATTGATATCCTGGTATTTTGAACGCACCTCCGCGTCCCAATGCGAGGGGTCATGGCTCATCAGGATCTTGAAGGGAACCTGTTCGGTACCGGCATGTGCATCGGCAAGCCTTCCGTATTTTGGGAAATTAGCTTTGGCACTCCAGTTCTCAATCCCGATCAGTGCAATCTGTTCACCTTCCCTTTCCAGGATCACATTTTCATTGAGTAAAAGCCTCCATCCCATCCGTCCCTGCAACGCCTTCAATTCTTCCAGGTTATTTCTTTTGGCCTCCGCGTCGGGCCATTGGTGGTAATCACCATAATCATGATTGCCCAGCACGGAATAAACACCCATTGGCGCTTTCAGCTTTCCAAATACATCCACGAGCTCTTTCATCTCACTGGCTTCATTATTCACCAGGTCACCGGTAAACAGGATGAGGTCGGGCCTCAGGTCAAGGATTTTTTGCACGCCCCTGGCAACGGCCTGTTTATCGAGCAGGCTGCCGCTGTGCACATCCGAAATTTGGACGATCCTGAGCCCTTTGAAGGATGCTGGCAGTCTGGCGAAACTGAGGCTCAGCTTTTTTACACGGTAATCATATTTATTACTGAAGCCATACAACAGGGTGGCAAACAATCCGCCTCCCACGCCCAGGCCAATCCAGCTCAGGAATACCGACCTCGAGATCCGGTCACTGTCGCCCTGCATCTCCGCGCCTTCAGTATCCCGGAAAAAAAGTTTACCAGCCAGCCACTGGATTACGCGGCGTATGTCATCGATCAGGAAGAAAACAGCAGCTACGAATTTGGCAATGAAAAGCCCTATGATCACGGCAAAGATCATGGCCCTGGCAGATTTGGAATACTGGTCAAGGTTCAGCAGCGGCAGAATAAAAAGGATCACCAGGGCCAGCAGGGAAATGGTCCAATAGGCAATGCCAATGAGGGACTTTGTACGGGAGCCCGCAGACTGAGTGAGGGTCCGGACAACCTGGTACACATAAAAATCCAATAATATCATCAATCCGGCTACAATGAACCACCCTGGGGAACTCCGCATATTTACTTTTTAAAAATGCAAATAACTAAACTTATTTCAATAGGTTACATTATCTTTCCACACCCCGTTTATGCCACCCTTTACCCGTATTTTTGCGCAGCCAGTCATAAAAAAATAATCTATGCGGTTAACCTATTACGGGCAATCTTGTTTTATGGTGGAAGCAGGCGGTAAACAACTGCTCTTCGACCCTTTTATCAGTCCTAATGAGCTGGCGAAACATATCGATCCTGCCAGTCTCAAGCCAGATTACATCCTGCTTTCCCATGGTCATGCCGATCATACGGCCGATTGCGTGCAGATCGCCAGGCAGTCGGGGGCGACCGTCATCGGCGCTTATGAGGTGGTGAACTGGGTAGCGGCCCAGGGCGTTGAAAAAACACATCCCATGAACACTGGCGGCAAATGGACCTTTGATTTTGGAACGGTCAGGTGTACCAGCGCTATTCATTCTTCCTCTATGCCGGATGGAAGTTATGGAGGCAATCCAATGGGTTTCATCGTTACTACAATTGACAAAACTTTCTACTACAGCGGTGATACAGCGCTGACCATGGACATGCAGCTTGTGCCGCGCTGGGGGAAAATTGATTTTGCAGTCCTGCCCGTTGGCGACAACTTTACCATGGGTTATGAAGATGCGATCATGGCTGCGGAAATGATCGGGTGCAGCGAGATCGTAGGGGTGCATTACGACACCTTTGGTTATATAAAAATTGATCACGAAAAAGTAAAACAGGCATTCTCGGCTTCAGGACTGAACATCCATCTCCTGGAGATCGGGAAGGGCATAAACCTAATTGCATAAATGGCGAGAATTATCGGCGTAGCCAATCAGAAAGGCGGTGTTGGAAAAACCACGACAGCCATCAACCTGGCCGCCTCTTTTGCGGTACTTGAATTCAAAACCCTGCTGGTGGATGCTGATCCGCAGGCCAACAGTACTACGGGTGTTGGATTTGATTTGCAGAACATCACACAGAGCCTGTATGATTGCATGGTGAATAATGCCAATGCACGCGATGTGGTTTTGAAGACCGACATTCCCAATCTTGACCTCATCCCCTCCCATATTGACCTGGTAGGCGCGGAGATCGAGATGATCAATTATCCCAACAGGGAAATGGTTCTTAAACAATTGATCGGCACTATCAGCCATGAGTATGATTTCATCATTATCGACTGCTCCCCTTCACTTGGGTTGATCACTGTAAATGCGCTTACCGCATCCGATTCTGTAATTGTACCGGTACAGTGTGAATTTTTTGCGTTGGAAGGATTAGGTAAACTTCTAAACACTATCAAGATCGTGCAAAGCCGGCTGAATACTGAACTGGTGATCGAAGGCATACTGATGACGATGTATGATGGAAGGTTAAGATTATCCAACCAGGTGGTGGCCGAAGTACGCAGGCATTTCGAAGACCTGGTGTTCAGCACGATCGTTCACCGCAATGCCAAACTCAGCGAAGCACCCAGCGTAGGCAAACCCGTGATCTTGTATGATGCCAACAGCAAAGGCGCCACCAATTACCTTAACCTTGCCAAAGAGATCCTGCAAAAGAATGATATGACAAGGATTAAGGAAAGTGAGAGGACGATGGAGTTGTAAAAGAATTCAGAGTTTTTTTAGGATTCAAATTTTACTAATCAATTCTGTTATTGATTTATTCTGTCCTGTAATTAACCGCAAAGCACGCTAAAAACGCAAAGAAGACGCGAAGAAGGTTCGAATAATTCTTTGCGCTTTCTTTGCGTTCTTAGCGCCGTTGGCGGTTAACCTATAACTCAATTATCTTGACAATTTAATTACGAAGTCATCAAAGTGCTTTTTCATATGATTAACAACCCGGATAAATATCTTTGATCTATAATAATCAACTGTCAGAAAACGGTTCAGCCACTCCCAGTTTACGCTATAAGCCTATACTGGCAAGCCGACTACCGACTTTGAACTACCAACTTTGAACTGAAAAATGACTAATCCAAAACAAAACAAAGACGCTCTCGGAAAAGGCATCCGGTCGCTGTTGCAAAATATCGACGCTGACCTGAAAAATA
>CAYWSQ010000021.1:0-26683 GCA_964460925.1 uncultured Flavisolibacter sp. | reverse complement strand
ACGACCAGGTGGAAGCTACAAACTGTCCCATGGCTACAATCTCTGGTTTTGTTCTTCCATCCTTCACCGGACCACGGCTCGAAAAGCCGGAAATAGCGCCGGAATCATTGGTGGCGCCGACTGTCAGTACATTTTTCGCCGACTGGTAACCACCCAGTACAGTATGATAATTTGGAAGAAATGGGGCGCAGGTGGCAGCACCACTATTCCCGGAAGAAAATACATTCTGCAGGTAAGGAAGGTCGATCGCCATCTGGTCTAGCAGCCTGGAATAGAGATCATAGGTGCCGTAATAATCACACTCGATATTATCACCGTATGAATTATTGGTAAGCACCATTCCATAATCATTCACATAGGTGGATGCATTCATGATGATGCCATTGAATCCCTGGCTGATCAATGTGGCTTTGGGCGCATAACCCTGGTACATTTCATTTCCATAACCTGCGCCGCCTACAATACCTGTCACATGATGACCATGACCGGCAGTCAGGGGCATGGGTGCCCGGTTGATAAGTCGTCGTGAAAAATCAATATGCGTTTGTACATCAGCGTTATCTCCCACTCCAACCACCACTCCTGATCCGTCGAGTCCTTTTCCTCCATTGGCAATGCAAGCATTGAGCAGGTTGGCTCTTGAAAGCGCACGGCTGTTGGTAAGTAATAATTCATCTCCTTTTGGTGCCAGTTGTACAAATTCAACAAAAGGTAATGCGGCCAGTTCTTTGATTCTTGCCGGACTGATCCGCAATGATAGGATCCTGAATTGTGCAAGTTGAGAAGAAAGAATATCGAGTTGTTTTTCGCGCAGGCGGCTCATTACATCTGCCACCTGAAAGGTTTTGGGAAAACTGATCCAGAGATCAACGGTACCTCCTGTTTTAGAAGCCCAGGACGGGATGCTTCCTCTTACCAGTCTTTCTTCCATTTTTTGTTCAGGACTCAGCCTGAACAGAGCATAAACTCCAGCCTTCAATAAATAATCATAATTAAGCCTTCCTGAAATAGATGCTGTATACGCCAGGCTGGGAATATAATCAAGCAGCTCAACGCCACCAGCAGATAAAATCTTCCTTGATTCTTCTGAGGGCAATCTTTCAAACTGTAACACCAGCAGGTCCTTTGAACCAGGACGCTCAAGTGTTGAATTGAAAGAATCTATAAATGCCTGGGTGATCTTATTGGCTGGTGTAAAACTGTCGGAACGAAGTTGAACGGGAGGAGCTTGTGCGGCTGCAAAAAAAGAAGATAACAGCAACAATCCCAGCAGGATAGTTTGGTTGAGTTTCATGGATATAGTTCTGGGGCTAAAAATATAAAAAAAATGCAATAAAAGCTATCAGCTATTGGCCATTGGCTGGTGGCTACTGACATTTTCCACCACCTCATTGTGCATCCGTTTTAAAAAACTGAAAGCATCCTGCATGTCATTGGCAGGTTCCACCACGATATAAAACAGTTTGCCTGCCTGTTTTAGCCTGGCCTTGTTGGTGCCGGTTTGGAGGTATTGAAGAATCTTATTGAAAATGGCAGATTCAAAATAGGGCGAATCCGGTTTGTTGATGAAATAACATTTGAGCGAGTCATTTTTCAGGATCATCCTTTCAAAACCCATTTCCACAGCCAGTTTGCGGCAACGCACTGTAATAAATAATTCCTGCACCTGCGGGGGAAGGGGACCAAAACGGTCGGTCAGTTCACGCTCCATAGCCTGTAGCGCTTCTTCGGTCTCACAATTGTCAAGCCTGGAATAAAGTGACAATCGCTCCGTAATATTTTCAACGTAATCGTCAGGTATCAGGATCTCCAGGTCGGTATCGATGGTGCAGTCCTGCACAAAATCATCCTGTTTCGAAATTTCTTCTTTGAACAATTCCTTGAACTGCGTTCTCTTCAGTTCCCGGATAGCTTCATCCAGGATCTTCTGGTACATTTCGAAACCTATTTCCGCCATGAAACCGCTTTGTTCACCACCCAGCATGTTTCCCGCTCCGCGTATGTCAAGGTCACGCATCGCGATCTGGAAACCGCTTCCCAGCTCACTGTGCTGCTCCAGGGTCTGCAATCTTTTTCTTGAATCATCAGGCAGGGTGCTCACCGGTGGTGCCAACAGGTAACAAAATGCTCTTTTATTACTTCTTCCTACACGGCCTCTTAGTTGGTGCAGGTCGCTGAGGCCAAACTGGTGGGCATTGTTTACGATGATGGTATTCACATTCGGAATATCCACTCCGCTTTCCACGATATTAGTACAGACCAGTACATCATATTTTTTATCGATGAAGTCCATGATGCGCTCTTCCAGTTCATGACCTTCCATCTGTCCGTGTGCAAAACCAATGCTGATGTCGGGACAAAGGCTTTGAATCAAAGCCGACATTTCACCCAGGCCCTGGATGCGGTTATGAATGAAGAAAACCTGTCCGCCTCTTTCCGTTTCAAAATAAATGGCATCACGGATAAAATCTTCCTGGAACACCCTTACTTCCGTCTGTATGGGCTGCCGGTTAGGCGGTGGTGTGTTGATAATGGAAAGATCCCTGGCACCCATCAGGCTGAACTGGAGCGTTCTTGGGATAGGCGTTGCCGTTAAGGTGAGTGCATCCACATTGGTGCGGAGTGTTTTGATCTTTTCCTTATGGCCCACACCGAATTTCTGTTCTTCATCAATGATCAGCAATCCCAGGTCTTTGAACTTCACTTCCTTTCCCAGGAGGGCATGCGTTCCAATAATGATATCTACCTTTCCTTCTTCAAGTTTTTTGTAAGTTTCCTTTTTTTCTTTCGCCGACTTAAAACGGTTCACATAATCCACCGTCACGGGAAAATCCCTGAGTCTCTCACTGAAAGTTTTATAATGCTGGAAAGCAAGTATGGTAGTGGGCACCAGTACCGCAGCCTGCTTCCCATCTACTACGGATTTGAAAGCGGCCCGGATAGCGATCTCCGTTTTACCAAAACCCACATCACCGCAAACCAGGCGGTCCATAGGTGAAGCGGATTCCATGTCCTTTTTCACATCAGCGGTAGCTTTGCTCTGGTCGGGTGTATCCTCGTAAATGAATGATGCTTCAAGTTCTGTTTGCAGGTAAGTGTCCGGTGCATGCCTGAAACCTTCCTGTGCTTTACGCTGGGCGTAAAGTTTGATGAGATCAAAGGCGATCTCCTTGACACGTGTTTTTGTTTTTTCCTTCAGCCGGTTCCATACATCACTTCCCAGCTTGTTCACTTTAGGAACCGTTCCTTCCTTACCAGTGTACTTGGCGATCTTGTGAAGGGAGTTGATGTTCACGTAAAGGATGTCACTGTCCTTGTAAATGATACGCACCGCCTCCTGCAGTTTACCGTTCACTTCCAGTTTCTGAAGACCACTGTACACACCCACACCATGATCGATATGCGTTACGAAATCCCCGGGCTGCAGTTCCCTGAGCGCACGTAAGGTGAGCGCCTTATTTTTATTATAAGCCTGCTTGACCTTGTATTTGTGGTAACGCTGGAAGATCTGGTGGTCGGTATAGAATACCAGTTTCAGATCTTCATCAATATATCCTTCGTGAATGGAAGTGGCTTCCGGGGTAAAATGAATTTCTTCCTTCAGGTCCTTGAAAATATTAAACAGCCTTTCAAGCTGTGTTGGATTTTCTGCAAAAAGATGCAGACCGAAACCTTTTGCTTCCCAGCCTTTCAGGTCACGGATCAGCAGGTCGAACTGGCGGTTGAAGGAAGGCTGTTCCTTTGTATGAAATTCGATCTCGTAATTCACCTGCAAAGGTTTCTCATGACCGAAATAAACCACGTGCCTGTTTTCGAGCTGCTCGAAAAAAGATCCGGTGGTAATGAATTCATCCGCCTTCACATCAGTTCTCATCATCCTGTCGTCCTGTTCAGAAGGTTTCTTCAAACCCTCCGACTGCATGTCAAGGAAAAGGCCAAGGTCTTCTTCAGATGTCAGCAATCGCTCGCGCAACAGCGCTTCATCCTGGATCCAGATAACTGTTTCTTCCGGTAAAAATTGTAGCAGGGAAACTTTTTCTTCATCTTCAAACTGCACATCAACATTTGGGATGATGCTTACCTGCAGCAGTCTTCTTTCACTCAGTTGTGTTTCCGGGTCTACGATCCTGATGGAATCAATATCGTTTCCAAACAATTCAAGCCGGTAGGGTTTTTCATTACCGAAAGAATAAATATCAAGTATGCCCCCGCGAACCGCGAACTGCCCTGGTTCATATACAAAATCCGTTCTTTCAAAACCATAGTTCACCAGCTTTTCAAAAAGCACATCCGGTTCAATGGTATCACCGGATTTCAGGTGAATGATATTGGAGGAGATGGCATTGGGTACCACCACTTTTTCAAATACTGCTTCCGGATAGGTAACCATGGCCCCCACCCTGTTGCCTGATGGTGAAGCAAACCGCGTAAGCGCTTCAGTCCTCAACATCACATGCGAGGAATTAAGCAGCCTGTAATTTTTCCTGTTCTTAAAGGAAGAAGGGAAATAAAAAAGATTGAGCGCCTGTGTCAGGTTCTCCAGGGTATTATGAAAATACGCGGCATCTTCCGCGTCATTACAAATAAAAACATGGTTCAGTGAAAGCGAAGAAGGATGAGTAAAGGCGGCTGCTGCCACGAATTGAGAAGCACTGCCTCTCAGGTTCCTGAGCCAGATCTTCTGTCCGCGGGAAAGATCGTTTGTACCAGTAAGGGCAAATGAAAGCCTGTCCGCCAGTTGGAAAAGGCGGGGTGATTGCTGATATTTTTCCAGTAACGCACTACAACTCATTCTTCGGGAAAGCTCACTCCTCCTGCACTGTTGCGCAAAAAAATGAGGAGGCAAAGATAAAGCGAGGAGTGATTAATAAGCTGCCGTCGCGCTTACGGTAATGTTAACTTCCGAAACCTGTCCCTTGGTTACGGTTACTGGTGCAATGGTGTTACGGGCATCAAAGCTGTTGGCATAAAAACGGTCCCCGATTTTGGTGAAGAGGGAATATTCACCGGCAGGCAGTTCCAGCGCAAACCTGCCCTGGCTGTCAGAGTCCACAGTTTTCACCAGCCGGGTATGAATGGCCCTGTAAAAAGGAGAAGTGCCTTCCCTTTCCACCTGGCTGACATTGGTGGATTCGTACACGTAAACCGTGGTTTTCAATGCTTTGCCCTCCGATTCGGGCACATCAGGTGAAGGCATCTGGTTGCCGCTTTTTTCAACAACCCTTCCCCTGATGCCCTGGTCAATTGTGACTGCATCCGAGGCTTTTTGTGTTGAAACACAAGCAGTTTGTAAAAAATAAATTCCTAATAATGTAAAAAAAACCTTCATAGCTCCTGATTTCATGGCTAAACTATTCTATTTTAGTGATCCTTTGACCGCAAAATGCGGCCTTTGTTTAAGCTACCATGTATATGAAGAAAATTGTTTTGCTGGCAGTCTGGCTTCAGGCCATGGCATTGCCTGTTCTTGCACAGACTGAAACTAAAAAAGCCCTGCTTGATAATGCTGCTGCCGATCACCGTCAGAAAGAGTTGAAGAATCTCCAGCAGGCTTTGAAACTTGCTAAAGAAAAAGGATGGGAAGCCAGTTATATTTCCAAAGATGGCAACATTGCTTTTCTTGTTGGCGTTGACCAGTTTGGACTCCCGATCTATTATACCACGGTTAATAATGTAGTTGCTGCGGCCACCATACGCACCAATGTTTTATGGCCTGGCGGATCAAGCGGATTGAACCTCTCCGGCAACTCACAACTCATCAAGGATAAGATGGCCATCTGGGATGGCGGCGCCGTGATGCCCAACCACGTGGAGCTGAATGGCAGGGTATTGCAAAAGGATAATCCTTCCGGCAATTCCGACCATGCCACCCACGTAGCCGGCACCATGATCGCTACCGGTGTAAACCCTATTGCAAAAGGAATGTCATACGGCATGCCCCGTATTTCCGCTTACGATTTTAATGGGGATGTAGCAGAGATCTTCAGCGAAGCATCCAATCTATTATTATCCAATCACTCTTACAGCACCATCACGGGATGGCGCTACAACGATGCGCAGAACCGTTGGGAATTCTGGGGCCGCTCTACCGATAACGAAGATTATAAATTCGGTTATTATGATACCAAGGCTCAACTGATGGATTCCATCGCTTACAATTCACCTTTCTATCTTCCCGTGGTTGCAGCAGGTAACAGCCGGAATGTAAACGGACCTGCAGTGGGACAACCCTACTGGCGCTACAATGCTTCGGGTACGATGGCTGCTGCCGGCAACAGGCCTGCAGGTATTTACAGCAACGACGGGTATGATATCATCTCCACTTATGCCACGGCCAAGAATATTCTTACAGTAGGTGCGGTAACCGGGCTGCCTTATGGTTATGGTAAAAATGAGGATGTGGTGCTTAGCAGTTTCACAGGTTTTGGTCCCACAGATGACGGAAGGATCAAGCCGGATGTAGTGGCTAATGGTGTGGATGTATTATCTCCCACGGCTTCCACAACCACTTCCTATTCTTCATTCAGTGGTACTTCGATGGCAACACCAGGAACTACAGGTTCACTTTTACTGCTTCAACAATACTGGGCGCAGCTTCATGGAAATAATTTCATGCGTTCCGCAACATTGAAAGGTCTTACCATACATACTGCTGATGAAGCAGGAGATGCCCCCGGACCTGATTACCGTTTTGGATGGGGACTGGTGAATGTGGGCAATGCGGCGGAAGTGATCCGTTCCAACAATGCCGGTAACCATCAAATTCATGAGAATGTGCTGAACAGCGGTGCCAGTTTCACAACTAACGTCATTGCTTCCGGTAATGGACCGTTGGTAGTTACCATCGCCTGGACCGATCCAAAAGGCCCGGTTGATTTTGCTGATATACTTGACAATCCTGCCAAAAAACTCGTGAACGACCTTGACCTGCGTGTAACAAAAGGCAGCACCACCTATATGCCCTGGAAATTATTACCCACCGTTCCGGATGCGGCAGCAACAAAAGGGGATAATGAGCTGGACAACGTAGAAAGGATCAATATAGCTGATGCGGTGCCAGGTGAAACCTATACCATTACCATTACACATAAAAATATGCTGGAAAGAGGCAGCCAGGCCTATTCGCTCATCATCAGCGGTGTGGGTGGAACAGCTTACTGTAGTTCTGCTGCTTCCTCTTCTGCCGGAGCACGCATCAATAATTTTACACTGGGAACCATCAATAACAATAATCCTTCTGGTTGTACTACGTACAGTGACTTCACCAGTCTTTCCACTTCAGTGGAAGCAGGTCAGACCCTTCCTTTTTCCATAGCAGTGGGAAGCTGTGATGCAACCGCCAATGGAAAGATCGTAAAGATCTTTGCCGACTTCAATAATGACGGTGATTTCACAGATGCAAATGAACTGCTCGCGACCAGCAATGTGATCGCCGGTACAGGAACCTTTGGAGGCAATCTTACTATTCCCAATACAGTTTCAGCAGGTAATACGGCCCGGCTGAGAGTGGTGGCAGTAGAGACTGCCGATCCAGCCAGCGTTACACCCTGCGGCAGTTATGCTAATGGAGAGACCCAGGATTACAGGCTTACTTTCAGACCTGCCAGTAACGATATAGCGGTGATTGACCTGGTTTCACCGGTTACAGGAAGCTGTAACAATTCCGAACAACAGGTGACGATCCGCATCAGGAACACCGGTACAGTTGACAAGACAGATATTCCACTTACTGTATTGGTGAAGAATGGAACAACACTGGTGGCGGCACTGAATGCAACCTACCCGGGCACCATTCCGGCATCCGGCGTTGGCACTTATACTTTTCAGTCGCCTTTCAACAGCATTGGCGGTACCATGTACAATTTTGAAATTTTCACGAGTGATCTGTCTGACAAAAACCGCTCGAACGACACCCTCCGTACAGTGGTAACAATAGCTGAAGTACTGGGCGCACCAACTGCCGCTGCAGTGGTTTGCGGAAATATCGCCCTGTTGAAAGTGACGAACCCTGATCCGGCGGCTAATTATTTCTGGTACACTTCTCCTACCGGCAACCAGTCGGTGGCCAATGGTTTCAATACCAATACCACTAACATTCCCGCCAACAATACTTATTATGTAGGTACAGGAGCAAGAGGAAATGTAGGTCCGGCAACAAATGGTGCCTGGGGTAATGGAGGCGGTTATCTTTCCGGAACGGCCAACTATATGAAGTATTCAGCATCGATGCCGGTGATACTGGAGTCGGCTAAACTTTATACAAAGGCAGCCGGTAAGGTTGATTTTATTGTAGCGGATATCATTTCCCAATCCGGAACCGGCTTTACCTATTCTGCCATTTCCACAACAACCATTGATGTTTATCCAACGAGCCCGAGCCCTGCACCGGGTACACAAAATGGTTTTGATCCGGCCGACAACGGGGCAGACTTTCTTCTGAACCTGTTTTTACCGGCAGGTGATCACGTGATCATTGTACGTCCGCAGGGTAATGCCAATATTTTCAGGAATAATAATGTTACGGGTAATCCTTATCCTTTCAGCATGGGCAATTTGATCTCATTTACTGGTAATGGTGCCACGCAGGCAGGAGATCCAAACTATTTCCAGAACTTCTATTATTACCTCTATAATATGAAGGTGAGAACAGCGGATTGTATGAGTGCAAGAGCAACGGTGGTTGCACCGGTTGCACCTACGCCTGCTATTACAATGGTAGGCGATTCACTGGTGAGCAGCGTGAACACAGGCAACCAGTGGTATAGGGATAATGTAAGCATAGCAGGTGCTACTGGTAAGAAACACAAGCCGGTTGAATCAGGCAATTATACTGTGAGAACAAGTGATGCCCTGGGTTGCCAGAGAACATCAGCGCCTTTCGCGTTCATCGCCAGCGCGGTGAACCCGGTTGACAATGCTTCGATTGAACTGAGTGTTTCACCTAATCCAAGCAATGGAAATTTTGCTTTGAAATTCAAGGCAGCAAGGAGAGGTGATATGCGGATCGATATCATGAATGCACTGGGACAGTCGGTGTACAGCAAATCCTATCCTGCATTTTCAGGACAATTCTCAGAGCAGATGCAGTTGAGAAAACTGAATGCCGGTGTTTATGTGCTGAAACTGGAGCAGGCTGGTAAGACGTATTTCAGTAAGATTGTGATAGAATAATCGACGAGTTTCGGCGGGACTCGTCGAGATCCCCGACGATAAATTTTGAAAGGCTCTCTGAAAAGGGAGCCTTTTTATTTTCAAATGTGTCAACGCGGAATGGTTATTGATTTTGATAATTTAATTACGGAACTTGTAAAAGGCATGATCGTTCTTAACCGCAAAGGACGCAAAGGACGCAAAGGGCGCAAAGAGGAAACGCAAAGGATAGTTCGAATATTCTTTGCGTAACCTTTGCGCTCTTGGCGTCCTTGGCGGTTAAACTCTACTCCCGATCTCTAAAACCTTCAGAAATCCATGCCCTTACAGAATTGAGTTTCCTGCCCTCCGTATGGTTCCCTCAAATGCACTAATTTCAATACCAGTATATTCAACCCTTAAGCCCGTAAATCTTCAGCATGAGATCAAAGATCCTGGTGACCGCCATCCTGGCTACGATTGCTACTATGGTGTTTTTTTATTTTCGGAAAACACCCCCTCCCGGTAAGTCTGGTGAAACTTCCTATTTTGAAAAAGAAGAAGAGGAAAAACTCCCGGCAGCCTTCATTGAAGCCAGGCTTCGTTATGAATATGACATGCTTAAAGACCCTGCTACCGGCAAGATCCCTCCCGATATTTTTGAAAAGGAAACAGAGTTCGCCATGAACCTCCCGGTTCGTAATGCTGATGGGGACATGAGAATGATGGCGCTCAATACTTATTTCCCTGCCGGTCCAAATAATGTTGGCGGCCGCACCCGCGCTGTTGCCTATGATGTTCGTTACAACGGCACCAGCAACCGTGTGATCATTGCCGGTTGTGTAAGCGGCGGCATCATGCGCTCCACTAACGGGGGCGCCAACTGGACCCTGGTTACACCGCAGAATGATGTGCATAGCTTTACTACTCTTGCCCAGGATCCGAGACCGGGCAACCAGGATACCTGGTATGCCGCAGGCGGGGAACCTTACGGCAATTCCGCAGGTGACCTGGTAGGTGCGTCTTACATGGGTCATGGTATCTGGAAATCTGTGGACAATGGTGCTACCTGGACCAAACTCACATTCAATTTCACCGATCTTCCCGGCAATACACCCCAGGGAACCAGCCTGGAAGAATTCGATCACGCGTTTGATTTTGTACATAAACTTGCTGTGAATCCCGCCAACGGGCATTTATTTGTTGCCTGCCACCGGAGAGTGATCCGCTCTACAAATGGCGGCAACAGTTTCGAGGCCGTATTCGGCAGCACAGGCAGCGCCAATGCTGCCAATGGCCAGATGGATGTGGCCATCACCACGGCAGGAAAAATTTTTATAGGAGTTAATGGGGGTAATCCCACCACCAGTATCCGTGGTGTTTGGGTTTCCAATACGGGCAATACAGGAAGTTACAGCCGCATTGCAGGTGGTACAACGCTAGGTGTGGATTCAGTGGGAGAATGGAGAGGTAATGCCATTGGACAGGCTTCCCGGAGAATTCTGATCACCATTGCACCTTCCAACCAGAATATCGCTTATGTTTTTTATGAAAATGGATTGAGCAGCGATGCGCCTGACCAGAAACCGGAAGCTGACCTTTACAAACTTGACATTAGTGGCAACAGCTATACCTGGACCAACCGCTCCGCCAACATGCCCGATTTTCCCTCTGGCAATGCTTCAGGTTCCGATCCCCTGTCTGTACAGGGTGGTTATGATATGATCGTAACCGTAAAACCCAATGATCCCAATATGGTTTTCATTGGCGGCACCAACCTCTATCGATCTACCGATGGTTTCGCAACACCCAACAATACATCCTGGATCAACGGGTACCAGACCAATTTCACTTATTCCCTTTACCCGGATGGTCATCCCGACATGCACGCGCTTGTATTCAATCCCTCCAACTCCAATGAAGTGATCTGCGGCGATGATGGCGGCATCCGCATTTCGTCCAATATAACCGCTGCCAATGTTACCTGGACCGTGATACCGAACTACCAGACACTCCAGTATTATTATGTGGCCATGGACCCTGATCCGGGACGTAATAATTTTGCGGGGGGTTCGCAGGACAACGGTACACATTTCAGGGATAAATTAGGGATACTTCCCGGTGTCAATCCCGGTGACAGTAATAACCATGTAAGGATGCTGGGAGGAGATGGATGCGCTGTTGGTATTTCCAAGATCAATGTCACCAACCAGAACCAGTACCTTTTTGGCGGATCCCAATATGGAAATATCCAGAGAGTGCGCATGACCAATGGCGTTAGTTTCGTTGGCATCAGGCCTCCAAACCTTACAACGGCCTTCCCTGGCGCCACCAATGAGTTCGGGGAATTCATCACCAACTTCCGCCTCGACCAGGATAATTCAGAAAATCTATTTTACGTCAATTTCAACCGGCTGTTCCGCACCACCGCAGCCACGGCTACCGCGGGCTGGCAGGAACTTACCGGAATTTCATCTGCTATTGATCCGGCCAATGGAAGGAGCGTAGGCATCAGGGCCATTGCATTCACAAGAGGACCTTATCATAGCGGGCATTCGATGTATCTTGGCACCACCAATGGCAGGATCTACCGTTTTGATGATCACCAGAATGCCCCTGCCACCAATGCGCCGGTCAATATCACACCCTTTGGTATGGCAGGCAATGTGCAGGACATTGCAGTGAATCCCAATAATGATAATGAAGTGATGGCCGTGATATCCAATTACGGGGTTGTCAGTATCTGGTGGACTGATAACGCGAAAGCAGCCACACCCAACTGGCGGTCAGGCGAAGGAAACCTCACCCTGCCTTCCGTACGCAGTTGCATGATCATTGTAAAAAAAGATGCTTCAAATAATCCGGTTACGGAATATTATGTAGGCACTTCCGTAGGCCTTTACAGCGTGGCCAACCTGGGTGCAACCTTGCTCGCCAACCAGTCCCCAAGCTGGCAGAGAGAAGGCAGTGATGTATTGAATTTCGCAGTGGTGCAGTCAATGACCTACCGCCCTACAGATAATGTGCTGCTGATCGGCACACATGGTAATGGTATGTATTATACTTCACTGGGCACAACCAATTTTGTCCCCACGCAAAACACAACGGTGCAGCCCGTGACGAACGATAAAAATTTTATCACGAAGGTATTTCCCACTATGGGCAGTTCCGCCATTCATTACCAGGCTGGCAAAATGTTCGGGGTGAAAAAGATCTCCGTGCAGTTGTATGATATGAGCGGGAAGCTATTGATGCGCAAAGAAACAGCTTACCAGGGTGGATCAGTGGACATACAGCGCTTTGCTGCCGGAACTTATATCCTTAGCATTTACAGCGATGATAACAGGTACCGTCACATTCAGAAAATCACAAGGCAATGACAAGGAGCATCCTAACTCTCACCTTAGTTGTTCTTGCCTTCATGGCATCAGGACAGGTCGGTACCGTAAAACTCTACGCGTACAAAGAACCCGTGATCGGCGGGGCCTTTCCACAGGCGCCTGTTGAAGAAGGAGGAAAACAAAAAGAGGTGGAACAAAAATCAAGGTTCAACTATTTGATCTACCTGGCCTCAGATTCCAGGATCTATCCTTCCGAGATCTGGATTGACGGACATCCTTATTCCGCAGGTATGGAAACTGTAACAGCCCCTGTAACGCGACAGAATTTTACTGCACCGGGACAGCCAAAAATGGAGCTGGTACCGGCTACGGGACAAAAACTGGTGCAATTAAAACCGGGCCCGGCCATTGCTGATAAACTATCGAAAGAAGGAAGATCTCTTGCGGCAAGCAATGAAATTGTTGTAGTCTATAAAATGAACGGGAAATTTTACCAGGCTGTTCAGCCTGCTTTTAAAATATTGGAACCCGTTGCACTTCAATAAAATAAGGCCAGTAAGAATACTGGCCTTTAACCTAAACCGTCCGACTAAAATATCTTGAGTAATTAAATTCTGATTTTAATTTTTCAACTACTGTGCCAATAGTTAAAAAATGTGGATAAGTCATTAACGCTTGACTACACTCAATTAGTTTCCTATAAATGTTAAAAAAAACAAATGGCTCCACTAACCTGGCAAAAAGCCGAGGTCATCAGTATAGTACAAGAAACGAAACAGACAAGACGCTTCCGTTTGAAGCTGTTAAACCAGGAGAGGTTTGATTTCGAGCCCGGACAGTTTGTAACACTTGACCTTCCCATCGGTGAAAAACCAGGGAAAAGATGGAGGAGTTATTCCATTGCCTCCTGGCCGGATGGAAGCAATGAAATTGAACTGTTGATTGTTTTACTCGAAGGGGGAGCCGGTTCCACATTCTTATTCAACAATATAAAAATCGGAAGCTTAGTAAATCTTCGAGGTCCCCAGGGAATTTTTCTACTTGATCCTGTAATCGACACTGATCTGTATTTTATCTGCACAGGCACAGGTATCGCTCCTTTCAGAAGCATGCTCCATCATATAAAAAATAAAAGGCTGTCCCACCGGAAGATCTTTCTGGTATTTGGCACCCGCACCCGTGCCGACCTGCTATACTATGAAGAGATGAAAAGCCTGGAAAAGGAAATGAATGATTTTTATTACCTCCCCACCCTCTCCCGCGAAAGCTGGGATGGCTGCTGTGGTTATGTGCATGCAGTTTATGAGCAATTGGTGAAAGAGCAGGTGAAGGATGAAAATCTACCTCCATCAAAATTCTATCTCTGCGGCTGGAAGGATATGATCACCGAAGCGAAGCAGAGAATCCTGGAACTGGGATTTGATAAGAAATCTATTGTGCAGGAAGTTTATGGATAAGCCAATGGCCATTGGCTATTGGCCTTCTCTTAGCTCGCAGCTAATAGCTCGGAGCTAAAAATTATACCCAACACTCAAACCGCCAAAAGGCTGTATCAGTCCTTTTGCGATCAGCGGTGTGAATCCTGCCCTCCAGGAAAAACCACCATTGCGTGGCTGTCGCCTGTACATGAAAGAAAAAGTTCCGAATACATTGGAGCGATCCTCATCATAAAAATTGATGATGCTCAGTTTTTTACTTACATAAGTCAAACCTCCGCCCACTTCAAATGTGTGGGGAGAATTTGATTTTCCAAATACATAGTTGAGCTGGACCGGTAAAGTAATGGCCGACTTCTGATCACCCCAATGGTATTGGCCGGTCATGGGATCATAATAATCATCATAGGCAGTTACGAAACCAACCCCGATCCTGCCCCCCAATCCAAGATGAGTGGAATTGAATCGCCTGTCAATATTGGCTGAGAACATGATACCGGCTCCGCCACCTTCCGCGAAAAAGCTGGTCTGTCCTTCTGTTTTAAACTCTTTTTCCTGAGTATTTCCTGTATTGAAAATCAAAAGCAGTAAGGATGCAATGATAAGCTGCCGCATAAGTTTAGTTTTTTCCGTGAGACCAACAATCCTTTCATGGCGCTGCACCAAAACAATGTTAATACAGCGAATTCAGAACAATATTCTTAATCTCATCCAATGGAATTCTTTCCTGCTTCATGCTGTCGCGGTACCTGATTGTTACTGTATTGTCTTCTTTTGTCTGGTGATCTACCGTTACACAGAAAGGTGTACCCAATGCATCCATGCGGCGGTACCTTTTCCCGATCGCGTCTTTTTCTTCGTAAAAACAACGGAAATGAGGTTTGCATTCATCCATGATCTTTTTCGCGATCTCGGGCAATCCGTCTTTTTTCAGCAGGGGAAGGATGGCCAGTTTAATAGGAGCCAGTTTGGCCGGGAACTTCAATAAAACACGGCTGTCTTTTTTCTCCTCCGTACTCAGGTCTTCTTCCTCGTAAGCCTCACTCAGTATCAGCATCACCGTTCTGTCAACCCCGATGGAGGTTTCGATTACGTAAGGAATGTAATTGCCATAAGGCTTGCCTGTAGCCGGGTCAACATCATTATCGAAATACTGCATTTTCTTTTTGCTGTATTCCTGGTGGCTGCGCAAATCAAAATCGGTCCGGGAATGAATACCCTCCACTTCCTTGAACCCGATCGGGAAATCATATTCAATATCACAGGCTGCATCGGCGTAGTGGGCCAGTTTCACATGGTCATGAAAACGGTATTTTGAAGCAGGAATCCCAAGGGCAAGATGCCATTTCATTCTTTCTTCTTTCCAGTACTC
This sequence comes from uncultured Flavisolibacter sp., assembly GCA_964460925.1. Lineage (GTDB taxonomy): Bacteria > Bacteroidota > Bacteroidia > Chitinophagales > Chitinophagaceae > Flavisolibacter. The sequence continues at coordinate 11,405 of CAYWSQ010000021.1, read as the reverse complement.
GTACCATTCTTTTTGAGTACCGGGACGAATGAAAAACTGCATCTCCATCTGTTCAAACTCACGCATGCGGAAGATGAACTGCCTTGCTACGATCTCGTTGCGGAAGGCCTTCCCGATCTGCGCAATGCCAAAAGGAATTTTCATCCTTCCTGTTTTCTGCACATTGAGAAAGTTCACGAATATGCCCTGCGCTGTTTCAGGCCTCAGGTAAATGGTATTGTCTTCTTCAGATGAAACTGCACCAAATTCGGTGGAGAACATCAGGTTGAACTGTCGTACATCGGTCCAGTTGGAAGTGCCGCTCACCGAACAAACGATCTTATTATTTTCAATAAGCGTTTTGATGCCCGCATAATCATTGGCAGCAAGCAATTCATCCATCTGCTTCAGCAGGAGTTCGGACTGCTCGCTATGGCCTGCTGCTTCCAGTTCTTCGGCTTTTGCTTCTATAAGGTGATCAACACGGTAACGTTTTTTACTGTCACGGTTGTCGATCATGGGATCACTGAAATTATCAACGTGGCCGCTGGCCTTCCAGGTTGTGGGATGCATGAAGATGGCCGCATCAATACCTACAATGTTTTCATACATCTGGGTCATGCTCTTCCACCAGTGGTCTTTGATGTTCTTTTTAAGCTCACTGCCCCACTGGCCGTAATCATACACTGCACCCAGCCCGTCATAGATCTCGGATGATGGAAAAATAAATCCGTATTCCTTACAATGCGAGATGATCGCCTGGAACCTGTTACTGTCTGTTGCCATGGGCGCAAAAGTAAGGGGAAAAAGCTTCGAGCTGCTAGCTGCTAGCTGCTAGATTGAACCTGCGAATCTAAAAATCATTTGTATTCCCGAATTTTTTCTGGACCGGAAGCATCCTCTCGCAGCTCGGAGCTATCAGCTCGAGGCTCCACCTTCATGTGACTTTTATCGAATCATCCGTCTCCCTGTTCTCTATCTCCTTCTCTTTCTCCAGTTGCTTGAGGGTTCCGTTCTCTTCTTCCACTTCCACATGTTTTACCCACACGGCATATTGGGTGGGATAAATGCGGGAGCCGTACATGGCTGCCCATGATTTGGTAAATTCTGCTCCGAAGTACAGGATCACGGAGGAATAATACACCCAGAGTAGCAGCACTACGAGGGATCCGGCGGTTCCATAAGTGCTTCCGATATCAGAGGTGCCGATGTAAAAAGTCATGGCGAATTTACCCAGCATAAAAAGCACGGCTGTGGACATGGAACCGATGAGCACATCCTTCCATTTGATCTTTGCATCCGGCAGCACTTTATAGATCACGGAAAATAGAAGTGTGATTACAATGAAGGTGATCAGCAGGTTAAAGATATACACCAGCCGCACGGTAAGATCCGGGTAGTTCTGCTGCAGGCGGTCCATCATACCTTCGATCAACCCATTTACGATCAATGAAACAAGCAGCACAAAACCCAGCCCCACTACAACAGAAAAAGAAAGCAGCCGGTTCATCAGGATCTTGAGCCACCCTTTTTTGGGTTTTGGCTTGAGATTCCAGATGGCATTGATGGAATCCTGAATCTCGGAAAAAACAGTGGTGGCGCCAATGAGTAAGGTTGTAAAGCCGATGATTGCAGTCAGCGTGGTTTTGCCGCTGAGTGTGGCATTACGGATGATATCCTGTATCTGGTTGGCGGCAACCGGGCCAACCAGGCCGTTTAGCTGGTCAAAAATCCTTCCTTCCACAGCAACCCTACCATAAAACACATCTGCAAGAAAGATCATCACCAGCAGCATGGGCCCAATGGAAAACACCGTGAAATAGGCCAATGATCCGCTCAGCTTGAGAACCTTGTTATCTACAAATCCATTGAAGGTATGTACCATCATTTGCCAGAGTCCTTTTGCCGTGATCTTTTTTCTCATTTATGAAGGGTTATCAGTCTAAAGATAAAGCGCTAAGCACTTTCCTGGTTTTTTTGGGAGTTTCGGGGTGAACGTAACAGGTAGATCAGCAAACCAACAATAACGGTTCCCATACCGCCTGGTTTTTTGGGTTGAGTTATTGGGTGCACAAAAGGATGCGGTGAAGAAGAGGTGCGCGGTGTTGCGGCCGGCTGCGGATAATGAAAAGCGGCAGCGGTTTCTTCCTGCAGGTTCTTGGGTTTTGCACCGGGAACCGTTTCTTCATGATCCCATTTCGCGTATTTATTGGGAATGATGCGGGCGCCGCGTTTGATGGCATAAGCCTTGGTGAATTCGGCCCCGAAATATAAAATGATGGCCGAATAAAAAACCCAAAGCAGTAAAACCACCAGCGAACCGGCAGCCCCGTAGGTACTGCCTACTTCACTTTTGCTGATATAAAAAGAGATGGCGAATTTGCCCACGAGGAAAAGAAGGGAAGTGGCGATGGCGCCAGGCCAGATATCTTTCCACTTAATAGTGGCATCCGGCAGCACTTTGAAAATAACAGCGAACAAAACTGTGGTCACTGTAAGGTTCAGCACCAGGTTGATGATATAGAAGATTACAACGGTTACATCCGGGAAACGTGCAAGCAGGCGGTCGCCCAGGGATTCCACCACCGCTGTGGCGCCAAGTGAGACCAGCAGTAAAAATCCAAGCGAGGCAATCATGCCGAACGACAGCAAACGGGTAAGCAACAATTTAACGATGCCCACTTTAGGTCGTGGTTTTAGACCCCAGATGCTATTGATCGAATCCTGTATCTCACCAAATACGGTGGTGGCACCAATAAGAAGTGTGATAATACCGATCACGGCAGCAATGCCGCCTTTGCCCGACAAAGAAGCATTTTTGATGATCTCCTGGATTTGGAGCGCCGCGTCCTTGCCAATAAAACTCTGCAATTGGGCGTAAATGCTGTTCTGGGCTGCTTCCTGGCCCAGGAAAAAACCAAGCAGAAATATTATTACGATCAGTAAAGGTCCAAGTGAAAAAACGGTGAAATAAGCCAGCGAAGCGCTCAGCTTAACTACTTTATCATCATTAAAACCTGTGAATGCCGCTTTCAATGCTTTCCATACCAGCTTGAATGAAAATCCTTTCATAAGAAGGTTTTATGCAAAAAAATAGCCAAGGGGGAGGGGCCGATGACCTATAGTATGTAGCGCCTTTGATTTATTCAGAGCAGTTTAATTATATAAAAAATACAGGCCGGGAAGGCGGCAAGGCGGTAAGTAGTGTACTAATTCAGATAATCTATTAACATCATGATCCTTCAAAAACCTTCAATAATTTAATGAATCTATTTACCGCCTTGCCGCCTTCCCGGCGAAAAAAAATAGCCGAATCAAAAAACTGTATGTTGATGTGAAGCTGTAAAATTTTTTATTTCAATTTTTCATTCTGCTTGTGCCGAAGGCCATCGCGGCCGTCTTTTTTCGCAAGGTTTTTTTGCAATGCCTCGGTCAGATCCACACCCGTCTGGTTGGCAATACAGATCAAAACCCATAACACATCCGCCAGTTCATCGGAAAGTTCTTTTTCCTTGTCAGACTCCTTAAAAGACTGCTCACCATACAGGCGGCTCATCAGCCTGGCCACTTCTCCCACTTCTTCTGTTAGGATAGCCATATTGGTAAGTTCACTGAAATAACGGACACCCTTAGTTTTGATCCACTGGTCAACTGTAAGCTGCGCTTCCTTTATGGTCATGAAATATATTTTAATAGTTCAACCCTGGTGATTCAGTTTGATATTCATAAGCGTGGCAATGGAACGTGCTCTTTGCTTCATCAGTGTAGCCTTATCCCCCTCAAACATATCATCCGTTGTAGTGGTGAAGATCTCCACCCAGCGGTCAAGATGTTCTGCCTTGATGGATGACAAAGCATGAATATGCTGGTGCACTTCCATCACATTTTTACGGTATCCCCTTGCATTAAAAACAACGGATTCCCAGAAATCAGCGATCACAGGAATATGTGTCTCCAGGTTGAGGGGAACCACTTCCGTAAAGAACCTGCCGATCAGCTCATCATGGATTGCTTTATTGTAAAAAGCCCAGAGAAAGTTGATAAGATCCTGCCTGTCCTGTATGTCATTAATTTTCTCCATGCTACCCTCACTATAATTCTTTACAGAATTAGTACTTAATTTCCTTATTCTCAACAGGAGATTTACTGTGATTCCTAACGGAAAGCATAACTGATTGCCAGTCCCCAGGCATCAAAATACTTCACAAAATTGCCTGGAAGCTTTTCATACAAATACTCATCAGTTTGATACTTGTAAAACACCCGAACATAAGGTTGAAGTCCAATTGTGCCTTTACCTGGGAGGTGTTTGTCAAGGGCCAGGAAGAAATTAATTGATTGCGCTCTTAAAAAGAAACCCGAAGCCTGTGTATTGGCACCGGGAAATGGTTTATTGCCATTATAATTCTGCATAAATGTAAAATGCGGCAAGTATTCTATTCCCAGGTTGTAACTCCTGGATTGGTTAGAATTAATTGAATAACTAAATCCCAATGGCATCCTCATTTCCGAATAGGTATAATCTTTTGCCGCCAATCCTATAGGGAGACTGTCTCTTCCAACATTCAGTGCCTGGTGATCATATGGCCTTCTAAGGTTTATTTTGTTGCGGAAATATCCAAGACCTCCATGAAATGATATCTTTTTTATATGCACTCTGTATAACACATCAATTCCAAAGTTGATAGCTGTTCCTTCAACTTTTGGATAAAAGCCTAATGGAATGACAGCTTCCTGCTTTTCATATTGAAAAAAAACCCTGATTTCAAAGCGATTGATTCTTTCCTGGGAGTAACTATCCGCGGCAGCAATAAGAATAAGCCAAAGGCAATATCCGAATTTATACATACTGAGATTTGAATTATTCAATAATTAACGGATACAAAAATCTCTTACTCCCTGTTCTTACTGTCAATAATGATCGTCACCGGCCCATCATTCAGCAACTCAACCTTCATGTCTGCACCAAAAATGCCTGTCTCCACTTTTTTACCGCTATCCTTTTCCAGTTGCCTGATCACCTTTTCATAAAGAGGAATGGCCACATCCGGTTTGCTGGCCCTTATATAACTCGGCCGGTTGCCTTTTTTAGTGGAAGCATGAAGGGTAAACTGGCTTACGAGTAAAATAGCTCCACCCGTTTCCAGCAACGAACGGTTCATCACGCCATTCTCATCATCAAAAACGCGCAGGTTGACAATCTTGTTGCTTAGCCAGGTTATGTCTTCCTCACCATCGGAATCTTCAATGCCAAGCAATACCAGCAGTCCCTTTTCAATAGCGCCGGTAATGCGTCCCTCCACCTTTACACTTGCATGCGAAACTCTTTGTACTACGATCCTCATGTGTGATACTCTATCAATTTCTCAAAAATAAAACATGCATCCCGCGCCGGCATTTAAATTTGTGCTGAAAATATATTTCATGGACCTGACCCAGGAGATCAACCTGCAAACCACGCGCAGTGGCGGTAAAGGCGGACAGAATGTGAATAAAGTGGAGACAGCGGTCATTGCTTCTTTCAATATCCGTGCATCTGCTTTTCTATCCGAAGAACAAAAAAACAGGCTGGAAGAAAAACTCCGCAACCGCATCAATAGCGAAGGCAGCCTGGTGGTTCGTGCCCAAACGCACCGCACACAGTTATCCAACAAAGAGGAGGCAGTGCAGAAGATACATGACCTGGTAATCGAAGCACTCAAAAAGAAAAAAGCACGTATTGCTACCAAACCCTCCAAAAGAGCTAAAGAGAAACGGCTTGAATCAAAAAAACTTTCATCCGACAGGAAAAAGATCAGGAAAAAACTGAGGCCGGGTGATTTTTAACAACCACCCTACCCTGTTTTTTTTATAGTTTAGAGCAAGATTCAAATCGCTTGAAACGCAACCTGGCCATATTCCTTATCCTCGTTTTCATTTTAGGCGGCGCCACCATCCTGGAAAGCTGCCGGAAAAATGACCCCCCATTGCCGGCCACAGGAGTCAATTTTATTGTTCCCCCCGGTTTTCCCCAGCCCACCCATTCATTCACCAGTAACCCGCTCACTAAAGAGGGTATCCTGCTGGGAAGAAAATTATTTTATGATGGCAGGCTTTCGCTTGATGGAAATTTCCCCTGCTCCTCCTGCCATAATCCCGAGGCAGCCTTCACCACCAAGGATCATGACCGAAGCCATGGTTATAATAATTCTCATACGTTGAGAAATGCCCCGGGACTTTTCAACCTCGCCTGGCATCCGTATTTCAACCAGGATGGAAGCGCGGCCAGCCTGCAGGCCATTTATGCGAAACATATTACCGATCCTACCGAAATGGCGGAGACAATTGCATCGGTTGTCAATAAACTGAAAGCTGATGCCGCTTATAAGTCCATGTTCAAAAACGCATTTGGTGATGAGCAGGTTTCAGCCGAAAGAATGTACAAGGCACTGACACAGTTTTTAGTGAACATGGTTTCAGCCAATTCAAAATATGACAAGGTATTACAGGGACAGGATGAGTTCAACCCGCAGGAACAAAGCGGTTACCAGATCTTCCAGTCCAAATGCGGCAGTTGTCACCAGGAACCTTTGTTTACCGATTACAGTTTCCGTAATGTGGGACTCGAGATCAACCCTGCATTGAAGGATTATGGTTTGATGATGGTAACGGGGCTTTCATCCGATTCTTTGAAGTTCAGGGTGCCCAGCCTGCGCAACCTGGAGTTCACCTCTTATTATTCTCACGACGGAAGGTTCAGCCTGCCACGACATATGATCCAGCATTACCGCTTTGGTGTGAACCAAAGTGCCACGCTCGATCCATTGCTTACCAATGGAATTGTTTTAAGCAACCAGGATGAAAATGACCTGGTACATTTCCTGCGTACGCTTTCTGATTCCAGCTTCCTGAATAATGCCGCGTACAGGGAATAAGCGGAAATTATAAAGGGTATTGTACTTTCGAAAATTAAATGAACCAACAACCAGGCATAATCCATATATCCTTTAGATGAGCAGTATCAAAAAACTGGCAGGACAAACCATGTGGTACGGGCTGAGCAATGTAGCAGCCCGATTTCTTAATTACCTGCTCACCTTCCTGCATGTTTATCTTTTTGACACCACTGAATTTGGTGACGTTTCTCTTTTTTATGCCAATGCCGCATTATTAAGTATCCTTTTCACTTATGGTATGGAAACAGCCTACTTCAGGTTTGTACAACAGGAAAAAGAAAAAGGTTCGGTGTACTCCACCGGATTCATTTCCCTGCTGGGCACCACCATCCTTCTTTCCGGTTTGCTGATCTTCTGGAGACAACCCCTGGCTGATTTCATGAAGATCGGATCGAAACCGGAATGGATCACCTGGCTCTCACTCATTCTTGCGGCGGATACACTGGCGGCACTTCCTTTTTCGGTGCTGCGGCAACAAAACAGGCCTCGTAAGTATGCCATGGTAAAAGTGGCCAACATCCTGCTCACCATCGGGCTCCAGCTTTTCTTCTTCTGGATCTATCCCAGGTTCAGCGGTGAAACACTTGATATCGGTTATGTATTTCTTTCCAACCTTATTGCCAGCGTAGCAACCATCCTGTTTTTGGGAAAGGAATTGTTGCAGATCAAATGGACCTTTAATAAACAGTTATGGAAAGAAATGATGGTTTATTCCCTGCCTCTCATCATTGTGGGATTTGGAGGAATGGTGAATGAAACCATCGACAGGCAACTCCTCCTTCGTTTTTTTGACGGCACGGTTGAGCAGGCAAAATCAGCGAACGGGATCTATTCAGCTAATTATAAACTGGCTATTCTAATCGTGCTTTTCATCCAGGCTTTCCGCATGGGAGCAGAACCTTTTTTCTTCCAGCAGTCGAAAGAACAAAACGCGCAGCGGACCTATGCAAGGGTGATGAAATTTTTTGTACTGGCCTGCTGCCTCTGCTTTCTCTTCATTGTACTCTTCCTGGATCTCTGGAAAAGTTTTATCACAACCAAACACCCGGAGTACGGACTGGGCATCATGGTGGTGCCGATACTCGCGCTTTCCAAAATTTTCCTGGGTATTTATTATAACCTGAGCATTTGGTACAAACTCACCGATAAGAACCTTTATGGGGCTTTCATTACCATAATCGGCGCGGCTATTACGGTTGTGGTCAATATTTTACTGATCCCGGAGATAGGTTATTTCGGAAGTGCCATTGCCACCCTGCTTTGCTATGGATTTATGATGGTGGCCAGCTTTGTACTTGGACAAAAATTCTATCCGGTTCCCTATGCCTGGAAAAAACTGCTGGCCTATATCATGGTCTGCATCCTGCTTTTCGGGATCCACCAGGGTTTGCGGTCTGTAATGGAAAATATCTGGCTGGTGCACCTGGCTGGACTTGCCCTGTTTGGAGTTTTTATCTGGTTTATTGGGAGGGTGGAGAAAAAAGAATTCAGCCGGCTGCCAGTCATTAAAAGATTTTACCCTGTTCAACCGATGCCTGGTGAGAATACGAATGTACCAGGAGCGGGGCCTCTTTAGCTGCTAGCCTCTAGCTGCTAGCTACTAGACTTTATGCAAACATTCTCTCTTTCTCTTTCTATTTCTATTTCTGATTTTTTAGCCGGTAAGACGGGAAGGCGGTAAGTAATGGTTGCGAATTCAATTATTCTTCGTCTCACCTTCTTTACTTCTTTCTTGGCGGTTTTTCTTCTGCACCATCTCTTTTTCTCCTTTTCTCTGCGGTAAAAGAACTATCCGTACTTAAAAACACCAAAGCCAATGGCTAACAGCTAACAGCCCTCACTTCATCTTCACGAAAGGATTCGACCTCATTTCATCCCCAATCGTAGTAGACCCTCCATGCCCTGAATAAACAATCACATCCTCCGGAAGGGTATATAATTTCGTCCGGATGCTTTGTTCAAGCACCTCGAAGCTCCCGCCGGGAAGATCCGTCCGTCCCACACTTCCTTCAAAAAGAACATCACCGCTGATGAGGAATTTATGCGCCTTACTGTAAAAACTGATGCTGCCGGGTGAATGCCCGGGTGTAAAAAGGATGTCCATCACCTCGTCCCCAATGCGGATCTGGTCACCTTCCTCCAGGTAGTGCAGCGGACCATCGTAATTATCAAAAGGAAGCTGGAACATCTGTCCCGAGACTGGTCCATGCTCAAGCACAGGTTTTTCCAGCGGGTGGAGATGGAGTTCAAGACCAAAAGTTTTATGAACGAACCGGTTGCCGAAGATATGGTCGAGGTGACAGTGGGTATTTAACAGGTAAATGGGTTTCAACCGCTTGTCCTCAATGAATTTTTTCAATTCCATCTCCTCTGAGGCAAAATAACAACCGGGGTCTATAATACAGCATTGACCTTTTTCGTTGTAAACTACGTATGTATTCTCCTGAACGGGGTTGAAGGTAAAGGGTTGAACCGTTAGCATGCAGCTTTTTTGTATTTTTAAATGCAATTTACTATTCAAACCGGGAGCTTTTAAATTGAAATCACCTCATACTTTATGAATATAACGATTGGCCGGATGGCCTGTGCTGCCTTGATCACAGTTCTCTCTTTAAAGGGCCAGGCACAAGTGAATGCAGTTGAGTTTGGGAAGAACAGGGTGCAATACCAGAAATTCAATTGGAAATACTACCAGACAGACAATTTCAATACTTATTTCAGCCAGGACGGGCTTGAGATCGGCAAGTACGTAGCCCAGGTTGCCGAAAAGGAGCTGACACAACTGGAAGAGTTTATTGAATACGGCTTGCAGCGCCGTGCTAACATCGCTGTTTATAACAGCTTCGATGAGATGCAGCAGTCAAATATCGGCCTAGGCATCGACTGGCAAAACACCGGTGGCATCACCAAACTGGTGAACAATAAAATGCTGATCTATTTTGATGGTAATCACGAGAACCTGCGCCGCCAGATCCGCCAGGGTATTGCTGCCGTGCTGGTGCAAAACGTTTTGTTTGGCGACGACCTGGGCGAATTCGCGGCTAACCAGACCCTGCTCGATCTTCCCAAATGGCTTACCGATGGTTATATCGAATATGCCGCGGAAGAATGGAGCACTGTACTGGACGACCAGCTAAAGAATGCGCTGCTCAGTGGTGAATACAAGAATTTTTACCAGCTTGCTTTTGAAAAGCCCAACCTGGCAGGACATGCTTTCTGGTATTATATGGGCAATAAATATGGCCGCGCCAAAACCACATACCTGCTGTACCTCGCCCGTATCTACCGCAACCTGAACAGTGCCACGCAAAAGATCGCGAAGAAAAAATTCAAGGATGTGCTCAAGGATTTTATGTCCGAAGAAGCAGAAAAATATTACAAGGATGTACGCGGCCGCCGGGTGGCCCCGCGCGGACAACTTTCTGTGGTTAGGGAGATTGGTAAAAAAGATTACATCCGTTTCAACGCCAACCCCATGCCCCGCAGCTTTGCCTATGCTTCGGTGGAATTCAAGCAGGGAAAATACAGCGTGGTGTTTCACCCGAATTTCACGGACCGCAAAGTGCTCCTCACTTACGGTGCCCGCACGAGGGAAGACGAGATCAATCCCAATTACCCGCTGATGGCCTGGGATGGAAAGGGTACCAGGCTGGCCGTGATCTATAACGAAAAGGGACAGACCCGGATGTTTGTGTATGATATCGTGAACAGGGTAAAGATCAACCAGCAGGCACTCACCGGTTTTACGCAGGTGCAGGACATGAAGTACATGCTCGATGCCAATACACTTATCCTGAGCGCTGTGAAAAGCGGGCAGACAGATATCTTCGTTTATAAGATCGACAAGAACAGTTATGAGCAGATCACAGATGATATTTATGATGACCTGGACGCGTCCTTTGTTGCCTTCCCGGGTAAAACAGGTATCATCTTCTCTTCCAACCGCCCTTCTGCCTCTGCTGAAAATAATGATACGGCAGTAAGTGAAAGAAATTACAACATCTTCCTGATCGATAACTGGAACAAATCAGAATTCAAACAGATCTCCCAGCTTACCAGCCAGAGATTCGGCAATGCCCGCTACCCTTCCCAGTACAATGTGAACCACTTCACTTTTGTAAGTGATGAAAATGGTATCGGCAACCGTTATGCCGGTTTCTTCAAATCAGAAAGAGCAGGTCTTGACACCCTCGTTTATATCGGTGATGAAGTGCTGCGTAATCCCCCTCCGTCGGAAGTGGATAGTGTATTGAAGGACTGGGGCAAAACCGATATCGATTCAGTTGGATTTTTTTCTGTAACACTTGATTCCACCTATACCTTCCCACTCACCAACTACCAGAGCAGCCTGCTGGAAACAAGAACCGCCGGCGATAATACCCTGGTGAGTGAAGTAACCAGGCAGGGTGATTTTAAATTCCTCTACCGCTTGAGGATAGACGAAGCCACGCTTCGCCGCAGGAACGTTTCGGCCAAACCCACTGAATACAT
>CAYWSQ010000020.1:0-26714 GCA_964460925.1 uncultured Flavisolibacter sp. | reverse complement strand
CGTAGTAGGGGGCATTTTATTTGAGCCAAAATAGCAGCAGTTAACCCTCGTTGGAGCAGGGTCACAATCTTCTTCATCCAGGAATTCTACTTCAGCTATCAAGTTGGAAATGGGGCTGTAGCTCCTTGTAGCGCTTGCGGAAAATGTAGAAGGAAGTTTTAAAGATGACTTATTGTTATTGGTAAGCATCAATTCGAAGTCCGGATAAAAAATATTATCTATATAAGCCGTTTTATAATGCAAAATTTTGAGACTGACAGTGTCGGTAGTTTGGGCATTCACAACTTGTGTGATAGCTAAAATCAGTATCGTCAAACAAAATTTCATTCAGATGTTATGCAAGTTCAGTATGTTTCTTTTTGATGAGGTACCATATTAACAGACCACCTAATATTATAAAACCAAATAAATAGCAAAGTACGATCATTTTTAGCTCTCCTTTCTTATAATCAGCAATGGTAACCAGTATTTTTTGGCCCTTTTCAATTTGAAAAACGAACCTGTTATATTTATTTGTACCGGTTCTGTAAAATATCCTTAAGGAATCGCCTGAATTGATTTGTGTTTTTAAGTAGTTACAAACAGCCAATCCCCGGTCAATTACGAAGTTCTCATCTGAATTATCGAGTTCAATAGCGAAAACTGTTTTTTTCTGATCTATTTTAAGGGTTGCTTTATCAATCTTAATTATTTCAGAATAGGTAACTTTTCCTTTAATAGATTTAGCCGTTGCAAGATTTACTTTTATGTCTTTGAATATTCCCCAGGTGGTTCTGCTAATACAAGCTAACCCCAGGACAAGAAGAATGGTTACATCAATAGTTCTGAGTTTCATACAGGGTTTTTTTGCGGATTGCTATTCATAGGAATTGATGATGCTGTATTTTTGGCGCAAACAGAACTAAGGTCAGTTGTTGGTGTAGGCGGTTAATGCACGGAGTTTGTTAAGAGAAGAACACCAACAACGGCATAAATTTATTTATTCCTATAGATTAAAGAAACTATTTCCTTTTTTTTGGGGAATATCCTACTCTTACTAAATCTATGCTTTTCGAGCCTAGGTTCAATTTGTGTCCAACAATTGGCTCCAAATCCTCGTGCAAAAGCTCTTCCATCGGCAATCACGTCTTGATGTTTCATTATTAATGTACTAAAATTTTCTGCAAAGGGAATGAGGTGATCAGAAATAAATACATCAAAAAAATCTTTATGTACTATATCTATAGCATACAACTTTTTCATTTCTGAATGTTCTTTACTATCGCATGACTCCTGCCTAAATACCCTTACCCAAGGAATAAAGTCAATCTCATGGGAATTTTCATTCAATTTAACTCCGACCATGGGTCCATCTATCACTCCAATTGCAAAACTAAGATGGCATTTAAAATAATTAGCGATTTTGGATGGATGTTCAGCATAGTCAAAAAATTGCAAAGATTTAAGAAGTGGTAAAACTAAATTGTTGTAACTATCCGTTCCAGACAAGGAAATATTTGATCCACTTCTCATAGATTTTGAAAAAGTCATTGAACTTTCTGTTGCATTTGCAAGTAAACTATGGTCAAATAAATCTAATGCAAGAATAATGGGTTTTATCCAAGAAGAATTGTCATCATCAGTTTTTATTAAAATAGACTTATGATTAAGACCAGAAATCAAGGGAAAATCTAAAGATCTTATACTTTGTGGAGATAAGAAAAAAACGTAAGGCAAGTCTGATTGTTTACAGTCTATCAGTAAATTTAGTTGTGGTGTGATCCTTGGTTGTTTTTACTTAAAATCAAATAACATTTTAGAAGCCATTATATCTAAAGTGCGGATTTCTTTAGTTTGTTTATCGATAAAGCTCCATTCTTCTTGACAATTAAATTGCGATCTGAGCTTGTTGGCTATTATTGTTTGTAAGGGATATTCAGATTTGATAATTGCACTTTCTAGTTCTGTTATTTTAATCCCATTTTTCAGCTTGTTAGTTTCTGGGTTTTTGTTATAAAATTTCATAATCAAGATAGTATAGTTGATACTAACGTTAGCAGTGAGTAAGTACAGTTAATTTGTGTAATTTATTGTGTATCTATTATTACATCATTTTCATAATTTTTGTCGTTTATGTTGTTTTGAGTTCACAAAAACGTTTGCACAGAATTGGAAGTTGAAATATTAGTCCATTTAGTTACCATAGCTAAACAGTAAATTTTTGATAAGCTGTGTTTACCAAGATAATCAAATACTCAATTGAATTGAGCTAGGATGAAGTTTCAACAAGTAGTTTTTCATTGATTGGATCAAATCAATACTTTGAAACTATCCCCTAATTTTACTCCATGTCCATCAAAACAGCTATCCTCTCCTTCGGTATGTCCGGACAGGTATTTCATGCACCTTTTATTCATGTGCATCCTGGCTTTCAATTCTATGCCGTGTGGGAGCGGTCGAAGAATATCGCGGAAGGAAAATATCCTGGTGTAAAGACGTACCGGACACTGGAAGATTTGTTACAGGATGAAGTTATCGAACTTGTTATTGTCAACACACCTAACGGTACGCACTATGCGTATGCGAAACAATGCCTGCAAGCAGGTAAACATGTGATCGTGGAGAAACCTTTTACGGTGACGGTGGCAGAAGCAGAGGAACTGGATCAACTGGCGCAGTCTATGGGACTGATGCTTTCGGTTTACCAGAACCGGCGGTACGACAGTGATTACAAGGCGATCAAAAAAGTGGTCGAGGAAAACCTTTTGGGTCATATCGTTGAGGCCGAGTTTCATTATGACCGCTACAACCAGGCCCTGAGTCCGAAAGTTCATAAGGAAACCCCTGGTCCGGGTACGGGTGCCCTGTACGACCTGGGTTCCCACCTGATCGACCAGGCGCTCCAGCTTTTTAGGATGCCCATGGCAGTCTTTGCCGACCTGCGCATCATCCGGCCGGTCTCACTCGTTGAAGATTATTTTGAATTGCTTTTATACTATCCCGGCCTGAGAGTACGCCTGCACTGCAGCTACCTCGTACGGGAAGCCCTGCCGGCCTATAGCCTGCATGGCACCCTGGGTTCGTTCATCAAACCTAAATCCGACGTGCAGGAAACTGCCCTTCAACAAGGCAACATGCCAGGAGGGACAGGGTGGGGCACTGAACCTGCAGAACTCCAAGGATTGTTGCATACGGAGATCAATGGAGAGGTAACGCGTGGCGCATTTGAATCATTCTCCGGGAACTACATGGAATATTTCGAGGGCATCTACCAGGCCCTGCGTCATGGCCAGCCTCCACCGGTCACGGCTGCGGAAGGCACCGATGTGATTCGCATCATTGATGCGGCGATCCAAAGCCATCATGAAGAAAAACTGGTGCGGCTGCTGGGCTGATTCGTTAAGGGTTTTCTAAATCATCTTTCCCGGAACGGTACTGGGCATCGTATGTCCGGCTGCGCTGAAAGCCTTATGGGATAAGGGTTTTAACTTAATTTATTGGGTTTAGGGATAGGAATAGGCTAGACCTAATGAATTGTTTCAGGCAGGGTGCAGGGGTAACTTAGTGCTTCCTCTTACCTCAAAAAATTTAACCATGAAAGACTTCCAGAAAAGGGCCGTTGCCGATCAGCAAAACACCGATAAGCTGAATAGTGAAATGATAGGGAAGGATTCCCGGGCAAATGATAAAAACGAAAAGAGCAGCCAATACCAGGGAGTTGACACGGGTATGTTCAGGAGGTATTCTTTTGATGATAATGGTGGGGGGTATGCTGGACTTTAAGTCAAAAGTCAAAAGTAAAAATTCAAAATCTGACTTTCTGGTGTCCTGGCGTAGAAATCTGAAACATTTTTGATTATGGAAGGAAAGGCATAGCCGGGAAGGCGGTAAGACGGTAAGTAGTGTACTCAATTCATACTCTCCGCGCGATCTCCTTCTTCGCCAGCCGAAGCTTTGGCGAAGGCTGGTTCTCCTTTTCTCTGCGGTAAAAGAACTAACTGTACTCAAATACACTCAAGCCAATGGCCAATGGCTAACAACCAAAAGCCTCCTCCCTTGCCAGCAAATATTATGCATCAAAGCCCGTTAAGGGCTTCCTCTGTACCTCCTTTTTTCCATTCTTTCATACAAACCATTATAGGTTAAGTATTCCAGCATAACAATAATTTTCATATCAAACTCTTTTCTCCATTCTCCTTTCTCTGCGCTAAAAAGAACTAACCATTCTCTGATAAACCCAGAGCCAATGGCTAAACAGCCAAAAGCCTTCTTCCCTTCTTCCCTTGGCGGTAAAAAAAACCGCGAAGCGGTAATTGCGTAGCAATCCTCACTCCGGTAACGTTTTCGGTAACGATTGCGTAAAAAAACCACCTCTTTCTCCTTGTTATCCATGAATATCTGTTTAGACTTGTTGTTCAGAAGTCTGCAGTTTCCTGCAGGCTGATGAATAGCAATCGTTCAATTTTTGGGCTACACAGTTCGGCTGTGTAGCTTTTTTACCGCTAATGATGCAATATGAATAGAAGAATTTTAGCTACCGGTCTGTGTATCTGTTTTTTTGCAGCAGCGTTCGCCCAGCCTGAAAGGCCTGTAGTGAAGCAGGTCAAGTTCAAAAAAGACTCTTTTTCCATCATCAAATTCGGCGCCCGCAACGACGGCGTTTTCCTGAATACCAACAGTATCAACAATGCCATCAACGCTGCCAACAAAAAAGGAGGCGGGGTAGTGGTGATCCCGCCGGGACTCTGGCTCACGGGTCCTATCGAAATCAAAAGCAATGTAAACCTGCACCTTCAAAGGAATGCCACCCTGCAGTTCACCGATGACCTCAGCCAGTACCAACTCGTTGAAGGGAACTGGGAAGGCCTGCCGCAAATGCGCAACCAGTCACCCATCTCTGCGACGAATGCCGAGAACATCGCCATCACCGGCTTTGGGATCATTGATGGCAATGGTGATGCCTGGCGCATGGTGAAGAAGGACAAACTCTCGGCTTCTGCATGGAAGAACCTTGTTGCCTCGGGCGGTGTTGTTTCCGAGGATGGCAAGATCTGGTATCCCACAGCACAATCACTAGCGGGATCCAAACTTAAAAATCCCGGCGTGATTGACGGCACTAAAGACAAGGCATTTTACGATGGGGTAAAAGATTTTCTTCGTCCCAACCTGCTTGTAATTACGAAAAGTAAAAGAATACTACTCGAAGGAGTCACTTTCCAGAACTCTCCTGCCTGGTGCCTGCATCCGCTGATGAGCGAAGACATCACCGTCAGGAATATCTCTGTTAAAAATCCCTGGTACGCACAAAACGGTGATGGTATTGACCTGGAGAGTTGCAAAAATGTGCTGATCGAAAATTCAGTGTTCGACGTGGGTGATGATGGCATCTGTATTAAATCCGGCCGCGACGAAGCCGGCCGTGCCCGGGCCATGCCAACTGAAAACGTGGTGATCCAGAACTGCACCGTTTACGCGGCGCATGGTGGTTTTGTGATCGGCAGTGAAATGAGTGGCGGCGCCCGTAACATCTACGTGGAAAACTGCACTTTTATTGGCACCGATATAGGGCTTCGATTCAAGACTACGCGCGGGCGAGGTGGTATCGTGGAGAATATTTTCATTAAGAACATCTCGATGAAAGATATCATCGGCGAAGCCATTTTGTTTGACATGTACTATGCCGCGCAGGATCCCATTCCGCTGGCCGGTGAAAAACGTGAACCTCCCAAAGTGCAGTCACTTCCCGTGACCGAAGCCACTCCGCAATTCAGGAATTTTCATATCAGCAATGTTACCTGCTATGGCGCGGAGAAGGCCATTTTTGTAAGGGGACTTCCCGAAATGAATGTGCAGAATATTGTTTTGGAGAATATGATCCTCCAGGCGAAGCAGGGACTGGATATGACCGAGGGCAATAACATCGCACTCAGTAATATCCAGTTGATCACGAAGGAAAAAAATCCCGTGATGAACATCCACAACAGCCGCAACATCAAACTGGCTAAGATCGGTTATGCCGGAGCTGATGTACTGCTCCATGTAACGGGAGAAAATACAAAGGACATCAGTTTGAAAAATACGGAGAGCGCCAACGCGAAGCAACTGGTGGAGATGAGTTTTGGCGCGAAAGAAGGGGCTGTGAAAATTGAAAAATAAAGTTCGTTGTACATCAACGAATCAACTGAATTGAATATCATGAAGAGAACCGGTTTACTGATCATAGTTTTGCTCAACTGCCTGGCTGGTACAGCGCAAAAGACGGAAAGGTCTTATGCTGCTGAATTATCCGCCACCGCCATGAACACCTGGAAGGATTCTTTCACACTCAAGGGTGACAAGGTGGCCAAATGGCGTTATGACCAGGGCGTGATCCTGAAAGGCATGGAAGGATTGTGGCGCAATACAGGTGATGGCAAATGGTTCAGCTACATCCAGAAGAGCATGGATTTTTATGTTGACAATGAAGGCAACATCAAAGGTTATCGTCCTGATGAATACAATATTGACCATGTAAATAATGGAAAACTTCTTCTTACTCTTTACCGTGTGACCGGCAAAGAGAAATATAAAAAAGCGGCTGACCATCTGCGTGGGCAATTAAGAACCCATCCCCGTACTTCGGAAGGTGGCTTCTGGCATAAAAAGATCTATCCTTCGCAGATGTGGCTGGATGGCCTGTACATGGGCCAGCCTTTCTACGCTGAATATGCTTCGCTTTTTCACGAAGACACTGCCTTTAATGATATCGCGAAACAATTCATCCTGATGGAAAAACATTCCAGGGATCCCAAAACAGGGCTGCTCTACCATGGATGGGATGAAAGCAGGCAACAGCAATGGGCCAATAAGGAAACAGGTCTGTCACCCAATTTCTGGGGACGGGCATTAGGGTGGTACGGCATGGCCATGGTGGATGTGCTGGACTATTTTCCAAAAAACCATTGGGGACGTGATTCCATCATTAATATCCTCAACCGCTTCGTGATCGCGGTTACGAAAGTGCAGGATGCCAAGACCGGCCTTTGGTATGATGTGCCTGATAAACCAAAAGAACCCAAGAATTATTTTGAAGCATCTGCTTCTTCCATGCTGGTCTATACACTGGCCAAGGCGGTGCGAATGGGATATATCCCTTCACAATTCCGTGGCGTGGCGCAGAAAGGCTATCAGGGTATACTGGAAAGATTCATTAAAAAAGAAGATGGTCAATATAACCTGCATGGAACGGTGGCGGTATCCGGTCTCGGTGGTAAGCCCTACCGTGACGGCAGCTTTGAATATTATATGAGCGAGCCGGTGATCGTGAACGACCCCAAGGGTATGGGTGCTTTTATAAAAGCCGCAGTTGAAATGGAGATGATCCCGGCGCTTTCGCAGTCCAGGAAAAAGACGGTTGTGCTTGACCGTTATTTCAACAATGAATGGAAAAAAGACGCGAATGGTAAACAGGTGCGCTGGCATTACACCTGGGAGGACCGATCCAACGGAGGTTTTGCCTTCCTTGGTGATCTGTTCAACCGCTTTGGTGCCACTACCACAAATCTCGATGAGGCCCCAACAGTTCAGAATCTTCAAAAGGCCTCTGTTTACATCATCGTGGATCCCGATACGGATAAAGAAGCTGAAAAACCAAATTACATTCAACCTGTTCATGCCGATGCCATTGCACGCTGGGTGAAGGACGGAGGAGTTTTGTTACTCATGGGCAATGATGCCGGCAACACCGACCTGCAAAGTCTGAATAATCTTTCAGCGCAATTCGGTATCCGTTTCAATGAAGATAATTTTAACCAGGTCCAGGGCAATGCATTTGAACAGGGTGCCGTGCCTGTGCCTGAGGGTAATATGATCCTGAGCAGGGGAGGCAAACTTTATATCAAGGAGCTTTCCACGCTGGAGGTGCAGAATCCTGCAACAGCTATCCTGAAGAAAGAAGACAAAAATATCATTGCTTTTTCCAGGCATGGAAAGGGCATTGTGCTGGCCATTGGTGATCCATGGCTGTACAATGAATACGTGGATGGCAGGAAGCTTCCTGCTGATTTTGAAAATTACCAGGCAGCCGAACAACTGGTTCAATGGCTGCTCAAACAGGCAAAAAAATAAATTGCGTAAACCGGCTTTCCATATCATCATCCTGCTTTCGGTTTGGTTGATCTCCTGCACAACAGTGCATACGGCCAGCGCACAGAAAAAACTGGTAGTGGATCCCAAAGGCAAAGGAGATTATAAAACAATTCAGGGCGCGATCAACAGCCTGTCCGATTCGGCTGATGTGGCACGGGTGATCTTCATTAAGAATGGAATCTATACGGAAAAGATCTACCTCGAAAAACACAATATCATTCTGGAAGGGGAGAGCAGGGAAAAGACCATTATCACACAGGCCATTGCAAGGGATGAATGGAGATGCCAGCACAATGACGACTGGGGTGTGGCCACCATCAATATTGATGGCAATGATATTACGCTTCGGAACCTGACCATCACCAATGATTTTGGTTTTAAAAGAAAGGATGATGATACGCATACGGTTCTTTGTCACACCGATACAGCAAAGCAGATGAAAACCATCAACCGCTTTGGCCACCAGATGGCACTACGCAGTTTCAAAGCCACAAGGCTCCGTGCGATCAACTGTCATTTCCGTGCTTTTGCCGGAGATACAGTGAGTCCATGGAATACGGTTGACGGCATGTTCTATTTCCGCGACTGCATTATGGAAGGCGGCGTTGATTTTTATTGTCCGCGTGGATATGCCTGGGCCGAGAACTGTAAATTTTATGCGCATACTGGTGTGGCCAGCATCTGGCATGATGGTTCAGGAAACAAGGATCATAAAACCGTGCTGGTGAATTGCAGTTTTGATGGGTTTAAAAATTTCAAGCTCGGTAGGTTCCACCGCGAAGCACAATTTTTCCTGGTGGATTGCCGGTTCTCGGAGAACATGGCCAATGAAGATATTTATCATGCGGCTTCCGGAGTTCCTTTGAAATGGGGTCGTCGTGTTTATTACTCCGGTTGCTCCCGTGAAGGCGGCAACTATGCCTGGTTTGCTGATAACATCGAAAAATCAGGTGTGGCTCACAGTGAAATCACCGTACAATGGCTGTTCAAAAAACAATGGCAGCCCCAATTGAATTAGAAGATCAAAAAATTATATGAAACTTTCCCGTTATACCCTGAAAAATGTGAATAGTGAGCAGGTGCAGTTACCTGATGAAACCCTGTTTGAATTGCCTGAAAAAGTGCTGCAATTCGGAACAGGTGTTTTGCTGCGTGGTCTGCCTGATTATTTTATTGATAAGGCCAACCGCCAGGGCATTTTTAACGGGCGTGTGGTGGTGGTGAAATCTACTTCGCACGGAGATACCTCTGCTTTTGACAAGCAGGACGGCTTGTACACCATTTGTGTGCGGGGGCTGGAGAGTGGATCTAAGGTGGAAGAGAATATTGTGAATGCTTCCATCAGCCGTGTGCTTAATGCCACCGAACAATGGGAAGCGGTCCTGGAATGTGCGCATAATATCCAGATGCAGGTGATCATCTCCAATACCACGGAGGTGGGCATTGAACTATCCAATGATGACATCCGCCATCATCCCCCCAAATCATTTCCCGGCAAGCTGCTCGCGTTTTTGTATGAACGTTTCAAAGCATTCGGCGGTAGTGACCACAGCGGCATGGTGATCGTGCCTACAGAACTGATTGTTGACAATGGTAAAAAACTTGAATCCATTGTACTGGAACTTGCGCACCTGAACGGGCTGGAAGACCAGTTCATAGAATGGATCGAAAAGCACAATCATTTCTGCAGTTCGCTCGTGGATCGGATCGTACCCGGCAAACCGGATGTGGAGCAGGCCATCGAAAAAGAACTGGGCTACAGCGACCAGTTACTTACCATGGCCGAAGTGTACCGGCTCTGGGCGATAGAAGGTAATGAGCATATCAAAAATATTTTGTCATTCGCGCAGGCGGATGAGGGTGTGATCATAGCGCCGGATATCGAGATCTACCGTGAACTCAAACTCAGGCTGCTCAATGGAACGCATACGCTGAGTTGCGGCGTGGCTTTCCTTGCGGGTTTTGAAACCGTGAAGCAATCCATGGATGATGAGGTGTTCTCCGGTTATATTTCAGAACTGATGCAACAGGAGATCGCGCCATCTATTCCTTACGAAGTGGAAAGATCAAAAGCCATAGACTTTGCAGGCAGGGTGCTCGACCGTTTCCGTAATCCATATATCAAACATAAATGGATCAGCATTACCATGAACTACAGTTCCAAGATGAAGATGCGGGTGCTGCCGGTATTGCTGAAACATTATGAGCGTCAGCAGGAAGTACCGCAAAGGATGGCGCTGGGATTTGCCGCCTATCTTTTGTTCATGCGTGCCACGCAGAAAAAAGGAAGCCAGTATTTTGGTGAATATAACGGTGAAGCCTACCTCGTACAGGACGACCAGGCGGAACATTTTTATAAAAGATGGGCCGGCCTTTCAACCACCATGCTGGTGAAGGAAGTGCTGGGTGATGGTTACTGGGGCGCAGACCTCAACCTGTTACCAGGTTTTACACAGGCTGTGACAGACCAGTTAAATTCAATGATGAATAACGGGGTAAGAGAAACACTGGAACATCTCCCCGTCAAAAATATTTATGCTGCATGAAGCAGGTGGTAATGAAAGTACATCCGGGTGATAATGTGATCGTGGCCTTGCAGGATCTCGCGAAGGGGCATGCTGTGGAATACAGGGGTGAGCCATACATCCTGCAGGAAGATATTCCGGCCAAACATAAATTCTTTGAAAAGGATCTGGAGGCGGGAGAGGAAGTGATCATGTACGGGGTGCTTGTGGGTAAGGCGCAGCAGGATGTTGCCAGGGGCAGCAGGATGACGACCTCAAATGTAAAACACGCGGCAGATCCGTATGAGTACCGTGGATCGAAATACGAGTGGCAGGCACCTGATGTTACGAAGTTTGCAAACAGGACATTTAATGGGTACCACCGGAAGGATGGTCGTGTGGGAACAGCTAATTACTGGTTATTCATACCAACCGTTTTTTGCGAGAACCGCAATATGGATGTGATCCGCGAAGCTTTGCACAATGAGCTGGGTTACGCGGTCACGCACAAGTATAAAAATTATACGCACCAGTTGCTGGAAGCTTATAAAAAAGGTGGCCAGCTCGAAAGTGTTGACCTGGCACCGCCTGCTCCGCAGGCTAACCGTCCCTTTAAAAATGTTGACGGTATAAAATTTTTGAATCATGAAGGTGGTTGTGGTGGCATTCGCCAGGACGCGGCCATTCTCAGTAAATTATTATCTGCCTATGCGGATCATCCCAATGTGGGCGGCATCACGGTATTGAGCCTGGGTTGCCAGAACCTGCAGGTGCATGATTTCAGGAAAGATCTTTTGGAAAGAAATCCCTCTTTCGACAAGCCCCTTTTCATTTTTGAACAGCAGCAGTCACAAAGCGAGGAACTGATGATCACGGAAGCCATCCGCAAAACTTTTGAAGGATTGGTGGAGATCAATCAAATTGAAAGAAAACCGGCACCGCTCAGTCAATTGACGGTTGGTGTGAAATGCGGCGGCAGTGATGGGTTCAGCGGCATCTCCGCGAATCCTGCTGTGGGTTATTGTTCAGATTTATTAGTAGGATTGGGAGCCAAAGTATTGCTGGCAGAATTCCCTGAACTCTGCGGGGTGGAACAGGAACTCGTTGACCGTTCGGTGAATGAACCGGTGGCAAGAAAGTTCATGCACCTGATGAAAAGTTACGAGGAGATCGTAACAAGAGTCGGTTCAGGATTTCATATGAATCCCTCCCCCGGTAATATCCGGGATGGCTTGATCACTGATGCGATGAAGAGCGCAGGTGCGGCCAGGAAAGGAGGAACTTCACCTGTAGTAGATGTGCTGGATTATACCGAACCGGCAGTAAAGCCAGGACTAAACCTGGTGTGCACACCCGGTAATGATGTGGAAGCCACAACGGGTAAAGCAGCATCAGGTGCCACACTGATTTTGTTTACTACCGGGCTGGGAACACCCACGGGAAATCCTGTTTGTCCGACCATCAAGGTGGCCACCAATTCAAAGCTGGCCAAAAGAATGAAAGATATCATTGACATTGATACCGGACCGGTGATTGAGGGAGAAAAAACGATAGAGGAAATGGGAGAGGATATTCTGGAATATTGTATCCGTGCGGCAAGTGGCGAGGTAATACCAAAGGCGGTGGCATTGAACCAGGATGATTTTATTCCGTGGAAACGTGGGGTTTCATTGTAAGTGCGGAGAAACAGTGCGGAAGAGCGGAGTTTAACGCAGAGAAAGGAGAAGGAAGAAAAGAGTTGAAATGAAAAGATGAATGGGATTATTGTGCACCAGTGAAAAGGGAGAAAGAGAGGGATCGCTTCGCGATACCGCTACGCGGTTTTTTTTACCGCCAAGGGAAGAAGGAGAAGAAGGCTTTTAGCTATTAGCCAATGGCCAATGGCTTGAATGTATCAAATTCCGAAATCGCGCAGAGGGTATGAATGTAGTACACTACTTACCGCTGCGGCAGCCGAAGCTTCAGCGAAGGCTGGTCTTCCCGCCTTCCCGGCTATAAAAAGTTTGAGAAGGAAACAGTGAAAGAAAAAAAACAAAATTTAGAATTTAGATCTTGCAGCTTGCAGCTTGAACCTTGCAGCTCGAATTAATAACATTCCGAAAAATGAAAAAATATCTCTCCGACAACTTCCTCCTCACCAATAAAACCGCGCAGACGCTTTACCACGACTACGCGAAAGACATGCCCATTATCGATTACCATTGCCACCTGCCACCCGACCAGATCGCCAATGATCTCAATTTCGAAAACCTAACGCAGGTATGGCTCTATGGCGATCACTATAAATGGAGAGCCATGCGCACCAATGGAGTGGATGAAAGCTACTGCACCGGCAACCAGCCCGATTTTGATAAATTTAAAAAATGGGCCGAGACCGTTCCATACACTTTACGGAATCCCCTTTACCACTGGACGCACCTGGAACTTCAGCGGTATTTTGATGTGAATGAAATCCTTGATGGCAACAGCGCTGAAAGGATCTATGAAACCTGTACATCGCAATTACAGACTCCTGAATATTCTGTCCGCAACCTATTGCGTAAAATGAATGTCAAGGTTGTCTGCACAACAGATGATCCCATTGACAATCTCGAACATCACCGCAAACTGAAGGCAGACGGTTTTGAGATCAAGATCCTCCCGGCCTATCGTCCTGATAAGGCCATGAATGTGGATGATGCCAAAACTTTTAATGATTACCTCGGCAAACTGGAAGCTGTGGCCGACACCAGCATACATTCTTTCAGCCAGTATCTCGATGCGCTGAAAAAGCGACATGACTATTTTGCCAGCATGGGCTGTTCGGTTTCCGATCATGGACTGGAACAGATCTACGCGGAAGAGTATACCGAAGCAGAAATAGAATCGGCATTTAATAAGATCCGCAAAGGAAAAGAACTTTCAAAGGAAGAAAATTTAAAGTTCAAGTCGGCCATGCTTGAAATTTTCGCCACCTGGGACTGGGAAAAAAGCTGGGTGCAGCAATACCATCTCGGTGCGCTGCGCAATAACAACAGCCGCATGCTTCGCCAGCTTGGTCCGGATACCGGCTGGGATTCCATCGGAGATTTTTCACAGGGACGATCACTCGCTAAGTTTCTTAACCGTCTTGATGAAGGCAATAAACTGGCAAAAACGATTTTGTACAATCTTAACCCGGCCGACAATGAATTGTTCGCCACTATGATCGGCAATTTCAATGATGGATCGGTTGCAGGTAAAATTCAGTATGGATCGGGATGGTGGTTCCTCGACCAGAAGGATGGCATGATCCGCCAGGTGAATGCGCTTTCGAATATGGGCCTGCTCAGCCGCTTCGTTGGCATGCTTACCGACTCAAGATCATTTCTTTCTTTTCCAAGGCATGAATATTTCCGCCGGATTCTCTGTAATCTTTTTGGAGAAGAGATCGAAAGGGGAGAACTGCCTTCAGATATTGAATGGACAGGAAAAATCATAAAAGATATCTGTTACCATAACGCAAGTAATTATTTCAACTGGAAGGAAGAGCCTCAAATGGCAACCACCAGTCAGACCGTTTATAAATCATAAAATTCCGGAAATATTATGTCCAAGAAAATCGTAACGCTGGGAGAGATCATGCTCCGTTTGTCAACACCCGATTACAAACGTTTTGTACAGTCCGACAGTTTTGATGTAACCTATGGTGGCGGTGAGGCCAATGTGGCAGCAGCTCTTTGCAATTATGGATTGCAGGGAACCTTCGTAACCAAGGTGCCCAATAATGCCATTGGCCAGTCGGCCATCAACCATCTTCGCCGTTATGGAGTGGATACACAGTACATCGCAAGAGGTGGCGACAGGCTGGGAATTTATTTCCTGGAAACGGGTGCTTCCATGAGAGCTTCGCAGGTGATTTATGACCGTGCAGGCGCTTCCATTGCTGATGTGGATGCATCTGAATTTGATTTCGATAAAATACTGGATGGCGCTTCCTGGTTTCATACCACGGGTATCACGCCGGCACTCAGTGATAAAGCAGCAGCACTGACAGAAGCGGCGCTGAAAACCGCGAAAGCAAAAGGCATCACCACAAGCATTGATCTCAACTACCGTAAAAAATTATGGAGCAAGGAAAAAGCAAGAGAGGTGATGACCAGGCTTTGCCAGTACGTGGATGTGTGCATTGGTAATGAAGAAGACGCCGACACAACACTTGGTTTCAAAGCAAAAGATACGGATGTAACCAAGGGTGAGCTGAACCTGGATGGTTTCAAGGATGTGTTCAAACAGATGAAGGATAAATTCGGTTTCAAATACATTGCTTCCTCACTGAGGGAAAGTCATAGTGCCAGTGATAATGGCTGGAGCGCCCTGGTATACGACGGAAATGAATTCTATCATACCAAACAATACGAAGTGCGCATCATTGACCGCGTAGGCAGTGGTGATTCCTTTGCCAGTGGTTTCATTTACGGACTCGTGACAAGCATGAGCCTGAAAGATTCAGCCGAGTTTGGCGTAGCCGCTTCAGCGCTCAAGCATACCATCCCGGGTGATTTGAACCATGCCACGTTAAGTGATGTGAAGGACCTGATGAAGGGAGATGCTTCGGGCAGGGTACAGCGTTAATATCATTTTAAATCAGACGGTATGATCATAGACAGCATTGGCAATGCCTCAAAATATTTTCCATTGCATCCATTATTTGAAGAAGCATTCCGCTGGATCAGCCAGCAGGATCTTGCCAATCATGAAGATGGAAAATTTGACATCAATGCTCCCGGGCTGAAAGCTATCTTCAGCAATAAGAAAGGCATGAAGGAAGAAGAATCGGTAGCTAAATTCGAATGTCACAACCAGCATATCGATATCCAGCTTTGCATCAAGGGTGAAGAGACCCTGGGATGGAAACCCAGGGAAAGTTGTCACCAGCCAAAAGGAAGTTATAACGAAGAGAAGGATGTGCAGTTTTATAATGACGCCCCGGACATGTTCTTCCAGTTGCGCAATGGGCAGTTCGCCATCTTTTTTCCCGATGATGTGCATGCACCCATGATAGGAGAAGGCGAAATCAAAAAACTGGTCATCAAAGTAAAAATCAAACCATGAGTTCACCATCAATTGTTACCCAGGCCATCGTGCAGCAGGGCATGCTGCCCTTATATTTTAATGCGGATGAAACCGTAAGCGTAGAAGTATTGAGAGCTGTTTATAAAGCCGGCGTGAAGGCCATCGAATATACCAACCGCGGAGAGGCCGCTTTAAAAAACTTTACGAAGCTGGTGCAGGTCCGCGATGCGGAAATGCAGGGCTTACTGCTTGGTGTAGGTACCATCAAGAACCTACAGCAGTGCGAGGATTATGTAAAAGCAGGAGCGGATTTTTTGGTGAGCCCGGGTTTTGTTCCTGAAGTAGCGAAATACGCTGTTGACCATAACATCTTTTACGCTCCCGGTTGTATGACACCCACTGAGATCATTGCGGCGGAGAACGCAGGCATTGGTTTCATCAAGTTATTCCCGGGTAATTTACTCGGACCGGAATTCCTCAGTGGCATTAAGGACATCTTTCCGAAATTATTGTTCATGCCAACAGGAGGTGTGGACACAACCAGGGAAAATATTGAAGGCTGGTTCAAGGCTGGCGTGAGCGCGGTGGGCATGGGCAGTAAACTGATCAGCAAAAAGCTGATGGAGGCAAAGGATTATGCCACGATAGAAAAATCAACCAGGGAAGTATTGGAATTGATCAGCACCATTAAAAAATAACCATGCAGGTACAAAAGATCGGCAATTACAGGTGGACGATTTGCGCATTGCTTTTTTTCGCGACCACGGTCAATTATCTCGACAGGCAGGTATTGAGCCTGCTTGCGCCGGAACTATCAGACCGGTTTGGCTGGACCAATACGGACTATGCGAATATTACCGCCGTGTTCCAGTTTGTGTATGCCATATCCATGCTGTTTGCTGGAAGGATCATTGACCGGCTGGGAACGAAGGCGGGATTCACCTGGGCCATCATCATCTGGTCGATCGGTGCCATCATGCATGCTTATGCGATAGGTATTGGAACCGCCAGCAATTCGGTGCTCACCTGGATCGGGATCGGTGCAGTGCCGGTATCCATTTTAGGGTTCATGATCTCTCGGGCCGTGCTGGCCTTTGGTGAGGCAGGGAATTTTCCCGCGGCCATCAAGGCGACTGCTGAATATTTTCCCAAAAAGGAAAGATCATTCGCGACCGGCATATTTAATTCAGGTGCCAACGTAGGCGCCATCCTTGCACCTTTAACTGTTCCCTGGATCGCGAAGGAATGGGGCTGGCAGACTGCCTTCCTGCTGGTAGGTGGTGTGGGATTCATCTGGCTGATCTTCTGGCTCATATATTATGAAATGCCGCACCGCCAGAAAAGATTGTCGAAAGCGGAACTGGATTATATCAATCTCAATGACGATGAGGCAACGGCCGTTGCCTTGGATGGTGAGAAGGACAAGGTGGTTGTGACTGTTGAGGAGAATGATAAAAAAGTACGCTGGTTTCAATTACTTGGGTACAAGCAGACCTGGGCTTTTGCATTCGGAAAATTCATGACCGATGGTGTGTGGTGGTTCTTTTTATTCTGGCTGCCCAAGTACCTGGATGCGCAATATGGAATGACCGGGACGGCTATTACTTTCCCCTTGGCCGTGTTGTACAGCATGACCATGATTGGCAGTATCGGTGGGGGATGGTTCCCGATGTATTTTATCCGCAAAGGATATAAACCTTATGATGGGCGGATGAAAGCGATGCTTATGATCGCGCTGATTCCATTGGTGGTACTTGCTGCTCAGCCTTTGGGTTACATCAGTTACTGGATGCCGGTATTACTGATTGGTATTGGTGCGTCGGCGCACCAGGCCTGGAGCGCGAATATTTTTACAACGGTGTCTGATATGTTCCCGAAAAAAGCAATTGGTTCTGTGGTGGGTATTGGTGGTATGGCTGGCGGCCTTGGTGGTGTGTTGATCAGTAAGGCCGGTGGTGCTTTGTTTGATCATTACAAAGCCCTGGGTCATATTGAGACGGGTTATACGATCATGTTTGCTTTCTGCGCGGTGGCTTACCTGATTGCGTGGATTGTGATGAAGGCATTGGTGCCGAGGTACAGGCCGATCAGGGATTTGTGAGCTGCTAGCATCTAGCTTCTAGCTGCTAGCCTTTATGCTACTCTTCCTAAAGTAGTAGAGTTGTATCTAAAACAAAGTAGTTGTAGCCGGGAAGACGGGAAGTCGGTAAGTAACGTCTGAGAGAATGAAGCGTCCTATTGATTTCTACTATGAATTTATAGGAAAATATTTTTCTATCATGAAACTACTTACCGTCTTCCCGCCTTTCCGGCTATTGCCTTTTATCAATACTATGAATAAATGATTGTTTGAAAAAGCAATGCATTTATGCATAAGGTCTTGTAGCTTGAACCTTGATGCTTGCAGCTTACACAAATGTCCTTATGCCGGAAGCATTATACTCCGTCCGGAATTCCTTCGGTGTACAGTTCTTCTTCTTCCTGAAGATGCGGTTGAAGTTCGACATATTATTAAACCCGCAATGGTAAGCCACTTCATTAATGCTCTGGGTAGTTTCAATCAGCATCCTCGAAGCATGACCCAGGCGGATCTCGTTCAACGTATCCACAAAAGTTTTTCCCGTCCGCGATTTAAAGAACCTGCTGAACGAAACCTCAGACATCGCCACCAGTTTGGCCGCTTCCGTCAACGAAACTTCCTTGCTGAAATTCCGGTTCAGGTACTCCATGACCATCTGGATGCGCCTGCTGTTATAACTCAGCGTGTCAGCGTTATTAAAAGAAGTATCAGAAAGCGTACGGATATTCCTCGAGATCGAAAGATCATGCAAAATGGAAAGCAAATCCAGCACCGAATCAAAACCATGTTTTTTGGTCAGCGCGAAAAGCCTGGGCTGTATAGCCGCTGCAGTTTCCTGCGAGAACAAAATACCACGCAAGGATTTTTCAAACATGTTGCGGATGAAGCTCATCTGGTTGCGCTGCAAAAAACGTTCATCAAACAAATCACGGTGCATCTGTATGGTGATCTCCTGTACTTCCTTTCCTTTCAGTTTATGTGTAAACCAGCCATGCTGAAGATTGGGTCCCACCAGGATCAGTTCAAGATCATCGATCTCTCCCATATGATCACCGATCACCCTTTTGGCGCCCTTGCCATTGCTGATGAAGTTCAGCTCAAACTCTTCGTGGTAATGAAGAGGAAAATCAAATTCCCTCTTCGTGCGGGAGAAAATTGTAAAACAATCTCCCTGCGTTAAAGGCGTGATTTCCCTGAGAAGCTTCTTGCTCATATGTAGCCGGTTGAGGGTGAAATTATGCAAAATTGGTTAATCAGGTATTAATAAAGTATCAGTGCCTCGTCCTGATCGTGGAGTTCTTAAGAGGGCGCTCTCTCAATGAAACAGAAGTATTTTGATTAAAATATGATTCAGTTTCTTCCAAAAAAATATATTCAATGGATAAAAAAGTATCAGAAAAATGATACAATTAAAATCTATCTTTGGTTTAAACCAATTTGCTATATGAGGAATAATTGCTTGCGAGCCATTGTACTACTGCTATGTACATTTTCCTTCACGTTGCTGTTCGCGCAGGAAAAAAGGGTCACAGGTACGGTTAGAGATGATTCCGGCACTCCGCTCACAGGTGCTTCCGTAACCGTAAAAGGTACCACTCACACAGTCGTCACTTCCGACAACGGACAATTCAACATTACGGTCCCGGCAAATGCCACCACGCTGGTAATTTCCTATGTGGGAATGGCCCAGCAGGAAGTTGACATCCGCAACCGCACTTCTGTAGATGTGCGCATGGCCAGTTCTGCCAATGAGATGAGTGATGTGGTAGTAGTAGGATATGGCCGTTCAAGACGTGCCAACCTCACCACGGCACAAACTTCTGTATCGTCGAAGGACATAGAAAAGACAGTAAACACCACCATTGAGCAGGCCATCCAGGGCCGCGCAGCGGGTGTGTATGTTACCCAGAACTCCGGCCAGCCCGGTGGCGCCATATCGGTGAACATCCGTGGCGTGAGTTCACTCAACCGCACGCAGCCTCTCTATGTAATTGATGGTGTGCAGATCCAGGCAAGCGAGGATGTTTCTTTCGGATCATCCAGTTCTTCCAATCCGCTTGCGGGTTTGAACCCTTCAGATATCCAGGACATCCAGATCCTGCAGGGTCCTTCTGCCACCGCCATCTATGGTTCACGCGGTACCAATGGTGTGATCCTCGTAACCACCAAGCGCGGTCGCGCCGGTGATTTCAAGATCAACTATGCCTATCAATACAATTTGCAAACACCACCAAAGCGCCTGGATGTGATGAACCTCCGCCAGTATGCGCAAATGGTGAAAGAATACCATGCCATCGCAGGAGGTACCACTCCTGAAGCATTTTTAGATCCTTCTCTCCTGGGTGAGGGAACTGACTGGCAGAATGAATTGTTCAACAATGCCGCGATGAAAAAACACCAGCTCAGTGTAAGCGGCGGCAGCAACAATACCACTTATTATTTATCGGGTGAATACCTGCAGCAGGAAGGTGTGGCTGCCGGTTCCGGTTTCGACCGTTATGGTTTCCGTCTCAACCTCGATAACAAACCAAGAGAGTGGTTCAATATTGGGGTGAACCTGAGCTTCAACCAGACAAAAGAAAATCTTACGGCTACCAACTACGGTGATGCGCAAAGTCCACTGATTGGTAATGCACTCAGGTTAACACCTCAGATCCCGGTAAAAAACCTGAATGGTACCTGGGGAGGCAGTGACCCTGTGAATGGCGCCAACCAGTATGCACCGGTGAACCCGCTGGCTCTTGCCAATCTCATTACGAATAATAATATGAAGCGCCAGTTCCTTGGTGGCATGAATCTTAGCTTCAACCTGTTCAAGGGTCTTGTGTTCCGCACTTCACTGAATGGTAATGTAGGCAATGGCGGCAATACCTATTACACACCTACTTATGAACTGGACCAGTGGCATTACAATACTTTGGCTACGCTTTCTTCCGGTACTTACAGTTCCTGGTACTGGAACTGGAACCAGTTGCTGGAGTACAACAAGCAGTTCGGTAAACATAACCTCACACTGATGGCTACACACGAAGCGCAGGAGTCAGAGTGGAAGGCCCTCACTGCCGGCCGTACAGGTTTTCTTACCAATGACATCTTTGATGTGAACGCAGGTAATCCAACTTCCGCTACCAATGCTGGTGGTACCTATCCCTGGTCCATGGAATCTTACCTGGGACGCCTGAACTATAATTATGACAACCGCTATTTGCTCACAGGAACTTTCAGAAGAGATGGTTCTCCTTATTTCGGTGAAGAGAACAGGTGGGGTAATTTCCCGTCCATCTCAGCTGCATGGAGAGTGAGCAATGAAAAATTCTGGACCTTAGATTTTATCAGTGATCTGAAAATCCGTTATGAAACAGGTCTAACCGGTAACCAGGGAACTGGCTCCGGCATCTATGCACCTCTTTCAACCGGCGCCACTCCATGGGGTACAGGTCTGCGTCCTTCCACTTTCACCAACAGCAAACTGAAATGGGAAGAGACCCTCACCAATAACATTGGATTGAATATCGGTTTCCTCAATAACAGGTTCACTATTGAAGCAGATTATTATGTAAAGAATACAGATAACCTGATCATGGGTGCCAGCCTGCCCTGGTACATGGGAACCAATAACAGTCCCGGTTCCGTTGGCGCTCCCCTCGTGAATGCCGGTTCCTTAAAAACAAAAGGATGGAACCTTACTTTCCAGACAACCAATATCAACACTAAAAACTTCAGGTGGGAAACAAACCTGAACCTTTCACATTTCCGCACAAAGATCACTTCACTTAATTCCGACAATGCCTTCATTGACCGTACTTCCTGGTGGATGAATAACTGGACACAACGTTCCGCAATTGGTTATGAACCCTGGCTGTTCCGAGGATACATTGTAGAAGGTATTTTCCAGTCAGTTGACGAGATCACGAAGAGCGCTGTGCCGGTTGACAACAACGGCAACAGGCGCCCGACAGATCCTGCAACCGGTATCTGGGTAGGTGATGTGAAGTATAGGGATATTAATGGTGATAAAAAGATTGATGTGAATGATATCACCAATATCGGTAATCCCTGGCCTACTCTCACCGGTGGTTTCAGCAATAATTTTACTTTCAAAGGTTTTGAACTGGGTATCCTGTTCACTGCTTCGGTAGGAAATGATATCTACAACTATATCGCCGCTGAAGCCAGCAATCCCAATAACATTAACCTGAGCCGCAACCTGCTGATTGATGCGATGGATTATGCAAGGGTTACTACCAACGGAAGCGGCCTTCCTGTATTGGAAAATCCCAATACCAACATTCCAAGAATGTCGAACAACCAGATCGCCAACGACAACAACTATGGCAGGATCTCAACCAGGTTCGTGGAAGATGGTTCTTACCTGAGATTGAAGAACGTTTCGCTTTCTTATAATCTTCCATCAAAACTGATCGGTTACCAGAAAGTAATCAAGGGATTGAGAGCAACCATTGGCGCGCAGAATATTGCCACCATCACCGGTTACAAAGGTTATGATCCCGAGATCGGTGCCTACGTGGGACAGGGTTCCAGTGCACAGAACCAGGCCATTGGTATTGATTTCGGCAGGTACCCGCTCACACCCATGTACACAGCAACCATCAGCGTTAATTTCTAAAATTGTTATATGAATAAGATAAAACACATTCATTATTTCACCCTGGCGCTGCTGGCATTCGCCGCAATGGCAGGTTGTAAAAAAAGTTTCCTCGAAAAACCACCTTTGAGTTCTATTGTAGATGCCAATTTCTACAAGACCGATGACCAGGTGATGGCCGGAACCTCCTTGCTCTATAGTGAAGTATGGTTCGATTATAATGACAAGGCCATGTACAACCTTGGTGATTTCCGTGGCGGTACCACGTACTCAGCCTGGAATGACAGGGGTAATGTGATGTTCAACACCACAGGTGATAATGGCGAGAACGGAGCATCGTGGAGAGCATTTTATAACGTGGTGGGACAGGCCAACCTCTTTCTTTATAATATTGAAAGATATGGAGGCCCGAATGTTTCACCAGCCGTGAAAAAGACAGCGATCGCTGAAGCCCGTTTCATGAGGGCGCTTGCTTATCGCTTTCTCGTAATGAACTGGGGTCCTGTTCCGATCATCGAAAACAATTTTGATAAATTGTTTGATTCCACTATTACGCGCAATACCGTTCCAAGCATCTGGCGTTTCATTACCCGTGAAATGAGAGCTGCTGCTGAAGACCTGCCGGTTAGTTCTATGCAGGAAGGAAGGCTTACCAAGTGGAGCGCTGAAGGCATGCTTGCCAGGTTCTACCTCACAAGAGCCGGTGTGGAAGCTAATGGCGGCGCACGCAAGCAGGAATTTCTGGACAGCGCCAAATATTATGCACAACGTGTGATCACGCAAAGCGGCAAAAGACTGTTGAACAGTTATGCTGACTTGTTCAAACATCCCTACGATAACAATGCAGAATCCTTATTTGAACTGCAGTGGGTTTTCTCCGGTCCCAATGTATGGGGTACGCAGAACAGCATACAGGAATACCTTGCCTTCAGCCCTGATATCTCTTTCGGAGGATGGGGTGGTGATAAAAGCGCAACCTGGTGGATGATTTCACTGTATGATGGTTTTGCACCACAACCGAATGGTACATTGAAAGGAAGAACGCTCGATCAGCGCCTGCATGCTACTTATATGTTACCAGGATTCACTTATAACGAGATCACCAGGGTGTCTGACAGGCAGAAACTGGTGTATCCTGACCAACCGGGTGAACAGGAATTTGCTGCCGTCAAAAAATATGTGATCGGTTCACCAATCGATCTTGCCGGCATTGCTTCACAGCAGCACTATCCGCATAACACGTATATGATGCGCCTCGCCGAGATGTATCTTATTTACGCGGAAGCAACCATTGGTAATAATGCTTCCACAACTGATGCTACAGCGGTGGAATATTTTAATAAAGTACATACACGTGCCGGGCTTCCCGCATACGAAGTAGGTGGACCACAAGGAAGCGGTCCGCTTACTCTTGAAACCATCCAGCGTGAAAGGTTCAAGGAATTTGCCATGGAAGGCATGTCATGGTACGACCTGGTGAGCATTCATTATTATGATCCGGCGAGAGCATACAGCATACTCAATGGACAGGACAGGGGTTTGTATTCCATGACGGTTGACCAGATGCCTAATCCAACTGAATGGACCTTTATCAAAACATCCTATTTCACGGAGAGGACCATCAATGCGAGTTCGGCCAATTTCCAGTTACCCATACCTAATGTGGAACTGGCACAGGCACCAAACCTGAACCGTCCTCCGGTAGATTATCCATAATGATCAACAACTTTTCAAAAAGAAACTGAACTCAAATGAAATCAATCAATAAAATTCTGCTCCTCCTGTTGATGACTGTTGGAACGATCAGTATTTTCACTGCCTGTAAAAAAGATGAGGCAGGCGTTCCTTCCATCGATTATATCAGGATCACCCGCCCGGAATCTTCCGACTCACTGCTGGTGAGGGCGGGACAGGGACAGCTTGTTGCCATTGTGGGTAACAACCTCAAAGATGCCGTAGAGGTATGGTTCAACGACCAGCAGTCGAGGATCACACCTACCTATATCACCAATACCACCATCCTGGTGTCTGTTCCCAGCAATATCCCGCTGAGTGTGAACAATACGCTTAAGATCGTTTTCAAAAACGGTTATGTGCTCAACCACTCTTTTGAAGTGGAGATCAGCGAACCGCTGGTAAGCATGATGGATGTGGAATACGTGGCCGAGAATGAAGTAGCCGTGATCCGTGGCGATTATTTCTATGCGCCGCTCACTGTAACCTTTACAGGCGGTGTGCAGGGAACCATCGAAAATCTCACTGACCAGGAAATACAGGTAAGAGTGCCTGCAGGTGCCCAGCCAGGACCCATTACCGTGGAAACCAATTTTGGTACTACTGAATCTGAGTTCTGGTTCCGCGATAACAGGAATATGTTGATCCATAATGATCCCTGGAGCGGCTGGTGGGGACAAAACAACGTGGTTTCCGGAACCGATCCCCTGGCCATAAACGGCAACTTTACCAGGATCACCGCCAACATCGGCTCATGGGGATGGACGGAATGGATCGGTGGTAAGGAAGATGCATTAAGCACCAGTCATAATCTGCCTGATGAAGCTGTACTCAATCCGGAGAAATACAATATGAAGTTCGAGATCAATACACTCAAACCTTTCAATGGCAACCGCATCAAATTCATGATCGGCCAGGTGAATGGTCCTGATCCCAATTGGGATACTGAACCATTCTTCTGGGAACCTCCGTTTGATACGCAGGGTGAATGGAGAACGGTTACCATTTCATTTGATGAAGTGGTTGACAATTACGTAACCAACTGGGGCGTCCGTCCGCAGGGTTATGGTGTGAAGATCTGGTTCCATGGTCCGGGTTCACTCGATGCGGATATCGCTTTCGATAACCTGAGGGTTGTTCCAAAAATTTCAAATTAATAAAAGCTTCAATCGATACTAATGATTCAATTCATCAATACACGACTGCTTGCCCTGGTATGCTTTGTTATGTCAATAGGCATACTGGCTTCCTGCGAAAAAGACAAGGATGCCAATTCCGGGATCGTTGAGCTGCTCAGCTTTGGTCCAACGGGCGCCAACCATGGTGATACCCTGAGATTCTTTGGTAATAATCTCGACAAGGTTACTGCAATAGAATTCACAGGTACCAATGCCACTGTTCAGAAAGCTGATTTCAAAAAGCATACTGATAAAGAGATCCTCCTGCTGGTGCCCGAGGCTGCGGAAAAAGGATATGTCAAGCTTAAAACACCACAGGGTGATGTTACTTCCAAAACACAACTGAACCTTGGTGTTACTGCCATCATCACTTCCATTACAGATGAAGCAAGGCCAGGCGCAAACATCACTATCAACGGAAGTTATCTCAACTGGATCGAGCGGATCACCTTCACCGATAATAAAGTGGTGGAGACCTTCGTAAGCCAGTCATTCAACCAACTGGTGGTTACCATTCCTGAAGATGCTGAAACCGGTCCATTGCTGATCTGGTACGGTGGCACGGATTCTATGGAAGTGGAAACCGCAGATACAGTGGTAGTGACCTTGCCGGTAGCGGCTTCTTTCTCTCCCAATCCTATCAAGCATGCTGAGAATGTAACCATTACGGGTACTGATATGGACCTTGTGAAAAAAGTGTACTTCACCGGCGTGAGTGCAGCGATCACCACTTTCGTGAGCCAGTCTGCCACACAACTCGTGGTGAAAGTTCCCGGTGGCGCCACTGATGGTACAGTAAAACTGGAAGCAGCATCCGGGCAACAAACCACTTCAACAGCAAGTCTCAACCTGGTATGGCCCTCGGTAACCACGATGGCTCCAAACCCAGTTGATCCTGGTACCAACCTTACCATCACAGGTACCAATCTTGACCTGGTGAATTCCGTCACTTTTGAAAATGCAGCACCGGTTACAACCTTCGTAAGCCAGTCAGCTACACAAATCGTGGTGACCGTACCAATGGGTGTTACCCAGGGCAAGATCAAACTTGGCATCATGAATTCAACTGTAACTGTTTTATCAAATGATATCCTGCAGATCTTAGGTGCAGTTCCACCTCCCACAATTTCTTTCCCTATCTACAATGATGCGGTAACCAGTAACTGGACCGGTAACGGTGGATGGGTAGGCGGAGGCTGGGGCGGTACCGCTGATTACAATAACAGCACACCGATCCGTGAAGGTTCCAAATCTGTAAAGATAAATTATGTTGGCGGCTGGGGAGCTCCACTGCAGTTAGGCGGTGCAAGTGTTCCCATTGGTTCACATACCACGTTCAAGATCTCTATTTATGGCGGAGCAGGAACGAATGGAAAAAAAGTGAACCTCGGCATCAATGGTGCTGACGGACCCACTATAACACTGGTGGAAGGAGAGTGGACTGATTATGCGTTCCCGATTTCGACGCTTAC
>CAYWSQ010000019.1:0-27976 GCA_964460925.1 uncultured Flavisolibacter sp. | reverse complement strand
CGGAGAGATGGCAGAGCGGTCGAATGCGGCGGTCTTGAAAACCGTTGACTGTCAAAGGTCCGGGGGTTCGAATCCCTCTCTCTCCGCCAAAACACAATTTAAACGAAGTAAGAAACCCGCAAACGCTTGAGTTTGCGGGTTTTTTCATTTTCGGAACTAATCAAAATGTTCATTTAAACCCGTTTTATTCGTGCGTAATTCGTGCGTCCGACAGAGTTTGAAAAATGACGCACGAATTTGCTTCTAATAGACTGAAAATGAACATATTCAATCTTTGAACAGGTCTTGTTAAGGCGTATCTGAGGTTCTAATTTTATCACGTAAACATGAGTAATTATGTTAGGTAAGAACTTCAGTGTGCTTTTCTTCTTAAAAAAGCCCAAAAATTATGTGTCAGGTGAGATGCCTGTTTACATGCGTATTACCGTTGATGGTCAGCAAAAGGAAATGACCACTGCACGCCATTGTGATCCTCAATCATGGAATCAAAAAGCAGAAAAAGCGTTTGGGAAAACCGAAAAAGTAAAAGAGCTAAACAATCATCTTACTGCTTTGCAAGTAAAGGTATTTGA
This sequence comes from uncultured Flavisolibacter sp., assembly GCA_964460925.1. Classification (GTDB taxonomy): domain Bacteria; phylum Bacteroidota; class Bacteroidia; order Chitinophagales; family Chitinophagaceae; genus Flavisolibacter. The sequence continues at coordinate 27,404 of CAYWSQ010000019.1, read as the reverse complement.
AGCAAGACGCCTGTTGATTGAAAGCTGTAAAGAGGTAACCGCAGAAGCGATTAAAAACCTATTAACCGGTCAGGTAGAAAAGTCAAGAATGATCCTGGATGTTTTCAAACATCACAATGAACAGATGGAAGCATTGGTAAAGATCGAATTTTCACCCGCTACATTGGAACGGTATAAGACTTCTTTAGAACACACACGATCCTATATTAAATGGAAGTATAACAAGGAAGATATTGAGCTACCTAAGCTTGATTTTGAATTTGTAACCGATTATGAGTTCTGGTTAAAGAGTGTTCGCAAGTGTAACCACAACAGCACCATTAAGTATATCAGCAATTTCAGAAAGATTGTCAACAGGTGCATTCGTAGTGGCTGGCTTTCAAAAGACCCTTTCCTCGGTTTTAAAATGACCAAACGGGAAGTCGAGAGAACAGCCTTGTCTCAACAGCAGATACAAGCAATTTCGAACAAAACATTCTCTTCTGAACGATTAAGCCAAGTAAGGGATATCTTCTTATTCTGCTGTTATACCGGCCTGGCTTATGCGGATATAAAGAAGTTAAAACGTTCAGAAATTTCAATTGGGATTGATGGTGAGAAATGGATTTTTACCAATCGCCAGAAAACAGAAACAGCTTCTCGAATACCGCTGCTTCCCACATCCTCGGTTATTATGCAGCGGCCAACTCAATTGGCCGGAGTCTTCCAAGGTCAATGCGACCTCATTAAACCCAACTATGGATTTAAGAGTGTCATCCAATATCCTGATTTGTGTATATATAGCCAGTTTTTTAATCCCATATCTGTCTAAAAAATCAATATCATTCGAACTAATCCAATGTGCTGGTAATAACACGTCCAAAAGTTTCCTGTGCGATGCGCTATTTTCTTCAATAAACTTCGAATGTACTTCAATTGGCAGCTCCCTAAGGAACAGTTCGTGAGGCGGCTCATTTTGCCTGAAATAAACACAAACTTTGATCAGGTCATTAAATACCGGAGCATGATTGAGGAGGAAAGAGATGTTTGCCTTTCCCCATTCATATAATTCGGGCATGTTGTCCCTGAGTAATTGAAGTGAGCGTTGTATGGTTTCGTAGTCCTTTCTTCGCCTGGTGTAGGAAAGAAAATCGTCGAACGTTCGAAGTAAATTTTATCCGGTATTTTTTGCTTTGTTCTTCCACGGATTTCTATCTCCAATCAAGAGACTGTAAAATAAACTGTGTTTTGAAGTTAAGAATTTAACTTCTGACACAGTTTATTTTATACTACCATGTCACAGTAGATTAGAAATCTTTTATGAGCTGCTTTGCCTCCTCGATTATGGGGGCGAGCAGTTCTCTATCCATCCGATTATACCCGGATAGCATTTTTTCTTCCGCATATCTTTTTCAGCGCTGGCGCATAATGCAGCAATAAGAAAGAATAAGTGTTTTCATATGGTGGTTTTTATAATTGTTTACAGTTTTGTTATCTTAATATTAGTAATATAAATTCCCAGGTGCTTGCTGCTGTGATTTGTAATGTTTTCAAAATAAAATGAAGTGAATTTTGCGCCTTCCGGCAGCTCATTAAACCCATTGATCGGTTTGCCGTATTTGTCTAATGCCTCGATTTCTTTACCATTAACAAAAGCTCTTACTTTCCTCCCTTCTTTGGTAATAATGAAATGTACTTTGCTTTTTTTGTTACTGAAATCATTATTGTACTTCAGTACATCTGCATATCGCAGGGCGCTATTCATTCCGGTATAGGTGGCTTTCAACCGGGTATACCCGGTGGGGTTCTGTGTAAATTTTTCATTGCCTGCTTTTACGTCCAGGTCGATAAAAATTTGTTTCGGCATATCTGTATAATCACCTTGTGAACGGAGTATTTTATTGTGAATCCTTAACAGAAAAGCACCACCTGTATTTTCCGTAAAATCCTTATCGGTAGCCACATCAAACTCCATTTTAAAATTGTCGGGCAAGGGTCTGTTGTCGTAATTAGGCATCAGCCGGTTCTGCTCCAGTTTTACCCATTTACCGGATTCTCCCGAAGGAGTTGTAACAACCGATGGTACGCCCACACTGGGCACATACCATCCCTGAGGTTTTTCGCCTGTGTTATTACCAGAAAAATCATCAAAAAAATAAACATTAGCTGCAAGGCTTTTAGTATCTGGCCGTTTTGTTTCTTTCTTGTTTTTATAAGAAGCCAAATGTGATTTTTGTGCTTCTTCATTCAGAATAGTGTAGGGCTTGTTCTTTATACTTTCCGGACGGAAGAAATAATCATACACATAGTTAAAGTTGAAATGGGTAACCATACTGCGGTGTATTTCCCTTTCATAAGGTTGGAATTGAATATCGGCAGGTTTCCAACTGATGCAGATCCACAGCGGCTGGTCCTGTCTGCTCTTTTGCAACACTCCGTCTTCGTAAGTATAAATTCCGATTGTATTGAAGTTAAATCTTTTAGCATCTTCGTTATCAAAAATATCATCGCCGTTGAAAATGTCTGTCATATCAATATCAGCATTTCTCAATTCGGCAGGAATGGTAAGGCTGTTACGGTACTTATCCCGAAGTTTGTTCAGGTTGGATTTCACTCTCTCTACCGCCTTATGTTTTTCGTTGGGCATGAGACTTTCAATCCCTTTGGTTTCTTTAGGGATAGCCTGTTGTATCATATCCAGCACTTCACCACGGGTGAACTGGCGGATGGGCAATTTATTATTGGGTGCCAGGTAAACTGCTACCCTTGGTTGGCAACCGTCACCACTACAGCCATAGTATTTAATGATATATTTGCCTATTTGCGGGTGTTCTTCCAGTTTAAGCTGCCTTAAAAACTGATTCCAGCGTTTACTTCCTGCAAATGCTTTTTCAACACCAGGCGAAAGCCATGTAAACACTGCCCGGCCGGGAAGTGTAAGCATTGTGATAGGTTCAGCATCTATAATATTATTGGTGATGAAAAAAATTCCATTTTCAGAATGCGGCTGCCTTATAATTTTAGTACCTGCATTGTCCCACATGGCACGCCACATGGCTGCATTGATGCCCGTGCCAAAAGGTTGCACTTCCTCTTTTTTGTTAGGCTCGGCTATGGCATAGGAATAATCCAATGCGCCGACAGGGATATAGCTTTTTTGTAACCATTGAGCAAAAAACTCCGGATGCTTTATCTGTGCCGGTGTAAAGGTTCTTGGGTAGCTGGAAGTGTTTAATTTAGGAATGGCCTTCCATGTGAAAATGCTGTCCTCTAACTGAGCATCCCTGGTGCGCTGAGCGTAAGTGTATGTTGCTGCAAACAACAGGCAAAGTAAGATGGTTGCAATATTTTTCATTATAAATGTTTTTTAATACACGAATATTCCCCAGGCATAAGTGCCGCTGTTGTTGGTATGGCTCACAGCATTTTTCCAATATTTAGCCTGTATGCCGGAGTTGATATTTCCGCTGTACCCTGCCACATACACATCCTCCTGGTTCGTTACAAAAATGGATGAAGTATGTTCATCAATACTTCCATTTGAAAGAGTGGTCAATATGGCATTATTTTTCCATACCCTGGCCACATTAACGCCTGATACGTTCTCGTATGCCGCCACATATACATTGTTATTTTTTACCGTAACCCCTGTGGCATAACTGTTGTTAGAGGCATTACCGAGTAGTGTGACAGCCCCGTTTTTCCATAAAGTAGCAATGTATTTTCCTCCATTAGCAGTATTGAATTGCTGATAGCCTGCTACATACACATCACTGCCATTAACACAAATACTATTGGCAACAGAGCGAACAAAGCTTGATGATTGAGAGAGAATTGTTTGAGTGCCGTTCTTCCAATATCTTGCACTTTCCATAGGTGTGTTCATATTACCGGCCACATACACATCATTCCCAGCAACAAAAATAGCATTGGCTACAGCATGATTAGTACCATCCGTAAGGTTATGCTCCGTACCATTTACCCAGTATTTTGCCTGTCGTTGCCCGGTCGTTTCCTGCGATCCGGAAACATAAATGGTATTACCCGACACCACAATTCCGCTGGCAAAGGCATGCTTAGTGCCGTTTGACAGGTTAACAGCTTGACCGTCTTTCCAGTATTTTGCCACATATACACCACTTGCATTATGTTCTTCTCCTGCTATATAGACACCGGTTTCATTTACGAATATGCTTTTGGCAAAGGCATGACGAGCCCCATCCGATAAGTTGACAATATTTGTGTTTTTCCAGTACAATGCTTTGTTCGGGTTTCCTTGTAACTGCACAGCCACATATATATTCGGCTCGGCGGGTGGCGCTGTGGTTGTCAATGTTTTTTCATCACCATAAGTTGTACCTACGCTATTGGTAGCGTAAGCCCGCACATAATAAAGCGTGCCGGGAACTAAGCCATCCAATGTGCTGCTAAACTGACCAGCACCGGTTCCATCATTCGTTTTCGTGGTTAAGGTTGTTGTAGGAGTTGTTGTAGTGCTCCATACAACTCCCCTGGCAGTAATGGAGGCTCCGCCATCAGTTGTTATGCTGCCACCCGATACAGCGCTGTTTCCGGTAATTTGAGAAATGGTTGTTGTTGAAACTCCTTGTGGAAGTTTAGGTGCAGGTGTTGGCGCTGCATCATCGTCTTTGCGACACGATGCTATCAACACAAGGACAGATATTATGTATAGAAATATTTTTTTCATTTTTTATTTGTTTTTTACTCCTGTGTTATTTTTCTGATTTTGTGATTGTTAAAATCGGCCACATAGATCGTCCCATCCGGAGAAACTGCCAAACCATTGGGCTCGTTAAAGGAAGCACCCTCAGCGTCTTCATCCATGAAGCCTGGAAACTCACCTGCAAGAGTTTTAACCAATCCATTGTCAAGGCTTATTTTTCTTATTCTATGATTGTATAAATCGGATACATATAAATAGCCGTCCGCAGACATGGTAATACTATGCGGAAAATTAAACTGAGCGTTAGTGCTCACTCCATTTGCAGTACCGGCACTCCCATTACCAGCAAGCGTGGTTACTTTCCCATCGGGTTGTATTTTCCTGATTTTATGATTCTGATTATCGGCTACATACAAATTTCCGTCGGTGCCATATACAATGCCGCTTGGGGCTCTAAAGCGAGCCTGCGTACCCACATTGTCAATATCCCCACTAACACTTCCTGCAAATGTTGTTACATTGCCTCCCAATGTTATTTTTCTTATTCTATTGTTTCCTAAATCGGCTACATAAAGTGAGCCGTCTGGCCCTGTTGTAATACCGAAGGGCATGGAGAAATTCGCATTGGCTCCAGTACCGTCCGCACTTCCTTCTGTACTCCCTGCCAACGTAGTTACAACTCCCTGGGGCGTTACTTTTCTTATTTTATTATTTGACAGGTCGGAAACATATATATTGCCATCTGTTCCAACAACAAGACCAATGGGAACATTGAATTTTGCATTGGCCCCGGCACCATCAGCATAGCCCGCTACACTTCCGGCCAGCGTATTAACACTACCCTGCGGAGATATTGTTCTTATTTTATGATTAGCCCTATCCGCTACATACATGGTTCCATCAGCGCCAAAAGCCACGGCCGCAGGCGTATTGAACTGCGCAGCAGTTCCGGTGGCATCGTTATAACCAATAGTACTGCCGGCAAAGGTGCTCACCTGCACATCGCTGACTATATAGGTAAATACAGGCCCTTCCAGGGTGGTTCCGGCTACGGTAACTGTTACTTTTCCGGTGAATGCTCTTGCGGGAACCCTTGCTTTAATTTGTGTATTGGTAACGCTGATTACAACAGCTTCTTTTCCGTTAAAATACACCTGGACAGCAGAAGGAGTGGTGCCAAAATTATTTCCGGTAATTGTAACTTCCGTGCCTTTTATTCCATCGCTAGGGCTTACGGTTGTTAATTTTGCTGGACCTGATGCCGGGTTCGGGTCGTCGCTTTTGCGGCATGATGCTATCAGCACAAGGATAGGTATCAGATTCAAAAAAATCTTTTTCATTTTATAAAAGTTTTTATGGGGTTAAAGATTTCTACTTCTTTTTATAGTAGGCAGTGCCTCCTAAATAATACACTTCATCAAAGCTTTTCGGATTCCGGGTGGGCGGCGCAGAAAATAATCGTGTAACAACTCTGCCATCACTATATTTGAATGTAATAGTAAAGTTTTCGATGTTATAAGTTCCGTTACCTCCGGGGCAGTTGTTTGCATAAGCGGCCCCATACAATGTGCTAAAGATTCCTCTGTCTGTAAATGTTCCATCTTTTTTAAAATAGATAACTGCTTGGCAACCGGGTTCATCGAGGTAGTTCAATTTCGGGTCTTTACCCCAGTTTGGCGCAACATGCGTATAGGCTCCTTCAATTTGCAAACCATCTACATCAAGGCATTTGTGAAAGCTGGCTGTGTAACCATCCCTGTCCATTTTGGTGGCTGATCTTTTTGTAACGGCTATATCATTGTATTTGTTTTTGAATTTTCCTTTTGTTCCATTTATTGTAAACCGGCCCCATGATTCAGGATGATAGGATTTATCAAAGTTTGTCAGTCCTTCATGTGGCACATTGGGATAATAGTCGCCATTAGGATAGATGACATAATAATCGGTAATGGTTCGCTGCATGGCAAGCGGGTCAGTTGCATCCCATGAAATATACCTGGTCAAAGACCACAACCCGGGTTTGCTTTTACTATTGCCTGAAGAGGTAGGAGTTGCTGGTACTGTAGCCTTGTCTTTTGTTGCTGAATTTTGCTTTAGCGTAACAAATTCCAGGAAGTTCTCCATTTCTTTCTGAAACTTATCCGTGTTGGTGAGGATTAATATATTCACCATCCTGTTGTTTTTAGAACTGTTTACCAGGATGACCGTACCACTTAATCCATCTTTTTCAAAAGGGGCAGAACCCATGCGTGTTTCCCAGCCATTGTCGGAAGTTCCTGGTTGCATAGTGGCTGTTCCTGCTCCAAGATTTTGCTGCGCCATATTTTCCCAACTCAGGTTAAAGTTGGCTTGTGCATCAGTTCCGGCTTCCACCGATTTGCAGAGGGTGATTACACAGTAATTTCCGTTCTTATCTTCTTTGCTCAATGAAACAGTTTCATTGCTGGAAGACTGCTTCCAGCCCGAGGGTGTTTTGTAGGATACGATGTCAAATGATTGCTTTTGCTGCGCTTCCGCAGAGCAGCTTACAAGCATTATCCAGCACAAAAATTGTATTATTATTGTTTTCATCTTTTATTCTTTAAAATTTTGTAACCGTTACACCGCTTAATACCCCTGTTCCGGAAACGCTGACCTGTCTGCTTATAATACCGATGCGACCTTCCACACCAATGGATACACTCCTTTCAATATAGCCTTTCCCGGGAGCACCGTCTTGCCCCGGAGCTCCATTATCAAGTACATCCGTAGTTGCAGTAACATTTGCCCCCCCCACAATCGTTACTTCTTTGGTTCCGTTGCGATCCCTTTCTATTTCTACGCCTACACCAGCTTCGGCTCCTATCTTCACAGGTCCCAGATCTTTGTCAGTTCCCAGTTTTTTCTTTGCGCTTATTTTTATGGTACTGCTCACATAAGTATCACCCTCGGCCTGCTCAAAATCATCCTTGCGGACATACTCGAAAAAATCCACATCAATCTCGGTGGTCATACGGCTGCAATCATTTGTAATTTTCATAAACTCCCAATCCAGCTTACTATGGTATTCACAATGTACATCGTCAAATTTTTGCAGTTTGGTTAGCTCCGGTTCGTCTTTGAAATCTTTATTACATGAATATTCATTGAGTGTGATGGAAACAAAAGGGAAGCCTGAACCATAAGCGGGTGCACCAAAACCTTTTTTCAGGAAATGGAGCCATTCTATCTGGTAATCATATTTTGCTACCTGGAACTCATCTGGCCACATCATATACAGGGCATAGTGAGCCGATTCATTGATCATTTCTTTTTTCAGTGTCAATGCATCCAGGTATAGCGCCTGTAATTTGCCATTAATGTCTTTGAGGTATTTATCCGTAGCAGCCCGGTATTTGGGGCAATAGGCTTCATTCCCCCGGTGATCTCCGGTTTGGGCTTCGTCTTCCTTTCTCAGTTTTTTCATTTCCTCATCGTAAGCCTTTTTGAGTTGCATGGATTCCTGTGTGTAAAGTGCCAACCGGCTGTTATAGGCTTCCATTTTTCGTTGCACCAAATCCAGGGTTGCTTTTAATTTTTTTGTAGCCCTGATGGCGTACATGGGTACTGCCAGCATTTGCCCTGCACCAGCATTTACCTGTGCAGCTTTTATGTAAGCCAGGTTTTTATTCATCCTTTGTTCTTTTCCCTTCAGGGCAGCATCCTCAGCATCTTCCCGCAGTTTTGATAAGCTGTTTATTTTGTCATCTATCTGTTCATAAAATGCCTTCCATTCTATTTCGGCATTGATACATCCCCGGGAACTCATGGGAAAAAATGGAGAACGAAATCCGTCCAGGTTCAAAGCATCTGTTTTGCGGCGTGGTGGCAATATATATTTCGTATATGATACTTTTTCACCCAGCTTTGCCAGTTTTTCTTCCTTTTCCGGGGTATAGGCATGCTGCATGGATTTTTTTATGGCTTCTTTCGCTTTTTCTTTATTGCCTTTGCTTTCAGCAATAGCCGCTTTTGCCATATTAGCTTGTGGGTGCAAAGGGTACAACACCAAGGCCTTGTTTAAATACTCTTCAGCTTTTAGCAGTTCACCCAACCCCAGCCAGGCCTGCCCCAGGTTATTGAGCAGGGTACTGTTGTTGGGGAATTTCACATTGAGATTGTCAAGAATGGGAATAGCCAGATGCTGTGCCCCCTGCATGGAGAGCATGGCAGCATAGTTGCTGAGATTATCTGTATTGGAAGGGTCATTGGTGATAACTTTTCCCAACACATACATAGCCATTTGGGGTTTGTCTATTATCCAAAGCGCTGCAGCCATATTGCCTGCCTCTGCACTATTGTTACTATTGGACTGGATGTAGTTAAAAACCTTATCGCCCGTTTTTATCAGCCCGGCATCCAGCGTGGTCATCATTTTCTTTTGGATGGTGGCAATATAGGTTTCCATGCGGGCGCCGGTAACACCTTTGGGTATGGCAGCAATCCTTGTGGCATCCCGCTTGGGCACTACCCGGTTTTCATCTTCCCATGCCTGTGCAAGTTGCTTATCAGAAACTTTGGGTGTATTTTTAAAATTGGGCATTTTAATACCCAGACTGTCCATCATTTTTTTATCTTCTTCGCTTAGTTCATCTATCATTTTCTGGCTTTCCTTCATCATTGCCTCCATCTCTTTTTGAGTGGGAGCCTTTTGTTTGGGCTTGGTTTGCGCCATAGAGGAAAAAGCGAAAAGACAACCTACTATAATGGATAACAACGGCTTCATTTTCAGTATTTTTGAAGTCAAATTTCTATCCTTACCGGCAACATTCTTATTGTTAAAAATGATGATTTTTGAGAAGGCTAAATCATTAAAAAAGAGGGGGTATTGCGTAGTGGAAAATTTGTCATTTTGTGCAAGAAAAAGACTTTTGGATTTATGGGAATAAAGTTGATTATGATAATCTTGTTATGTTTTTGCTGTATTGTTCAAACGCAATCGCAAAAGCTGGGCGACTCCTTATTATGGGACAAACAGGCGGTAGCACAAAAAATAATACAGATCAGAAATACCCCTGTGGACACCACCCATGTAAACCAACTGAAAGACCTGGGTTATGACCTGCTGGAAGTTGACAGCTCCCTATCACGTCAACTGCTCGAAGAGGCCCTTGGAAAAAGTTTGAAACTGAAAGATGCGTACACTATTGCCAACTGCTACCGGTTATTGGGCATCTGGTATAATTATTCTAGCGACCCCGACAACTCTTTGCACAATTATTACCTGTCCATACAGTATGCACAAGCAGCCAATAACCTGTACTTGTACGGTGGCATTTGCTATAATATGGGCAATGTAAAATATTATAGGGGCGAGTATGACAGTTGTATCTACTACTATACAAAAGCCCAGGATGCTTTTAGTGACCCGGAGGTGCTTGCAACATCATCTGTTACCGAAAATTTTCTGGATAGAAAAAAAGCGGATCTCTATTCCAATTTTAGTGCAGTATTTAATTCGCTCGGAAACTTACCTAAAGCGGAAGAATATATAGACAAGGCTATTGCCATCAACCAAAAGTACAATAGCCCGGCAGCGGCTGATGCATTGGCTTATTATATGCAGCAAAAGGCCGATAATTTTCATGAACAGGACTTTATAGAAAAAGCGCTCCGGGTACGGCTGGCTTTTTTGACCCAAATGGAGCAAGGCAAAGGCACGAGAGAATCGGTGCAAAGTTGCTATCAAAACATTTCAGAAGAATTTTTTTTATTAGGAAAAATTGACTCATCAGCAATTTTTGCAAACAAGAGTTTACAACTCGCTGCAAAAATAAATTCCATATCAGGCACAGCTCATGCCAATAAACAACTGGGGCTTATTGCCATGCATCAACAGCAGTATGACCAGGCTAGGAAGTTTATGGAAATAACCAAACCCTACTATGAAAAGAGTGAAGACCTGACGGAGAAAAGGAGTTTTTATACAACGATGTACCAGTTGAATAACAAATTGGGGCAATACGAAGAGGCAATGCTGTACGCGGAAAAATTCATTGCTGTAAACGATTCCATAATGATTGGAGAGAAAGCCAAACAATTTTCTGAACTGGAAGCAAAGTATGAGACTCAAAAAAAACAATCTCAAATACTGTTACAAGAAGAACAGATCAAGAAAAAAAATACGCTCAACTACATCTTCCTGGGTAGTGCTGTGGCACTGATCATTATCTCTTTATTGGGGTACCGGAATTACTGGCATAAGCAAAAGCTACAGCAGGCAAAAATCGAAGAACTAGAAAATGAAAAACAACTTACAGCCACTCAATCCATTCTCAAGGGCGAGGAGCAGGAGCGTACCAGGTTGGCAAAAGACCTGCACGATGGACTGGGAGGTATGTTAAGCGGTATTAAACACTCGTTTCAAAATATGAAAGAAAATCTAATACTCACGCCTGACAATGCGCAGGCCTTTGAGCGCAGCATTGATATGCTGGACAGCTCCATCAGGGAAATGCGCCGTGTAGCCCACAACATGATGCCCGAAATGCTGTTGAAATATGGGCTGAACGTGGCATTGAAGACATTTTGCAGCGAAATAGACCGTAGTGGCGCAGTGAAAACTACTTATCAGTCTATTGAAATGCAAAATATGGTCATAGATCAAACCACCGCTGTAACGATTTATCGCATTATCCAGGAATTGGTACATAATGCGATCAGGCACGCCAGTGCTCAAAAAGTACTGGTACAGGTAAATGCTTCGCAAGAGGATAATATGTTGTCTGTAACTGTAGAGGATAATGGAAAGGGATTTGATACCAGTTCGTTGCAAAACGCTCAAGGTATAGGCTGGAGCAATATCCAAAACCGGGTGGATTTTCTGAAAGGGAAAATCGACCTGAATTCGGAGCCGGGTAAAGGAACGTCAGTGTTAATAGAAATCCCCCTGTCATGATAACAAAACTTTTTATTGTTGACGACCACTACCTGGTGATAGAGGGAATTCGTTCTATGTTACAAAATGAAAAAAATATGGAATGGATGGGACATGCCATGAACGCTGCCTCTTGCCTGGCTTTCCTGAAACATCAACAACCCGATATCCTCTTCATGGATATCAATCTTCCTGACAAAAGCGGGGTTGATCTTTGTAAAGAAGTGAGTGAACAGTTTCCAGCCGTGAGTATTCTTGGCCTAAGCACCTATTATCAACAGCCCGTTATTCGAAATATGATGGATAATGGAGCAATGGGGTATGTACTGAAAAATGCAAGCAAACAAGAAATACTGCATGCCATTACTACCGTAAGGCTGGGAAAAACATTTTTAAGCTTTGAAGCGGGGCAATCTCTCCTGGAAACAACTGATGGAACCCCGGAAATTACCCGGCGGGAGAAAGAAGTGTTGCAACTCATTGCTGAAGGGCTTACCAATGCAGAAATAGCAGCCAAGCTTTTTATCAGTGTTCCTACGGTAAATGCACATCGGAAGAGCCTAATTGAGAAATTTGATGCCGCCAATACGGCAATGCTTATAGCCAAAGCAACAAAAAGCGGTATAGTGGAGATTTAAAAAATGAATTTCCCACTTTTTCTTGTTGAGTTCTTCAATCCTTGCTTCGACGTTTTCATTTGTTTGTTCAATGATCTTCTGGAGCTTGAAAAAAATATCCCTGAACTTACTGTTCGTTCCAATATGTTCTCGTTTTTCCAATTCTCCCAGCCATTTTAATACTTTTCTCGTGTCGGGAGTTAATTCATGCAGGTCTTCTCCATCATCGTTAGGATACTTACTGAGAAAGCCGTTGTTACTTCATTTGTCTATATATTGTGCTGCTCTTACTGAGAAATCATCAAATAGCGTTTCTGCATCGAGTTCATCGTCTTTTTCTTCATAAGACAGCTCTTCCATGTAACCCTCCAGCTTGCTTCTCAATTCACTGTTCGAGATAGTTGTAACATTTGCATCTGAAAAAACTTTATAGAAAAAGGAAATAATAAACGGCGCATTCTTGGCCCGCAAAAGTAGAAGGGGTTTAGCCGTTTTAAAATGTAAAAGTATTTCCTCAAATGTCATTCCTCAAAATAGCAATTTTTGAGTAAAAGAATGAAATAGAGTGGTTTAGAGGGACTTATATAAGTCCCTCGTCCGCAAAGCTGTAATAAGCCTCGCTGGTAATAATAAGATGATCAAGCACTTTTATGTCATGGTACCTTGCTGCTTCTTTAATCTTTACAGTCAATTCTTCATCAGCCCGGCTTGGTTTTAGGTTTCCGGAAGGATGATTGTGAGATAAAATAATACTTACCGCTAATGTTTTAATGGCTACGGCGAGTATCAACCTGGGGTCTGCTACGGTTCCTGAAATTCCACCAGCAGATGCATCGTACACACCAATCACCTTATTGCCTCGGTTAAGCAATAACACTTTAAATTCTTCCTGCATTTCAATTTTGTTCTCATTCCATACCTGGCGGAGTATATTGCAGGTATCTTTCGAATCTCTGATCATAGGTCTTTCAGAAGCCTTTACTTTCGATTTGTAAATGAGTTCCACTTCTGCCGCTTTTGTCCATTCCTGCAATTTCATTGTTTGCTGTTCCATAACTCAATGTTTAAAAGATTGAAAAATTAATTATGGAACTGTACCCGGCTTTGGGCGATCAAGGCAAAGAAGCAACGGAATAAATAGTATCTTATCAATGCGGGACAGCTATTCATTATGCCGGAATTTCTTTGCCGCTCCAGTAGCCCAATAGCCGAACTTTGTGCAGGAATTAATGATGAGAAACTATCTCACGGGTAATTATAACTACGAGGTTATTTTTGGTTAGATAAAAGTGTGTTCAGCATGAAGGACACTATTTCCTCTTTTGAAAAATCCATTTCCTTTTTAATGAATTTGACAATATCTTCTTTAGCTGGATAGAGTGAAGAGTTGGTTAAATATGCAGAGGATTGGATATAACTTAAAATAGTATTGGAGTAGTTGCTTTCGCATTCATCTAACCATTCTTGTTCAGGCTTCGATGACGATAAACTTTTGCGGTATTCGGATAATTTCCATATCTCCATCATCATTTTGTAGTAGTCCTCATTGTTTTTGTCAGAAACAACAGTTTTGATATGAATGTCACCTTCAATTTTTTCAAGCAATGTTTTTTCAGGTGTAATCGGGAGTGGCGTTGAGAAACTATCCTCCTGATCAAACTCACCGGGCTCAACTAAGCTGTCGAACCGATCAAAATAGTCACTGTTAAATCTTAATGAGGACGGTTTTCAAATGAAACATTATTGAAATTAATTGAACAATGTCATTTAAGAATGGAAACCTAATAAAATATGATTAAAATGCTACTACAAATACCAATCTTATCAACCCAAGCAATAATAGAAATACTTATTGGAATATAGTTGTTTTGATATTTTTCATGTTTTAGTTGGTGTTATTTTTTATACAGCACTTTTCTTTCAATCATTTATACCAACAAATGATTGAAGATCTGTCTGATCTCACTAATATTTAAATAACCTATTACTCAAAGGATAGGATGACCTGGTTGAAGTTCAGCTGTTGATGTGAGGGTACAAGAGAAAAATCTTCTTCAGAAGCTAACACCAACTACGGCACCAAAAAAAACTAGTATGTTGTCATGGGCAAATAGAAATACTTATCATTATAAAGGTTATGAAATTCTTTTCGATGATTTTGTTGAAGTTGGACAAAGAGGACCAAGGATTGGAAAAATCATAATTGATGGAAAGGATTTGTTCGATTACTTCTTCTCGGAACCTCCAATTTTTCATGGAGAGCTGATTTTTGTCCCGGTAATGGTAAGATCCTGGCTAAGTACCGGGTTCAAAGTGGGGGTAATAAATCTAAAAACCTTGAGATTAAAGATTTTAGGAAAAAAGGAGCCAATAATTCTCCTGGATAGAATTGATGGCGATTTAATTTATTTCAGAACCGGTTTTTATGGATCGAAAGAAAGTTCATTAAGCTTAAAATTAGATTAAGCATCTGAATCCAAATGATAGAACTCTGGAAAATTATCATATTGACTTTTCATCTAAGAGCCAAGGTACAAAAGTATAATCTTCTTCAGAGGCTAACACCAACATAGGCATCAAGTTATAACGTCAATACCATTCGCTAAATCACTTACATGTACCTTCAGTAAGTTGGGGCCGTAACTTTAACAGTCCATCCCGGTGTCTGGTAATGGTTGCTCCAGTTGATATTGTGATTAACCTATCATTTTTTCCAAATAGCAGGTTGTTACAAGAAATGATTTCACATAAAGCCCATTTTTGTTATAATTTAAACAAACATATCCAGCTCAATGCAGAACGGTACAATGATCCAATACTTTCACTGGTATTACCCCAACGATGGCAGCTTATGGACAAAAGTCAAAGAGGCGGCACCTAAGCTTGCTTCTATTGGCATCAATGCCGTTTGGCTGCCTCCTGCCTATAAAGGAACCGAGGGCTCCCATTCAATCGGCTACGATGTATATGATTTGTATGACCTGGGCGAATTTGAAAGCAAAGGAAGCGTACGTACCAAGTACGGCACTCGGCAGGAATATCTTGAAGCTATTGAAACCCTGCACCAGCACAACATACAGGTGTATGTGGACATTGTGCTCAATCACCTGGGAGGCGCCGATGAAACGGAAACAATCGAAGTAGTGAAGATGAACCCTGACAATCGCAACGAACCTATTTGTGAACCCTACCAGATTGAAGCATTCACACGTTTTACTTACCCTGCCCGAAAAGGTAAATACTCAACTTTCCAGTGGGATCACACTTGTTTTTCCGGTGTGGACTATGACCATGGCAATAATGAAACGGCGATCTTCAACATTCAAAACCATTTTCCCGACTGGGAGCAAATGGTGACGGACGAAAAAGGAAATTTCGATTACCTGATGTTCTGTGATGTAGAGTTTCGCAATCCTGCCGTGCGGGAAGAATTAAAACGCTGGGGAAAATGGTATCACGACACTACAAATTTTGACGGCATGCGGCTGGATGCCGTAAAGCATATCGCACCACAATTTTACAACGAGTGGCTGGGTTACATGCGCGGATTGACGGGCAAGGAAATGTTTACCGTTGCCGAATTCTGGGAACCTGGCAATTTACCGGTGCTGGAGCAATACATCGCTGCCACCGATGGGAAAGTGTCGCTGTTTGATGCGCCTCTGCAAAACCGCTTTCATACCGCTTCCCGCAGCGGCAGCGGGTTTGATATGCAAACCATTTTTGATGGTACCCTGGTTCAGTCGCATCCACACCTGGCGGTAACGCTGGTATCCAACCACGATACCCAGCCGCTGCAAGCCCTGGAAGCACCGGTCGAGCCCTGGTTTCAGCCCATTGCCTATGCGCTGATTTTATTGCGGGAAAAAGGCTATCCCTGCATTTTTTACCCCGACCTCTACAGCGCCGAATATGTCGACAGGGGACAGGACGGCGGAGAACATCATGTGGTGATGCCAGCCATGACAATCCTGCCTGTATTGTGCAGGCTGCGCAAAGAAGCTTCCTATGGCACAGAGCACAATTACTTTGACCATCCCACCTGCATTGGCTGGACAAGAGAAGGAGAGGACGATGTGCCCTTCAGCGGCTGTGCAGTTGTACTTTCCAACGGCGACCCAGGCAACAAACATATGTTTGTGGGCCAGCGGCACATTGGAAAAACCTTTGTAGATGCCCTGCAGCACGAAATGCAGGAAATTATCATTGACGAGAATGGCGAAGCGGAGTTTTATTGCCCTGGAGGTTCTGTATCGGTATGGATCAACAAAGAACTGTTGCCGAAGGTGGAGTTGTGAACCTGAAAAAAAAAAGGTTTATTGCCAACTGGTTTGGGGGCCTTTGTTGTGTTAATAAATTAAACTTTACTTTCCTTTCATCCTGGTACACCAACAACTAAAGCAAGTTTACGCTGCTTTTTCACTTAAAGTTGAAAGGTCTCATAACTTAAAGTAGGAAAAATGAACAAGGCTGAAGTTCTGTTGTTGGTGAGATTGTATTGCCAGGAACGACCTTTAAATGTGCTTAAATTATCTAACTTCAAGGCAGGAATACAGTAATGTTTCTTCAACTTAAAAATTGATGTGAACCTTTTGTTAGGACATAAACTCGCAATCATATGGACAAAGCAACACAAACCATGATTGAAAACCTGCACAAAAACACAGGTAAATCATTGGAACAATGGATTGACATTGTTAAACAGCAGAATTTTGCAAAACACGGGGATATTATAAAATTTCTGAAAGAACAACACCAGTTTACCCACGGATTTGCTAATCTTGTGGCGCACAAAGCCAACGAGAGCGATGCGGGTTCGGTAGAAAATAAAGATGACCTGATCACCAGCCAGTATAAGGGAAAGGAACATTTGAAACCCATTTACGACAAACTTCTTTCCGAAATTCAATCATTTGGAAACGACATTGAAATCGCTCCCAAGAATACTTATGTAAGTTTGAGACGCAAGAAACAATTTTCAACTTTAAATCCTGCCACCAAAACCCGTTTTGAAGTTGGTATTAATTTAAAAGGGCAGGAACCAAAAGGGAAACTAGAAGCAGAAAAACCTAACTCTATGTGTTCGCATAAAATCAATCTTGCCAGCGTAAGTGATATTGATAAAGAAGTAATGGAATGGATTAAAAAGGCTTACGAAAATGCAGGATAAAAGCCACCACAATTAACTTGGAGTTTACTACTGAACGGAGTTTGACATTTTTCTTTTTTCTCAACTACTTTGAAACATTAACCTTCTTATTTACTTTCCGATTAGGGCTAAGCAAACAGGTTTAAACTCATGAAAGCCTCTGCAGAGCAGGAGGCCTGGCGTTTTGATTTCAAGGACAAGGATAAATTCAAAGTATATTATTATGAAAGGAACCCAAAAGAATTGTCAAGGCAAAAATTTCCAGCCGGCCTGAAAGAATATTCGAGGTATTCCCCATGCAGGCTATTCTTTCTTCCCGATGTAAGTCTGCCCAACTGGCAGCAGGGTTATGTTTCAAAAAGACTTTCACCAAAGGAGATGGATAGCTATTTTGACCTGGTTGATGAACTGACCGGTGAAACGAACAAACTCCTTGGACATTCGGATAATATCCAGGGGCCAATGGAACTGGAATGTGAACTGGTCACCAATGGACTTTACTGTGGGGATGGTTCAGGATACAATGATCCAAGAGCCAAAGAACTGGAGAAAAATAAAGACAACTGGATCCTCCTGTTCCAGGTTGGCAGCAATGAAGAAGCGGGTATGATGTGGGGAGATGCCGGCCGTCTTTATTTCTGGATCAGGAAAGACGATCTGAAAAGCCAACGGTTTGACAAGTGCTGGCTGATTTTACAATGCTCATAAGATATTTTTTGTGGACAGTTTGAACAACTCAATGTAATCGAAAATATCTTCTGAATTGAGTGAATTACATCCCGTAGAATCAATTATATGAATCTTACGAATTATTATATAAGGTCAGCCATATATCCCTCCATTATATTATTCCCGGTAATGTTGGTTACTGCCTGGATTGACAACAAGGATTATGAAAGTGAATGGCTTACTGGTGAATCAGTAATTGGAATGACTATCATTATGATCCTGATATATGGAGCCATCATGAGTTTACTTACCCTGACACTGTTTTTGAACCGGTACCATACCATCCGCTCTAATTCATTACTTTCCGCTCTTGCCTGGTTTTTATTACCCGGAAGTTTCATTGCTATAGTCCTCACCAAGTCGTTTGTAGAATTTCAAACTGTTGGATCAGATGAAGAAATAAAATTCACACTGATAGTAAATCTTCCCTTCATATTAGCCTTGATATGGAATTTTATAAAATTCAGATCCCAGGTCAGCACCCAGAAAAATATTCCTGGTTCTTAGAAACAAAAAAGCCGGCAGCTCAATTGCCACCGGCCTTTATCATTAACCCTTAAACATTATTGTGCCAGGTAGCCACCATCAGCAGGATAATAAGCTCCTGTTACGAAAGAAGATTTGGGTGAGGCCAGCCAGAGGATCAGTTCCGCAATTTCTTCGGATTCACCCAGGCGGCCGATCGGGTGCAGGCCTACAAGCGCATTAAGTGTTGGCTCATCAAGCGCATTCATCACCAGAGGTGTTTTGATATAACCCGGCCCGATGGAATTGATACGGATCTTTTTATCAGCATATTCAAGCGCTGCTGCTTTTGTGAGGCCAACCACACCATGTTTGGCTGCCACATAGGCTGGTGAGAGCCTGGTGCCGGCCATACCCAGGATGGAAGCAACGTTAATGATACTGCCGCCTTTCTCTTTCATGGCCGGAAGCTGGTAACGTAGTCCATAGAATACACCTGAGAGGTTGATATCAATTACTTTTTGCCAGCCATCAAGCGGGTATTCACCTGTTAACCCTAATGGGCCACCAATACCAGCATTGTTCACGGCAATGTCAAGTCCTCCATATTGTTTAACTGTGGCAGCAACCAGCGCTTCATTGTCGCCTGCTTTCGAGGTATCCGCTTTCACAAAGAATGCATCACCACCGGCTTTTTTGATCTCTTCCACTGCTTCATTTCCATGTTCCGCATTTATATCAGATACTAGCACCTTCGCACCTTCCCTGGCCATCAAAAAAGCAGTTGCTTTTCCAATGCCTGATCCGGCACCTGTTACGATCGCCACTTTTTTATCTAATAGTTTCATATAAAATTGTTTTAGGTGAGAAAATTATTTTGATGCCCGTGCAGGGAATATTCCGCCTGTATAGTTGTATCCATAGTGCAAAGCTATATTAATAAGCATGGGGCAAACTTGCGTCATGGTAAGAAATACCATTGATAAATATCAAGCCCTTGACTGATGATCATCATTTGCACAATTGAAGAGTCATGGAAGCAAGGGCTAAGCGGGGTTCTGCAAATGCTAAATTAAAAAGCCCCTGCAACCAGGGGCCTTTCATTTAAAAACATTTCAATTATTAAAGAGGGGCGGGGCTATCTCTGTATCATCACCTGCCTGCTTTCTTCACCAATCTTCAACACGTACACACCGGCCGGTAAAGCGGAAAGATTAACCTGGAACTGGTTGCCCGAATGTTGCCTGCTATACAAAAGATAACCAGCCATGTTCACCACCTTCACTTCAATCGGCTGTTCACCGCTGCTGCGTTCAATGGTGAGCAATCCGCGTGAAGGATTGGGAGAAAGTTTTAAAACGTCTGCCTTCCCTATTACCACGCGTACAGTTCCTGAATGAGTGAACTGCCCATCCACATCTACCTGGCGCAGCCTGTAGTAATTGCTTCCCTTCATTGGTGAGTGGTCAATAAAATTGTAATGTTGGATCTCCGAACTGTTTACCTGGCCTGCCACTGTTCCGATAGCTGAATAAACAAATCCATCTGCGGAACGCTCAATCACAAAATGGCTGTTATTGGTTTCAGTAGCGGTGGTCCACGTAACTTTTACCTTATCTCCCTGTGGCATGGCATTGAAGTCCAGGAGTGTTACCGGCAATGGCGCATCCTGCGGGAAGAGGAAACGGACATAGAGCGGTAAATGGTCAGAAGCGGTAGTAGCACTGTAACCTGAAATATACGACCTGGGATCTTCAATGGTTGTTGAACCCTGGATATAAAGAGGGTTGAACTCATTGGTAACAATGATATGATCGATCAGTCCTGTTCCACCAATAAAGCTGGTGGCACCTGCCTGGTCAAGCGTATAAGTAAGGGCGGCATAATCCGCATTATCATCCACAAATGGTTTGTAAGGGGATGTTGCGCCGCTGCCACCATAAATCGTACCTGCAAGGCGATCGTTATAATCACCGAGAACAATCACATGATCACCGGCATACCAGGCGTCAAGAGAATCTTTCAGTACCTGCACATCATAGATCCTGCGGTTGTAACTGCTTTGGTCAGATGCGGATTTGGCATGGATCACCACAACTCTCACCGTTCTTGATGCGCCATCAACCATAACATTGAATGTTGCCATGTAAGGCAGCCTGCCCGAAGCCCAGAAACTTTGAGGAGTTCCGCCGGGATAGGAGGGCAGCTTATCAGGGTAGCCATTGCGTACACTATCGTACAAGTTTGCAAACATCACACGTTCTTCCACCAGTACAGCCGTTGTGCTGTCATAGATAAAGCCAATCTTTTGCGGTGGGAAATTTGGATCCGGCGCTTCAAATGAATAAGACCAGCGTGGAGAAAGAAAACCCTTATGACGGGGAAGCCTGTTCACTAGTGAATCGAAAACCACATCGCTCGAAACTTCCTGCACACCTACAATATCCAGGTTCAGCCTTTCCATGACTGTTTCGATATTATCCAGTTGCGTTGCGATCTTTTGAGGTGTGGGATTATTGGTTGGATTGGATCCAAAGAAACTCAGGTTGTATGTGCCCGCATCAAAGGTTTCATCTTTTGGATAGGAAGTTCCTGTAAGCAATACGGTTGCTGAATCAAGACCAGTGCCGGTGATGTTGACATAACCTTCTAAACTTAATGCCTTGGTTGTGGGAGCAAAGCGAGCATACAATACCGTTCCTGCTTCAGCAGTTGCCAAAGGAATGATAATGGATGTTGTAAAGCCTGTGAGACTGTCAATTGATACCTGGAAATTAGCAGGAGCAGTAACGGTGAGGTCACCATAACCAAATGACTGAAGACTGATACGGTTGCTGGGGCTAAAGCTTCCTTCTGAAGCTTCACCAAAGGAAGCAGAAGAAGGAAATACACTCAACAGCATGGACCTGTCAGAGATGTCCACATCATCAACCGTCCAGCGTGGAGCTCCATCTTCCACAGAAGAAATATAGCGGAAGGCGATGTAGACCTGCGGTGCATTTTTATAAGCTGACAGGTTAATGCCATCGCTCATGGTCCAGGTATTGGTGAGTGGAGGGAAGTTAGCTTCCAGTACGGTCCAGTTGGCGTTGTTGGGATCACCGGTACCACTGTAATCAGTAGATACCAGTAGTTGCAAGCTTGTGCCTGCAAATTCACCACGACTCCAGAAGCGAAGCACCGGAAGGTTGAGTGATCCAATGCTCAATGGAGGAGAGATCAACCAGTCATCATTTTCCTGGGGACCGCCGGAATATCCGTTGATGTTTACGCCATTGGAACCGTCGCGGCCGAAGCTGGTGCAGGTCCAGTTCTGTGAACCCGTAACACTATAGGTTGTGAAGCCCGAACCCGGCGCACCGCCATTGGCACAGGCATTAAAATCAAAACTGAGAATCGAAGGATCGATACCCTGTCCGCTGGTAGTAACAACGACATTGGCCGCACCCGTACTGCTATGTGTGATGGTGCCATTGAAGATTCCTGTACCAGAGGGAGAGAATTTTACGTAAATGATTTTGGGTGTGGCAACATCTGCAGCCAGGAGACTGAGAGAGGTAGTATAGGTGCCATTCTCTTCTGTGGAAATGGTATAAGGTGCAGCAGTTGTCAAATCCACCTGGCCACTGAGATTTTCACCGGTCACCGTATAGCTCAGTGCTGCCGATGTATTGGAGATCGCAGTTGCAGGAAAGTTCAATGAAGAAGGTAATACGCTAAGCTGGGGAGCTGTTGGTGAAATAGTGGCGCTTCCAGAAAAATTTACATTATCGATGCTGAAGGTGCCACCGCTTGCTTCTGCGTTGAACCCATAAAAACGGAAGGTAACCGGAGCGGCAAGATTGGTAAAGCTGCCTGCATCCAGGGTGATTTTACTTCCCTCGTTGGCGGAAGTAGTTCCGTCGGACACCTGGAAAATATTTCCCGCCACAACACTGAGATTGGAATTGGCAGGATCAATGCTCGCAGGAAGATTGGAAGCAAAACCATCGATGCTTGACCTTACCGCGTACTGGCGGATGCCTGTGCCGGAACGCTGCAGGGTAAATACGATGGCCGACAGGTCGATCGTATAATAAGTTTGAGGGGTAATGGTGACAGAATAATACTTGTCAGGATCCAGGCTGCCGGTAAACACATCACTGCCTGTTGTTGCACCAAGAGATTGGTTAGTGAAGCTGAAGCGTCCTCCCGCATTAGGATTGGCGCTCATTGATCCCACCGCTGTAAAGCTGCCAAAGCTTACACCGGTTGCAGTAGGAGGGGTGGTGGGATCGGTACGGCCGGAACTGGTATTGACACCACTGAAATTATATGTCACTGAAAAATTCTGGGCGGTAGCAGTGCTGATACAAAACATGGTCAGCAATGCCAGGAAGGCATGTAAATGTTTCTTCATAATACGCGTTAAATCAGTAATGGAGATTTTTTTAGCTGACAGAGGAGAGAGGATCAGGATGGCTTTTTAAAGGAGGAGGAGCAAATGTAGGGGGTTCAGGTTACCGGAATATTAAGAGTTTTTAACATTCTGGGGGTAGGTTACGGGAAAAAGCAAGGAACCCCGGCAGTGGGGCTTTTGGCTGATGACTTTTACTTGATATGTTTGCGGTATTGAAGCAGGTGTTTACCATATTATTATTTATCATCACTGCAGCCGGCAGCTTTATTCCCTGCTGCGAAATGGATGAGTGTGAAGCTGAACAACAACTGGAAGGCCATTCAAAAGAACCGGAAGGGAATTGTTCTCCTTTTTTCTCCTGCACCACCTGCCATTATCCACTGGTTCCAACTCCTCAGCTACAGTTTTCCTTTTTGATACTGGAAAAAAAGCCTGCCCATATCAACAGGCAGGAACTATGTAAATTCTCCGGTTATACCTGGCCACGCTTCCAGCCTCCACGGCTGGGCTGAAATTTTTCAGTCATCTTATTTTTTCCGCACTTAAAATTTATCAATGAAGCATCTGATTATATCAATGCTGCTTGTGGCTATCAGTATGATGAGCCATGCGCAGCACACATTCAAATTACAGGTCCGCGATACGGAAACCAGGTTGCCCTTACCTGAAGCCTATGTCTCTATCTTGAATAGTGGTAAAACAGGAATTGCCGATACTGCGGGCATTGTGACCTTCACCAATCTGGCACCAGGCAGGTATAAAGCCAGGATCAGTTATGTAGGTTATGAGGAAATCATCATCGATGTAACCCTTCCACAAACAGAAATCCAGGTCATAGATATGCATCTGCGGGAAGATGATGACCATGATCATGGACATGAAGAGGAAATCATTATCTCCACCACACGCACCAGCCGCACTATTGCCAACACTCCTACACGCATGGAAGTGATCTCGGGTGAGGAACTCGCTGAGAAGGCTAATATGAAACCTGGTGATATCCGCATGCTGCTTAGCGAAAGCACAGGAATACAGGTGCAGCAAACCTCTGCTACTTCCTACAATGCAGGGATCCGCATCCAGGGACTCGATGGCAGGTACACCCAGATCCTGCGTGACGGTTATCCTTTGTATTCCGGTTTTGCCGGTGGCCTCAGCATATTACAGGTAGCGCCACTCGACCTCAAGCAGGTGGAAGTAATCAAGGGTTCGGCTTCCACATTGTATGGAGGCGGGGCAATCGCAGGCCTTGTTAACCTGATCTCCAAAACACCCGGACAGAAAAGAGTGCTTGACTTTATTGCAAACGGAACAACTGCTGGAGGACTGGACCTGAGTGGATTTTACAGTGAGCGTTATGGTAAAGCAGGCGTCACTGTGTATGCCGCGCATAACAGCACATCACCCTATGATCCCGCCAAAATCGGGTTTACTGCCATTCCTAAATCCAACCGGCTTACCATTCATCCCCGTCTTTTCCTCTATGGCAAAAACACAACAGCAGATGCAGGCGTGAGTTTTATCCGTGAAGACCGTATCGGAGGAAATATTGATTACATCAAAAATGGTGGTTCAGGATATTTTGAAGAAAACAATACCAGCAGGATAACAACGAATGTTGGACTGGCCCACCGCACCGGGGAACATTCCTCGCTACAGTTCAAGAACAGTTATACCCGCTTTGACAGGACGATCCTCATTCCTTCAGCAAGGTTTGAAGCCCTGCAGCAGTCATCTTTTTCGGAACTCACCTGGAACCATCACGGCCAGAAAGCAGAATGGGTGTTAGGTGCGAATGTGCTGACCGATGATCTTGCGGAAAAAAAGCAGCCCTCCAGTCCTCGTAGGAATTATCATTATAATACTTATGGATTATTTGTGCAAAATGCCTGGTCGCCGGTGGAACGATTTACCCTGGAAGCCGGTGTAAGAGGAGATTTTGTAAAACAATATGGTTTTGAATTCCTGCCTCGTGTATCAGCTATGTTCAGGCTCTCGCCTCGTTTCACCTCACGCCTTGGTGGTGGAGCAGGGTATAAAACACCAACCGTTTTTACTGAAGAATCAGAACGCATCCAGTTCAGGAATGTATTACCCATCAACCAGTCGCTCACCAGAAATGAAAGATCGCTTGGGGGTAATTGGGATATTAATTATAATACAAGGATCGGTGCTGTGAATTTCTCCATGAATCATATGTTTTTTTATACCAGGCTCAATCGCCCGCTCGTATTATCATTTGTGCCTGGTGGCTTTTTGGAATTTGTTAATGCAAGAGGACATATTGATACGAAGGGCATGGAAACCAATATGAAGTTGGTCTACGGTGATTTCAAGCTTTTTGTAGGATATACCTACACGGATGCCAATACACATTTTGATGATGTGGAATCATGGCTGCCGCTCACGGCAAGACACAGGTTGAATAATGTGCTGATGTATGAAGTGGAAGAAAAACTGAAGCTGGGACTGGAAGCCTATTATTTCAGCCCACAAAAACTGAACGATGGCGCCATGGGAAAATCTTACTGGATCATGGGTTTTATGGCTGAAAAAATCTGGGAGAAATTTTCTGTCTATATCAATTTTGAAAATTTTACCAATACCCGTCAGACGCGTTTTGATACGATTTATACAGGTACGATGGACAATCCACAGTTCAGGGATATCTATGCTCCTGTGGAGGGTTTTGTGATGAATGGAGGGATCAAAATCAGGCTGTAATTCTTGTTTGAATTTTACCGCAAAGTTCGCGAAGGAGCGCAAAGAATACGCAAAGAATTTTCGATTATACTTTGCGCCAACCTTTGCGCCCTTTGCGTTTAAATCCTCCTTTATTGTTAAAATGCCTTAACGCGCTTCATCCGCAAATTCTACAATTCATACATACAGTGATTGTCTCCCCGTTTTGAGTGATGCAGTTTTGTGTTATCAAACAAACAATCACCACCTAAACAACTTGTATGAAACAAATAATCACCACCCTGCTTGCCGCCGCCTTGTTATTTACCGGCCGCGCATCTGCCACCGACCTGGTTCCTGTTAGTGTTATGCAGGAATTCTTTATCACCTTCACCAATGCACAGGATGTAAAATGGGAAAAAAGAAATGGTTTCGATATCGCTTCCTTTGTTCATAACGGCATCAAAAAATCGGCTGTGTATGACCAGTCCGGTAAGCTTGTAACAACTGCCAGGCAGATCCTTCCATCAGAACTTTCAGCCGGCCTGCAACAGGATCTGAAAAAAAGGTTCGCTGATTTTTATATTACCACTTTGTTCGAAATGCAGGATGAAGAAGGCACGAATTATTTTGTCACTATCACCAATGGCAGTGAGGAAAAAATCCTGAAAGGATACCGCAACCGCTGGGTATTAATGCAGAAAAAAAATATTATCAAATAACTTACCAATAGTGGCTGGACAAAAAAAGGCCTCCCTTCAGGGAGGCTTTTTGCTTTTTGCTGGATTGCGTTTAGAAGCTAGCCTGCAGAACCGGTTTGTTAACTATTTTGTTCACGCTGATCTCCGACTCATCGGTCGGGAATGCATTCACACTTCCGAGTGATTTGATATGAGCGCTGGCTCCCTGGCTTACAAAAAGTGCCAGCCTTGTACTTTGCAGGATGCCATGGGTGATGATATGGCTGTTTTGTCCAATCACAAGTTTCTCGAGCTCGTCAACCATCAGGTAAACAATTCCCTTTTGATTGTGAAAACGGTTGCTGATCGAGAGCCTGCCATTTTCAATACTGATATCCAGCTTTTCTGAGATCAAAGGGTTGAGTTTGAAATCTCCCTGTTTTCCAGCTGCGTTGATCAGTACAACATCCATGTTGTCACCTATGGTGATGGTTTTAAAATTTGTGGCAGATATCAGGGGCATGTCCTGGGCGTGCAGTTTGCTGCTGATAATAAAGAGCGCCATAAGCGCGATGATCATTTTTTCATTTCTGTTTTTTTAAGGTTTAATGATTTGCTTTTACAAATTTGCATTCTTAGCAAAGCGATTCCTATAACCTGGAGTGTGAATTTTGTCACTGAAATTGGTGGTAAGATGGTTGCTATATTTATAAGAAAAAAGGCAAGGCCGGGAAGGCTCGAAGACGGTAAGTACAGTCATGAAATTCTGTGATGTATTACAGCTGCCAGTGATGGATTCCAATTTGTAGTATGCTGCTTACAAACTCATACGGCCTACATTATTGTATTCTTTTTAATTCAATTGATTTCCCGCATAGTAGCATAAAGTGCTAGCAGCTAGAAGCTAGCAGCTCTCTTGGCATTCAAAGAAAAAGGCAAGGCCGGGAAGGCGGCAAGGCGGTAAGTAGTGTCATTGTATTCTTTGATCTTTCACAGGTACCAATGGAAAGTTCCAAATTATAATGCGGTGCTTACTGCATTGCGAAAAAATTCAAAACATGAAAAGGCAAGGCCGGGAAGGCGGGAAGTAGCCTTCGCTGAAGCTACAGCTACCAGAGAACGGTA
>CAYWSQ010000018.1:14947-28413 GCA_964460925.1 uncultured Flavisolibacter sp. | reverse complement strand
CCGAATGACCTGTTCAAAGAAGTGTTCGAGGAGACGGTAATGGCAACTGAAGTAGCGATTGTCAACGCCATGCTGGCCGCTGAAACCATGGAGGGTATCAATGGCAATAAGGCTTATGGATTGCCACATAAAGCGGTGTTGGATATTTTCAGGAAGTACAACCAGTTGGGGAGGAATGCTAATGGCCATTAGCC
Organism: uncultured Flavisolibacter sp.; assembly: GCA_964460925.1. Lineage (GTDB taxonomy): Bacteria > Bacteroidota > Bacteroidia > Chitinophagales > Chitinophagaceae > Flavisolibacter. The sequence continues at coordinate 28,219 of CAYWSQ010000018.1, read as the reverse complement.
ATTGGCCATTGGCCTTTGCGCCCTCTGCGATTCCTCAATTTTAATAAACAAAAACCCGGCTGTTTACCGGGTTTAAAACATTTAACTATTTGCGTGCTTTTTTCTTTGGATCCGCTTTTTTCTGGGCTGAGCTTTTTTTCTTGGTAGGTTTATTCTTCCTGGGTTCTACTGTCTTTTTCGGCATACGATTCAATTTAAGATTAGTAAATGATTTATTGATGGCTGCAGAGTATTCCTAACTGCCTTTCCATTTTATTCAAGCAAACAAAGATATGCTTATAAAGATGATATTATTCTTCAAAGTCAGTATCCCGATTAAGTGTATTCAAACCTTTTCTTCCAAATCCCAAATCAAAAAATCAAGGTTCAGACTTTTTTTCATACTCCAACTCCGGCAACAAAATGACTACCTCATTTTCTTTGTCTTCCCCCTTCCAGTAAACTTTATAATTGACCCTGGCCGACTTCAAACTGTAATTCCGCAGTTGAGGGTTATCCATGAATTTTTTAGAGAATTTCAACACAAGCTGTCCTGATTGATTCGCCAGCCCCTGCTCATGTAGGATCAATTGTGTACCCGCATGCAGTCCGTAAATACGATTTTGCACAAACGCGAAATAGCCCAGGTTCACATTCTCATGTGTCAGTGGAATATTCAGAAATGGTGGCGACTGGTAAACCGTATTGTCAAATGTCACCTGCAATTGGTCTGCCAGCATCTTATCGAGGTAACTGCCATTGTAATGGATCACCAGGTTAGACTTCGCCCGGGTAATAGCTACATACAACAACCGCTTCTCTTCATCAGTCTCAGGGTTAAACCCGTCAAGTATGATGATCACATTATCAAATTCCTTTCCTTTCGCCTTATGCATGGTGGACACATAGAACGTATCACCCCTGACGCTTAGAAAATCCTCCCAGGCTGATTCCATCAGGAAGGTCTTCCAGTCCGACTTGTATTTTTTCTGGGGATTCACTTTTTCAAAATCATTGATCACTGCCTGGCACCAGGATAGTTTATTACTGGCCGCATACACTTCAGCGAGTTTTTGTTTGCCTGCCTCCCAGTCGCTTTCATCAATCAAAGCTGACTCCTCCTTCCCACACACCTGGTCAGAAAAATAACGGAACTCACTCAGGTGATACAACCTGAAACCATCATTATGTTGTACCAGCCTGGTATTATACCCTTTTCGTGCAAGCAGACCGGCAATGAGAGAGGCTTCTTCATTGGTGCGGGTGAGAATGCAGGTACTTCCTGTAAACTCAGACCTGCTGATATCATTCACCAATGGTTCAACCAGGTGCTGTGAAGCATAACGCGTGATCCTGATCCGGCCAGGTTCCAACTGGTTTGCTATAATCAAACCCTTCTTTAATCTTTTACGGATCTTATTCACCCATTGGTTGGAGAAATCAACGAGGTTGGCCCGGCTCCTGAAATTCATGTTCAGCTCATATTGCTGCGCGCCATCATTGATGATCCTTTCCATATAACCGGAATCAGAATTCCTGAATCCATAAATATTCTGGTCATCATCGCCTACCAGGATCAGGCGCATGTCCTCATTCCTTTCCATAAGCAGGCGCACGAGTTCAAAATCATGAGGACCCATGTCCTGCGCTTCATCCAGCACCAGAACGGTCCGTGTAATGCGCGAGGCCTCCACTTCACCATCCCTGATCTTTTGAATGGCAAGCTGGATCACATTTTTGGAGTCGGTGAGACTGCCCATTCTTCCCAGCAGGTCAAAACAATAAGAGTGAAAAGTGCGGATCTCCACATAATGCGCTGCATTGCCTATGATGTCAAGCAATCGTTTTTTGAATTCAGTGGCCGCCGCACGGGAAAAAGTGAGCATCAGCAGTTGTTCGCTCTTCACATCCTCCGTCAGTAAAATGGAAGCCAGCTTATGCACCAGCAGTTTGGTTTTACCACTGCCCGGGCCTGCAGCCACCACGATCCTGCTGTTTACATTGTCAGCAATGATCTCCATTTGGGCGGGAGATAAATCACCAAAGATCCTTTTGAATTTACCCTTGCTGATATTCCTTTTCAGGTTTTTTCTTTCTTCAGAGGCAAAGTATTTGTCCAGGAAGGAATTTTCGTTGAGGTTAAAATAATCGCTGACAAACTGCTGGGCCTTCTCATAATCTTCAATCATCTGCCTGGCATAAGTCCCCACGATATGGATCTGCGCCGTTTTGGCCTCGTAAAATTCTTTTAGTTTTGAATAATCCGACTCCTTGTATTTCACATAGCTGCTCGACTGCAGCCTCTCAATGGTAAGCCGGTTATAAATTACCATGAAGCCCCCTTCTATAGTAATGGCTTCTATCCTTGAAAGAAATAACAGGGCATCTTCGATGTCTTCCGCATTCACCATGTGTTCAAACAGGTTTGACTGCTTTTGATAAGCTTTTATTAATTCCAGGACGGAAAAGTCCACCAGCACTTCTTCTTTTTTATCCTGTTTGATCTCCTGTGATCTTTTAAAAAGATAGTCAACAATGAACCTGGCGCAGAGATGCCGCTCTTCCATTTTCCTTTTCAGTTCATGCTTTGGTTTCTGGACCTGGATAGAAATATGATTCCTTGAATATTCCAGGTTATTCTTTTTGATCCAGGTTCTGACTGCCCAGAAGTTCACGAGAGTCCTGATCTTTGCCAGGGAGCAGGTACTGATGCCAGATTTAATAGCCGCTTCATTCAGTTCTCTTAGGTTCAGTGTGGAAACGCTTTCATCGAGTTGTTCCATTAAAAATTGTTCTACCAGCCGGAATTCCTCCAGTATGGACAACGAACGGTTGCTGTTATCTGTTTTTTTGATGAAGGCAGTGAGATCCTTGTCATCAGAAAGGATCTTCTCCTCTCTCAGGGTTTGTATGATCGAGATGACATCTTCTTTTGGAATACCCAGGTGATCAGAAATATAATCAACCCTTGATTCTGCTGTTTCCTCCGTAGCCCTGCTTTTGTTCTTGCTGGAAAAAAGTTTTTTAATGATACGGATGGCATTGGTCTTTTCGCCTTCACCAAACTTTTCAGATGCATTGATCTTGTCAATAGCTTCCTGGGCTGTCCGCGTAAGAATGGCATTGGCATATACGCGCGGCATATTCTGACCTCTCTTCAGGAAATTCGCCTGTTCAAGCGCGGCAATCGCCGTATTCACCCGTGTTTCGATATCCCTGATATTTTCATCCCACCCCGCCTTTCTCGCAATCTCCAATGCTGAATTCCAGATAATGTTTCTTGTTTTCGTCAGTTTTTTGATGCCGGACCAAACCTGGTTAATCTCCTTACTATTCAGTTTGGTCTGGTTGAGCAAAAGGAAATGCCTGTCAAGGTCATCTTCATTGAACAGCACATAACAATCAGCGGCCAACCCCTCTTTTCTTCCCGCCCTGCCAGCCTCCTGTACATAGTTCTCCAGTGAATCGGAGATATCGTAATGGATCACCATGCCTACATCATCTTTGTCCACACCCATGCCGAAGGCAGATGTAGCCACCATGATCCTGATTTCACCTTTGATGAACTTGTCCTGGTTGATGATCTTTTCCTCCTTGACCATTTTACCATGGTAGGGACTCGCGGGAAAACCATCTCTTGTAAGATCTTCCGCGAGGTCATAGGCTTTTTTGGTACGGGAAACATAAACGATAGTAGGACAGTCTTTGGTTTCCAACAGCCTTCTCAGCTCAGCGTATTTTTCTTCATCCGTCTCTTTTTTAAAGACCTTATAACTCAGGTTGGTGCGGGTGGAGCTGGCATGAAAGAGTTCGAGTTCCAGTCCCAGTTTATTCCTGAAATATTCTTTGATATCCTCGATCACTTTTTGTTTAGCTGTGGCAGTAAAGCAGGAAACCGGGATGGCATGCTGCAGCTTTTTCTTCTCCTGGAGGTTCCTGATGAAATCGCCGATGTATAGATAGTCCACCCTGAAATCCTGGCCCCATGAAGAAAAGCAGTGCGCTTCATCAATTACGAATCGCGCGATCTTTCTTCCCAGCAACAACCTTTCAATGGTAACGGACCGCAGGGATTCGGGAGAGATATAGAGGATATTAGCCAGCGCGGCATCCTTGCTGGTACCACTGATTCTTTCAATGGCGAACTGCCGTTCAACAGGATCAAGCAGGCCGTTGATGGTGACCGCATCATTGATGCCATGCTTGGATTGCAGGTTATCCACCTGGTCCTTCATCAGCGATTGTAAAGGAGAGATGATAACGGTCAGCGCTTTTTCATTTTCACTGCTCATGAGTGCAGGCACCTGGAAAGTGATGGACTTGCCACCGCCGGTTGGAAAAACGGCAAGTAATGACTTACCATAAACGGCAGCACGGGCTGCATCTTCCTGGAGGGGTTTGCCATCAAATTTCCTGAAGGCATCATGACCAAAATATTTTTTCAGGGCTTTGACCGGGTCAAGCTTTTGAGAACAATAAGCACAGTTTTGCGGGCAAGGCTGGTTGGTTAATTTTGAAATGATAGGGTCAACCGCAGGAAACTGGTGCAGCACCCAGGGAGGCGTAATGGAATAGATATCCTTTACAGAGATCAGTGAAAGGCTGTAGGCCAGTTCAACAGGTGAATGGCTTATGATCCCGGGAAGGTCAGCGCCGGCACAGATCTTATCCTTAAATAATTGTCTGACCAGGTCAATCAGTTCTGCGTCCTGCAAAGTTTCATGATAATCCAGGTAAGAAAAGAACCCCGCGAATTCTTGTTGACGATGAAGGAGGTTGAACAGGATCTGCTTCATCCCGCTGTCCATTTTCTCAAAAGCAAGGAGGCTGTCTTCAAAAACAATTCTTGCCTTTTTGGAATCGTTCACCGGGTTACTCAGTTCATCGGAAAGCAGCTTATCATCTTTTACGAGGTGGTGATAAGGTTTGATGGGAAAGAGAAGAGGAGACAGGTAAAGGGTATCAATGATCCTGTGCTGCCAGGGTGTGAAATCTATTTCTTTGCCCAGATACTTCAGGTCATGCAGAAAAATATTATGACCGCATAGGAATGGGTACGTCTTGATGAATTGCAGGAATTTCCCGGGTGAATTTTCGTGGAAGATGCTTTCATTTTGATCAATAGCACCGATATCCCGGATCTGCGAAGTCGAGGGATTGATTTCAGTATCAAAAAAAAGGATGGGTTTCACGGGAGGCTAACATATAATAAAAATAGCAGAAGTAAAAGGGAATTGCCGGGGAATGACGAAGATCCTGCTTAAATAATACCTGTAAAAGATCACTCACCCTAATTACGGCTATGCATTAGCGGTTCAAGCATCCTATCATTTTCCTGACTCTATGAATTGAATAACTGTATGGTGCGCTACCACCTCTCCGACCTGTCATCCCGCAGGGATCTGGTGTTGGCATAAAAACACTTTGATTAAAATGCCAAAAACCTGAATATTCCTCTCATGCGCAAACTCATTGTCAGCGATTAATTTAGCACTTACTCTTTTGCTTCCACTTTTTCAGAATAATTCTTATTTATACGTTAGAAACCATCAAAAATCCTGACTATAAATAGCAACTCCGTTAAAAATGACCCGCCAATTCATGACAGTTTTTCCTGATTGATATAATTAGTTCCGCATGGGATTTCATATTTCAGGTTCGTCTTAAAGCGGCGACTTGCCGGCAAGAAACTATCTAAACAAATTAAAGCTGTAGGAAGCCCGAAAGCCCACTGAACTGATCGTATATTGTTCATTAGCCCTATCTGTCTCGTATTTGATTCCAAAATTCAGGCTCTGCCCTCTTTGTCCTACTTCAAGGCTGTAGCCACCTTCCAGGGCCAGGGCGAGCCCGTTACGATGGCGTGTATTATCGGGATATTCAGTTATAATAGATTTACACCATCCTGCAGAGGGCAGTATATAGAACCCAGTTTTTGTTTCGCTGAAAATATGCTTGTAGCCTGCCCTAATTGACAGGAATGCCCTGCCATTTGGGGTCGTGAATCTCGGTTCACCATCATCTAAAGGGAATACAACAAAATCTAAAAGTTCTAGCCTTATACTTCGGTTCTCATATTCATCAAGGTAAAAATCATAAAATGAAAACAGGCCATATCCAAACCTGTAATTGTCAGCATGCTTACCAACTATTTTGTTTAGGGAGATCTGTGAGTCTGCTTGAAGACCAATTGCCATTATAACCAGAAGTATAACTAATTTTTTCATGAGCAATTATGAAACTAAATATTTATCATCACCAATCAAAGCTTCCATAGAACTAACTCAAAATGAAATCCTACCCTGAAATGCGAATTATCAATAAATGTGCGGATATTCATCGATACGCAGCACGCAGGAAAATCTCCCTGTCCCAATTAATCGAGGGATACCTGAAAAATCTCACTGAAAAAATATCAGGCAAAAAAAATATACTGGACCTGGTTAACGAACTTCCCAAATCAAAAGAGACATTTGAAAATGGCGGCCGTGATGAATATTACGAAGTAAGAAAAGGTAAATATGGCAACAGGCAAAACTAAAACCTTAAACTTTCACGATTCCCTGTTTAATGGCAAATAACACCAGCCCCACCCTGCTCTTCAGGTTCAGTTTTTCGAAAAGATTATCACGGTAACCATCAATAGTACGCGGACTCACATGCATTTTCTCAGCGATCTCTTTGTAGGTGAGTTCTGTAGCAGCCAGTTTCAGAAACTCGATCTCCCGGTCATTCAGTCCAAGTAGCTGTTTGGTTTTGGAATCTGCCGGATCATCCAGGTGATGAAGGGTATGAATCAGTTTTCCGGTTACCAGCTCAGAATGATAAAATCCTTTGGTCATTACAGCATGCAAAGCAGCTTTCAGTTCTGAAGGATCACTGTCTTTTAGCAAATAACCCCTGGCACCATTACGGATCATGCGAAGTATGGAACTTTCATCATCGTACATGGATAGTGCAAGGATTTTTATATCCGGATGTTGTTCCCTCAACCAGAGCGCCGCATCGTAACCATCCATTTGAGGCATGTTGATATCCATCAGTATGATATCCGGCAACAGACCCTGTCTGATCTTCTCCATCATCTGCAACCCATTGTCTGCTTCAAATACCACATCAAACCCGATCTCCCGGAGATGGGTAGCCAGTCCGTTTCTAAGCAATACATGATCATCTGTAAGCGCTAATTTTATTTTCATATCTAAACCAATGGAATCTTAATTTGAATAAAACTTCCTGAAGCTCCGGTTTTAAGCTTAAACGTCCCCCCTATCAATTGAGCCCTGTTTTTCATATTTCTGAGGCCAGAACCTTCATCTTGGTCATTTTCCTTAAAACCAACTCCATTATCCCTTATGCCTAAGCTGAACTCACTATCCGAATAAGTAAGTTCCACAGTGATGGAATTTGCATTCGCATGCTTAATGATATTATTGACCGCCTCCTGGAAAATCCGGAAAATGATCAATTCCTTTTTAGCATCAAACCTGGCTGGTTCACCTTCCAGTTTAAGTATGGTTTGGTAACCACCGGCCCGGTTCAGCAGCGCCAGTTCGTGTTCGATCGCCGGCTTTAATCCATTTGCCAGTACTGAATCGGTGTTTAAAGAACGGGATAGATCACGCAGGTCGTGGATGGATTTGCCTACCAGCTCTTTGGTGCTTTCAATTTTTGCAATGGCCTGTTGGGGGTTTGAAAGATCAAGCGTATTCAGGTTGAGTTTTACCAGGCTCAATGATTGCCCGATATTATCATGGATCTCCTGTGAAATGTTTTTCAATGTCTGTTCCTGGATCTCGATCTGAGTGACCAGGATTTCCTGCTGGTATTTATTTTCCAGCTCAACCTGTTTCAAATAATATCTCCGTTTTTTTCTCTGGAATTCCACAAAAAACAGGATCATGAATAAAACCAGGATCAACAATATAATTATGGCAATAATGAGAGAATTAAACATAACGTTTTCGTGAAAAGGTGAGCAGTGCTATCATTAATAAGGAATAATGAACCGTATTGACGTATTTGTCGATAAATAAATATAAAAACCGGTGTTCCTCGAATGACTGTGCAGAATTGCTATAATAAAAATACACAGCAAAGAATACGGAGAACACGGTAAAAAAAATAAGGCAGGAGCTGCTGATCCAGAACATGGGATCTTTGAATGCGCTTAAATTGGAATCACTTCCAATCATTTCAAGAAAATATAAATTGCTGTATACGATCATCTGCAGCCCGGTAATGATAAATGCATTGTTATTGAAAGTCCATAATCCTTGAATGAAAAAGAGGTTGCCCAGGTATCCTGCACCAAACAAGAGTACTCCAAGAAAGATCAGTCGTTTATGTTGTGGCCTGTTGAGGTGCTGGTAAAACAGGTAGGAGAAAAACAGGTTCTGAACTGGAAGATATAGATTGAATCTCCATTGATTATTTCCTTCCTTTATCACAGGGATATAGTTGGCGAGAATGTCCACCATTACCACGATGGCCAGGTAAGGAATGAACCAGGCAAAAGAGCTGTTTCTGAGCCTGGGCAGCAAAACCAGGCTCAGAAAGAATGCAGCCAGCTCAAAATATTGAAATTGAGCCATCGCAATTATTCAGTTGAAGGCAATCCTGCCAGGGTATGCAACGCCCTGTTATCATTCGTGGGGCAGTTGGTTGGACATAAGGTACCGATGTTGAGCAGTTGCATGCCCGCAACATTATCAGAATATTTTTCCTTACCGTCGGCACCAAGAGCAACGAGGATAGATGTGAAACGTCCTCCATTTGGCTGATGCCCCGGAGGATACACTCCAAAATACATCCTGAAACGGTCAACATCTGCGATCTCGCTGATATTCCTGGTGTAGTCGACAAATTCTTTAAGCTGGAATTCTACAAAAAAAGACCTTCTTCCAACGAAAGAACGTGTAGCTGTATCATGGTGCTGGATCATTTCGATCGCCTCCTTTGGATCGATCTCACCCGTCATCATTTGTGGCTGAGCCTTTTTCATGAGCAGCACATAACCTTCACCTTCAATGATCCTGGTCTGTGTAGAGTCATAGATCCAATCATTCTTTTCGTTGAGTTTTGCAACTTTCTGTCCCCTGTCACAGGAAACAAAAAACAGTGAGAGGGCGGTCGACAATAAAAGCAGTTTCATTTTGATAAGTTTTAGGTAAAAAATAGAAAGCAAATATCAAATCGCATAATTTATTTCTTAAATGTGATTTAACGGGATCCATACCGTGTTTTAACGGTCTTATTTACAGCCGTTTCACGCTTCTCCAGGCTTTTTCCAGGAACCAATTTTGTTGGGCCAATCATCATCAATAACAAAACTGACTGACATGAAACGCTCAGTATCCCTGATCTGCACTGCTTTTATCCTCATTGCCTTTTGCAGGAAAGTCACCGCACAATCTGCTGATTTTTCAAGGAATGTTGATACACTGTATCTTGAAAAAGGCAAAAAAGCAGTAAGGACACTGGAAATTAAGTGCACCGGTTGCAATGAGGGAGATATTGTATTAGCCGGACTGAAAAAAGAATCTTCATCGGTATTGCCGTCAAATTCCTTCAAACTCCAGGAGCTACCAGATACCCTAAGACTTAATTCCAAAGGTGCCATCCCCGTTCATATCCAGGTAGACCTCCAGAATGAATCGGATTACGGAAAACCGATCACACTCAGGCTTGTGAACCATAAAAGGCCCGAGCTTGATCCTAAGTATTACCACCTTTTCATTATGAGACCTGCAATAGAAGCAGATAGCAGCCAGTACCGGCTGATGATCGGAACCAATTTTGACTTCATAGACCTTATCCAACCTAAAAGCGTTTATTATCACCTGCAGGTTTTCACACCATCTGCTTTCTCCAAACGGTTTGGATTTATTGGAGGCATCCAGCAAAACAGACAGGTAAGCCAGAGGGATACGGATTTCAGCATTTACCTCAAGAACAGGGATAAGCATTATGTTGATTCCGTACGGTTCAACGCGTATTCGGAAGTAGGCCCTGATTCATTTAAGATCCAGAGACTTGACTCGGTCAATTTCAGGCAGATCAGTACTTCCACGGTTTTCCAGATCTATTATGAACCTACCTTCAAGATTTACAAGGCTAAATCACCCAAGGCACCCACCGAGATCTTTGCTTTCATTCATGCGGATATCAGCTATCGCCGTACCAAATTCGAAGAAAGTTTTCATTATAAATTCCGGGACAGCATCGTGGTAAACAGGTCATCCTTCTCCAAATATGCTGTAGTGGGCAATGCCACCACCACCACAACTCTCGACAATTTTGAATTCTATTATGGAGCTGGCGCCATGATCCACCATGAGAACAAATACATAGACCTCTATGCCAAGTTCATGTATGGCGTAGCAACCCTTGCCAGGAAGGTGAATAAAGGTTATTACGCCGCCGAACTGGGTATCAGGATCCCGTCCATCAATGTTATGTTTGGAAGTGAGTACAGGGGCTTGTCAGCCAAACATGACCCTACCTACCTTAACGTTTATCTCTCAAAGGTGGTAAGCCTGAATAAGCTGTTTGATTTTTTGTTGAAGTGAGATGATTCTGATCTCAAGCATATTGAGAAATTAAAAACTGTTAGCCATAATTGGGTTAACCTGGTAACCAAATGGTGAATCATTTGCATGATTCACCATTTGATTTTAACTAAAAACACTTGCATCTTTTCAAAACCGTCTATTATTTTATGGAACCAAACCTACCTTATGAACCAGTTCCACCCTGGCAAAACTGCACCTGGCCTGACAGATAAGCAAAATCCAAAGCCTTTCTCGCCAACCGGTATAGGCCGGGAGTTCGAAATCTATATCGAAAACCTGTTCAGCAAAAAGGAAGGAAGATTCATACCGGTAAAACATGATAGTAATAGTGCATTGGTTTATGGAATGCCTGCGGCAAAAGCTACTTATCCTGACCTGAAATTTATATTTCAAACCCGTTATGGCAGAACCAGCAAATTCGCGGTGGAATGTAAATGGCGGATCAGTTTTGTCAATGGGCTCATAACCTGGGCTTCCGAAATCCAGGTTCGGAACTACACCGACTTCCAGAAAAATTATAGGATACCTGTATTTGTGGCTATTGGAATTGGTGGAATGCCCTCTGATCCGGAAAGATTATTCGTAACTCCCCTGGACATCATCAAACATCATCACACGGTGGCAGAACAGGAACTGCTATTGTATAACAGGAGAAAAAACCAGCGTTTCTTTTTTGATACTAAACAACTGAAACTCTTTTAGAATCTATATTAATAGATAATTATCGAACCAGCCCCGCCAATAGCTAAAGGCCAACAGCCAAAAGCCTCTTCCTCCCTACCCCAGCACCTCCCTCACCACCCTCTCATCAATCTTCATATAGGAACAAAACTCATAGATGGTAATGTATTCTCTCTGCCCTTTGTTATAATGCGCTCTCACTTTATTCATCAACAGGTAGGCCGTGCGGCTGCGGCGGCCCGTGATGATTTCAATGTCCTTGGCATAGATAATGATCCTTTGTGGAATCTTTCCCATTCCAGTAAATTGAATAGTGCTATAAAATATTTTTAAGGCCTGGTGCGATGCGTGGCAGCAACAATGCTCAGCGGTCATACAATTTTTTGTATTCCTCTTCACTCACATAATCCAGGATGTCGCCTGGTTTACAATCCAACTCCCGGCAGATATCATCAAGGGTCTGCATACGGAAGGCTTTTACCTTCCCGGTTTTGATCAGGCTCAGGTTGGTCATGGTCAGTCCCAGCCTGGCGCTTAATTCTGTCAGACTCATTTTTCTTTTGGCCAGCATCACATCGAGGTTAATAATAATCGGCATAATCTATAGGTTAAAGCGTGAAATCCTGTTCTTCCTGCATGCGCATTCCATCCTTCCAGGCCTTTGCCAGCAACAGCAGCAGGCATCCTGCCAGTACCCACCAAAGGTCAAATGGACTTTCCAGGAAGAACTTAAAGACGGTCTGGTCTTTGATCCAGGAACCATTCACCTTTACTTCAATGATATGCTGGTGCACCAGCAGGTGCAGTACCAGGAAAACAGCCTGGACTAACAGTACTGCATAACCGATGTTGGCGATCCGGCGGTGGTTGGAATTGCGGAAAGCATTTCCTTTTGAAATGAATTGAACCAGCCTTGATAATTGCCAGGCCGACCATGCCGCCAGCAGGAGGTTGAGAATGAAAGGAGTGAAAAGATATAGCTGCTGGATCCAGTCGGTAGGTTGTACGTAGGCCCGGAAGGTTTCGATCTTCAGGGCATTAGCCTGGATGGCATAGGGGTGAACAGATTCAAATGAAAAATGTAGCGTATCAGTATAGGGAGCCGGGCGAAGGAGATAGTTAATAAATGAATCTACTCCCTTTTGCTCCCATCCTGAATCCCACCTTGAAATTGTGTGAATGCCTCCGGTATTCAATAATATAGAATCAGGAAATTCCGAATCAACAGCATGTGCCCTTGCAGGAATTCCTTTCGACCATTCTGTCATATCAAACAGGGACATATTCCCGATTTGAATCACCGGCCTGCTACCTGATAAGAAGTGAAAAATCAAAAGAATGGCAGCCAATGCCGCAATAAAGCCGCCTGTCAAAAGCAGCAGGCGTGTAATAAAATAGATCAGACGATTAAAATTTGTCATAAGGAATATTTTAAGCGTTTTGGTTATTTATTATCGAATTTCAATAAATTATTTAAATAATCAAAATTTTTTAAGGACGAATAAACAGGTAGTAAATAATACCTCATCCGAACTGATTCCATAGGGGTGTACAAAATGTGGCGGCACGTGACCGCCACATCGGGTATTCAGCGGAAGCGCCTGAAGTGTTTTACATAAGGGCCTTGTTGTTTCACCAGGATCCTCAACAGCCTTTGGGTAATACCGAGTTTGCGTGACCAATACTGTCTTTCCCAACTCTGGCTGATATTGATGCGGATGTCATCCGCTGTTCCTTTGAGTGTTTTATTGTCTGCCATTTTAAGGATTTAAAGTGAATGAATATGGTTTCGGTCTGCAGCACTCAATGCTGCTTTTTATCCAGCAATTGTTTCATGAAATAGGAAACAATGAAGCTGACAAAGGCGCCTAATGATCCCAGCACCAGCGTCCTTTCCACGTCTGACCAGGAAATGCTGGCCATAACAGAAAGAAGGCTGCCGGTAATCATGGCGAGTTTGATGGAATAAGTGGATTGCATAAAAAAAGTTTTGAAAAAAAGGATCCCGGCGGTACCACCGGGATCCGGCAATTATTAC
>CAYWSQ010000018.1:0-14937 GCA_964460925.1 uncultured Flavisolibacter sp. | reverse complement strand
AAAGGCTACGGGCGGTAATGAGACATAAAGGTCCTTTGCCTGTTAAGGCCTTGCCTGTGCTTTGCGTAATAGAATTAAAATAAATGGAGAATCTGTGCGGTTAACTGAGCATTCAGGAACGATAGAATCAGTTCCTGCCATTGCAGTTTTTACTGAACCTGGACCGCACCGGTGTAAAGAGAACTGGCCACATGGTTTTGGTCATCCGTTTGAAAACTCAACCAGGTCTGTACTTCTTTACCACTGAAAGCCGGAACTTCCATGGAAGCGCTTCCGCTTTCGCGGGTGGCGTTTGCAACCATGTAAACGCTCTGGTTCAATTCAGGGCAGTATGCAACCAGTATAGGTTTGTCGCTCGGCAAAGCATCTCCCTTACCAGCATTTCCCTGCCATGAAAAATGAACCACTCCTGCAGCACCCGCGCTTGCAGAACCTTGTGCGGCAGCAGCCAGTTTGCTACCCATGGTTACCAGCACTTTTGCATAGTCGATGCTCAGGGCCGGGTAATCGCCGGTAATAGCATTTTGAAGGTGATAGGCCATGGCGTGATTCCTTCCTGTTTTTTGTTTTTCAAATTCTTTAAAGCCGAATTTGAGCAGGCTGGAAATGGTGTTCAAAAATTCTGACACCAGTTTGAACCTGGCTCTTTGAACCAGTTGCTTTGGAGAAGATGAAGCTTTACGTGATGCGGCCTTGCCCCTGATATAGCTGATCCCCTTCCAGCTACCGCCGATCACTGTTCCAACGGTACCCTGGAAACCTCCAAGAATACCCTGAGATATACGTCCCATAAAATGAAAATTAAATTGGTTAAAAAATAATTGTTTGCTTTCAGGAATCAGCCCGCCGGCTTAACTAGTATTGATCTGGCTTATCCTGGAACAAACCTACGGTGAGGGACAAACGTTTTCCAAATGCCTTTGCAGTATTTGACAGTAATTGACAGTAATTGCTAAAAATTGCAGGTTATTGCAGGAAATTGCACAAAAAAATATTTAGAGAATTGAGAGATAATCATTTGTGATACCAAATGCACTATTTGTTCGAACCATGTTCGCACCTGCTTCGCAAATGCTTCGCCCCATGTTCGCAAATTTGCGAACATGGGGCGAAGGTGGGTAGAAGGTGGATGGAAAGAAGTATGGAGGTGGTATGGCCAAAAGGGGAAGGAGCGCAAAGAAAGAGAGAAGATGAATTTCGATGGAGCTAAAACAAATACAAGTGTGCAATGCATGTTATCCGTCAGAGATCAGCGAATTGAATCATTGTATTGAGCCTAGAATCACGTTGAAAACACAAATAAAAACTTTAATCAATTCCAGTTACATATTTTAACCCTGATAAAATGTAATTTAAAAACTTGCTTTTTATATTGGTAAGAATTCTGTGCCTATGACATACTATAAGAAAAGATCCATATGCTGTCACTGCAACGACTCAATAACAGCTAAAGTATATTCATTCTCCCTTGAAAATTTTGAACTCCCATTATGTATTCCTTGCCAGGAAGAATTCAAAATCAAAGCGACAAAATCCACACCATTGGCCATTTCGCTCTATAGAATTAAAAAGAAGGGGTGTACCTGCTGAATTAGAAAAATGGGATGGCAAAAAGACAATTGACATTGCCGTTGTTGAAGCAAAGGTTAATATTGAAGTTGATGGAGGCCAGCACAATTACAATTCTAATCAGGCACTCGTAGACTTACAGCGAACACTTTATTCTTTCAAAAAGGGTTATCTGACTTTAAGAATACCCAATAGCCTGATAAAACGTGACATCCAAAAAACCGCCGATTTAATTACAGAGTTTTGCGTAGAGAGTCGGGATCAGCTTGATGAAGAATATTTTTACTTCTAAGGCTTAAATAATAACCTCATCCATTTTAGGATAACAATCTGCCTATTGCAATTTTAAGGCTTGCTTCCACATCCTGAAAATTTGAAACAGACCAGATAGGCATTTCGATTGCTTTAATACTGATAGGATCTTTTTTGCCAAACCCTGATTGTATTTCGAATACATCTGGCTCCTTTATTTCTTCGCTGATATTCGGGTAAATCAATATTATCTCATTACATCCTCTTTTGTAAGCGTAACTGATCATCTGGTATAAATCATTTTGAGAAACTCCTTTTTTAGGATCATCCTTAAAATCTACCGGGCGCATTTTATATTTAGCATCCAGGATTATTGTACGCCCACTACCATTCTTTTCAGAAAGGTAAATATCATGTTGCATGTTAAACACCTGGGGGTTGTCACTTAAATACATATCTGATTTCTGGAAATGAACAATCCAGTCTTTGCTAAAATGTGTTTCTAAAAATCCTGCCAGGAAGTCTTCAAAAATGTATTCCATTGGCAGCAGCAAACACCACTGCGAAAGGTCATAGGACCTACCAGAATATAGCTGCTGCCCAAGTATCAGTTTACAACTATCAAGAACGTTCGCATAATCATGATAGAAATGATTAAGTACTATCGAATCAACTTCTCTCTGTGTCACAACCGTATCCGTTACTTCATCCAAATGATATATAATTTCCTGGAGAATACGGCTGTTCTCAGACAGTTTTGTTTTTCTCAAAAGAAGGCGGCAGCAATATTTAATAATCCTGTTTACCTGGTTGTCAAAAACAAAAGGTTCGTAGTCGCATTCTATCATGTGAAAATGGCTGCGACTTATACTTTGATTTATGTAGCGGTTGAAATTTATGCTGCCTCTTGGTGTTGCCAGTGCTTCTTCTACCTGCTGGTATTGGGCAAGGGGATGATTGGTAATCGTTGAATACACCTGGTTGGCTATCAGGTTGATAATTAATTCTGGAAAGCTGTCAACATTCATCAGGTCCATACCTGCTTGTGTAAAAGGAAACTTCCATTTCCGACAATAACTCAACCAATAAAAAATATGGTTAAGCATCAAAATCTTGTCCTGGCAGTGCTGATCTCTAAAAACCTTTGGATAAATTTCTATGATCTCATTATCCCTCTGTATAAAACCAGAATAGTTCCGGGCTCTTATGGCTTCGCCATCAAACTGAACAAATGGCTGGTACAATGGCCTTTCATCCCCGCTAAATTGTTCAGTAAACAGGCGTTCGCTCCAAATGCTTTGGAGCATTTGCTTCAAATCTTTGCTGTTAACAATAGAAGCCCACTCTCCATATTCAAATAAAACCGGCATTAACTCTTTTTAAATGGCTAGCGCAATACCTCTAATGTGATTTTCTGCTATTTAGGAGTTGCACTGCAACTAAATAAAAAACCTATTTCTAATTCTTCAAATATTTCAGATTGTTAATATAGATAATATTTTCCTTGAATTGCGTTGTCTTTTCTAAGTGTTCTTTTAAATTCTTATTGAATGCGAATTCCATTATATTAAAAGTCTACAACGATTTAAGTTGTTACCAATTTTCTAAATAACTGATAATGAATAAAGAAGGAATGGTTTTTTAGCAAAATTATGAACAAGCTTCTCATGATATTTTTACCGTAGGCTATTTAAACATGGATCATATTGGGACTACCATCTTGAATCTATTTGGAGCATTTTTTACATGCTTTGCCCTTGTTGCGGTATGACAATCGCAGATAGACCACCTATGAATGAATTTTAGAAGGCCTTCTTTTGTGCTTGAAGTTCTTTTATTCTTGTATTTATTATGTTATTTCTATGCACAATGAAATTGTGAATGTTATCAGTTTTACCAACAACAGTGGGAGGTGGAAACCTTTCAAGACGCCAAGCATCTTCGATATTTTCTAAATTGAATGACAAACTGTGCGGAAGGACATTACACACAGAACCATAATACTTATCTACAATTTGAATCAATAGTTGCCGAATTTTACTATTGTGATCTGTTGGTTTTAGTAATGTGGTCGGAATATAAATTGTATTAGCACTACTCGTATATAGGCCAGCAAATAAATTTTTGTCTACTGTTTTTTGAAAGCCATTTAATTCTGCTATGTTTCGTGTTTTATAGTCTTTATGGTCAAGAATATGGGCTAGCGAATAGTTAGCAGGGTTCGTATTTCCATATTTTTTATTTCTTAATGCAAATGACCAGATTTCCTTTGGATATGAATTTGCATCGAGATATAATGCGTTTTCACCAATAGATAATCTGGGATTAGTTTTGAAAGTTGTTGTTTCTTTATTGCCTACATGTCTTCTTATTCCTGGAAAGGTAACAGGTGAGTTTTCCCATAGATAAATATCAGCCTTTATACCCAAGTCTTGAAGTTGATCCTGCCAAATTGATAGATTTTTATTATTATCTTCTACTATTAATTCAATTATCTTAGGATTCAATATTTTTATATAAGGTATCAGTATTCTTGCAAGTGAAATTTGTTCTTCATCGCTGGGAATATTCCACTCAGGCCATTGATTATATGGTGATTTGCTAGTACTTACATTTGATGATTTAGCGCTTTTCGCAGAAGGTCGATCAACTTGTTCATAAGAAATTGTTTTAAGATTGTTTTTTACTTCATCCGAAAAAAGGTGAGAGTATCTCCCTCTCTCTGAAGTAATTTGAGATCTGTAATAATTCCAATGAGTATAATCCCATTTACTATTTGGATGGGTATTCAATATTTCATTTGTTAGATCTTCAACATTTACATTCCCATTAAGAGAATTTATATGATAAAATACTATTTCCTTAATGTTCATAAAGAGCTTACGATAAAATGATTTTACATTATTGCTCCTCCCCTTGGCTAACATGGGAGGAGCAATTGAATAACTATATCATAATTATTAAAAATCGAATCTAAATGTTGTCATTTAATCCCATTTCTCTTAAAGCTGTTTTGGTTTCTTCTTTCTTTTGATCAGCATTTGCAGCATCATCTTCTACTTCAAACTTAACTGTGATTTTCAAATTTGGATTTGATGCAAATTTCGCAAGCACTTTCGTATAAAACACATTCCACTTCTTTGTATCAATTTGGCCACTCCAATTAAGCTTAGTTTTACCCACCGGAGGAGGAGCCGGAGGTACATCATCAATTGGCTTTGTATCATCCTTTTTCTCAACGGTCACAGTAGATGTTGCGGAAATACCATCTGAAGTTGCAGTAACTTTATAAACTCCTTCCGTATCTTCAACCGTTAAAACTCCAGCCTCTGAAATGGAACCATAACTTGTTTTCCATTCAATTGTATCAATGTTTATCTCTTCACTATGTTGATCATACCCTTTTGCTATAAATGAATATGTCTTTTTGGGTTCAAGAGTTACTACAGGAGGTACAATTTTCAATGTAGCCAATTTGCTGGGCTCAATGTTTTTACGGGCTTCTTCTGCCGTAAGAATATACATTTCATCAGAAATTTCAATGTCTCCTGCAAACAATTGTTTTTCGAAAAAGAAAGGTTCGAATTTTCCACCTTGTTTTCCCGCATACGCCAAAAAACCATTTTCAACACCTTTACTGATAGTTGCCTTCAGTGACTCAGGATTTACTAAACGTGGAAATTGTGGTGATTGGTAAAATACATCCCTTACATTTTTAGTACTCCAGGCCGTAAACGCAGGTGGCCAGTTACGCACTAAGAACATGGGGTTGATTTCATTTGTTATTTCGCCTTCCGATTCTAGGCGATTTAAATACAACTCTGAAATGGTACGTGCCTGACTGCTATGAATTAATCCGAGGTCTTTAACTTGCAGTTGATTGTTTTTATTTAAAAGCACCAGGTTTTTATATGCCTTCCAGACATTTTCAACGAGGTCCTTCTTGGCCCTGTCCATGTTTATCTTAACCTGCTTGCGCTGCTCATCATCCAGTTTTAATTCGGTAGCCTCATCATAGATAGATTCCCAGGCTAAGAACTTTTTAGCTTCTTCTTTTATTGGTTGAGCATCCTCAGCAACGCAAAATATCAAACCACTCTTGTAAACTCTTGCTGAGCTTCCGTAATTGTTTATGAGATCATCCAAGAATGTTTTTGTTTCAACTTCGCTATTTCTTTTCGAAGGATGCAGAACTACTAGTGAAAGAACCGGTCTGTCTGTAACCTGATTGTTTCTTTCAGGAAACATAATCTTTTCAAAGCCACTGCCTTTGTCGAAAACTTTCCTTATTTCTGATTCCACCAATTCATTAACTGAATTAGGAGAAACGCTTGCTCTTCGATCAGAGAATCGCTTAATAAGGTTTTCGTGAATTGAATATTTATATTTGTTATTAACCGCTGTGAGGTAATAACAACTATCTAATAAAGTCTGAATCGCTCCGTCAACTAGGCCAATATCTAAATCTGGATTACCAACAGATAATTTGATTTCCGGCAGTGTTGCTAAACCTTGAGCTGTTTGGCCACCATTTGACTCAAAGAAAATAGTAGTTGCACATTTCTTATGTAGTTGTGATTTCTTAATTGCATCAATTGCTTCTAAATCCAATCTCATTGCCCAGGATTCATCCTTTCCAGCTATATCAGTTGTAACAGCCGCCTCTAACCTATTTTCACCCAATTGTTCAAAAACGGCGGCCCGAAAATTAGGATCTTCTAATGGTGCAGTTCCTAATGTTATTAAGGCTTCTTTGGTAAACTTCTTAAAGCCATCATTATATGCTTTTGCCACCCATAAAGCCAATAGTCTTAGTACACCTCTTGTTTGTTGAAATCTTGGTAATGCCTGCCACTTACGTTCAAACAACGAAAGTACGGCAGGGTGAAAAGGATAAGAAGCTTCAAATTGCTGTCGTGCCGTTTCAGTATTAAAGCTAAGATGCGCTTTATGCTCCTCCAACCAAGTTACAAATTCACCAATTGTTTTCTTTGCATCTACAGGTAAGCCATGCCAGTCAAATAATCTTCTGCGTATAATTTCCGTAGTTTCCTTTTCTGCGGACATGAACATTGCTTTTCCTAATCGATCCAACATCTTTTTAAAACGATCGTAATCTGCCTGGTCTTCGGCATTCATTTCCATTTCGGATGCTGGAATGGAAACTGCCAAAACAATATTGTCTCTGCTTCTCACAAACTCCGTTAGAGTCTGCAAAAAGTTGTAAAACTGAGCTCCTAAATCATGATAATTACGATGCTTACTTACATAATTCAACAACTCATCAAAAAGCAATAAATAAGGCTGCTTTTTGTCAAAAAGCTTATTTAAATCATCTCCGCCGGGTGGTATGTAAGCCTTATCTAATTCTGCAAATTGTTCAAATCCTTTATCACCTCCAATTTGAAAAGCTAGCTCGCCCCAGGGTGTTTTTCTTGTAGGTTCTCCACTCTCACCTCGCCCATTTACTGAACTAAATTCTGTACCCACAAAAATGGCAACCTTAGCACTTTTGATTTCGTCAATTTCTGCTTTGGCTAAAATGCGGTCTACACCCTGGTATTTTTTTGCTCTATTACCACTAGTTGCCAAATGATATAATAAAGTAAGGGAGTGTGTTTTACCGCCACCAAACTGAGTGGTTAAATTAAACACAGGAGATGTTTCGGTAGTAATGCCAGAAAATCTCCTGATAGTTTGTGCTGACATATCCAGCAAGGTTTGTGTCAAATAAGTTCTATGAAAGAACCTTTCAGGATCAGTGTAATCTTTAGGGGCTGTACCAAGCCGAACATGATCAAGATGAACGGCAAATTCAGAAGCATCTAATGGTTTGCCTTCTACTAAGTCTTCACGGGGGGTAATTATATTATACCAAGGTTTTAAAGCCATATAATGGATATTTCATTTTTAGAATCCTAAACTTTTTTTGTATGTCTGAACCGCTTCTACCCAACGTCTTTCATCTGTGTCTTTTGGGTAAAGGGAAGTGAGAGATTGAGCTAATTTCCAGAAACGATCATCTTTGCCTGCGCCATCTTCAACTAAAAATCGTCTTAAAGCTTCTGTTCTGCCTGTGCTAAACAGTAGCATTGCCTGATGTAGCCGATCTAACACGGTTTTCCCTGCCTGCTCAACTTTCAATTCTGGCATTTCAAACTTTGAACTTTCTTCTGATTCAATATTCTCAAATGCCATTGATAATTGCACCTTCTTTTTCTTTTTTACAGGTTGTTGCTGCATACCTCCGGATCCAAAGAGTTTATCAATTCTTTCAATCACGGGAAGTAAACGGGCTTTATCACCTTTAACTTCAACAAGCGTTTTTAAATCGTCCAGGCTAGCACCTAAGCCTTGAGCAATTTTTCTTGCTGTATCATATTCCAATGTGAATCCGCCAGATATCTTTACACCGCTTTCATTTTCTTCACTTTCGATTCTTTCATCTTCATCACCGGAGTTATTGTCACTCGCACCCGCAGTCAGTGTCCATAACCACATAGCTGTAAGGCGTGCATCTTCTTCTAAACCTTGAGCATCACCTCCACTAAAAACCATGTTTAATGCTTCTTGCCCTACAGCAGCCCAGACTTTCTCTAAATATTCGCGAAGGGATATTTCACGTTCACTTCCAGCTTGTACAACTTTGGTATATCGACTGAAAATTTCTAGTGCGGGACCTAAACAGGCAAATATAGCATCAGCACCAGCCACACCTTCTGCTGCTAATCTTGGCATCCATTCATGAATTCTTTTAGGTAGTTCTTCTTGCACATCTCTCCAATCACCAATTTGATTTTGTATGAGAGAACCATCTTCATATTCTCTTGGACGGCAAACCAAGTGGACTGATGAAGCAAGAGCCGCGGAGTTTTGAGAGCGCAATCTTCCAGGTCTTTCAGTATCTATCGGCCATGATGCAGTAATTATCCAACCAGCATTAAGCATAGCTTGAAGTTGTGCTTCCCACCCTGAGGTGGTTTTATGAGCAAAAACAATTACTCCAATTCCATTAGGTGAGGCAATGCGTCTACCTTCAGCCATAGCCTTGCCCATTGTTTCTTCAAAATACTTCTTATCCTTTCCCTTTATTTCATCCACAATACATTCTTCATCTTTTGGTGCAAGAGGAGATTTAAAATCAGAGAAAGTTGAATCCGGTACGGCTCTTTTTAACCACACGTAAAAGAAGTCAGATAGATCAGAGTACGGTACTGCATCATAGTATGGAGGATCCGTGATAAAAACGTCCACTATATCATCAGGTAAAGAATGATCCGTAGCATCTGAGAAATACATTTTACCTGAATTAGGCAAAATACTTTCATGCATTATTGTATCATAAGCTGCCTGAACTCCGGCCATCCAATTTGCGCCAACTTCATTATAAGGATTCGTTTCCATGTAATCCCAAACCATTGGGATGGCTTGTCTACCAAAGGTGTGAACCACTCCACGACCGCCTACTGCATTTAATACACATAAAGAAGAATTAAAATCAGCCAACCTTCCCAATGCCAATGCCAAAGATGTTGATACTGCTTCACTAAAATTATTGTCCTTATATTTTGCTGAAACTTCCTTCTCAACATTTTTTATTTTCCTTGCAATAAGTGAAAGAGACAAAAGTTGTCTAACATTAAACAGATCAACAAATTGATCCATCCCATAATTGCGCTGGGAAAATGCACGACCTGCGCCACTACCACCACCCTTCGGAGTTTCCTCATAAGGAATAAACTTTTCTAAATCAGAAGTTTCTCTCAGTTCATTGAAGTACTTTGCTGCTGCTTCAAAGGCATCATAATCATTCTTTTCCGCCAATCTAAAAGTTCTTTCCTTTGAAATTTTGTCATCGTACCTTACTGCTACTAAAATTGAATTGTTGCTTCCCCCTTTAACCTGTTTCATTTGCTTCTTTACAGAACTTGGGTGAGTTGTAAATCCACAGCAAGGACAAATAGCACTGCCTTTTTTTACAGTTCCTTCCTTAACATCCTTCGCTTTGGCGTCTTTGATCAACTCAAAATTGACGCTCTTATTCGCGGGTAGTATTTTTAAAGCTAAAGAGTTTTTATTCTTTTTGGCCAACCATAACGATTTTATTAGAGGAATTCTAGCACCACAATTTGGTCCCTCGCATACTATAGAGCGGCACCAGAAATATGCAATCGGCTCACAACCATTTTTGTCTTTTGGATAGAAACGTGAAAGCTGTTTTTGAATTTCGTCATTAATTACTTTACCCCAATACAGGACTTCCTCAGCTAGTTTGCTTTTATACTTTGGGATGAATTCTAATTGAATCTTATTAAGGATGAATGGTATCGGATTAATGTCACTTGCATATGCCTCGCCGCCAACTCTTAAAGCTTCAATAGGAATAGCACCCCCTCCAGCAAAGGAATCAACAATTGTTGGTCTTCCTCCAGGTATACCTCCGAGAAATTCATATGACTTCTGAGTAAAAGAAGAAGCAGTATTTAAAAATTCAGAATTATCACTATTATCCCAGTTAGAGAAATCAGCGATGAAATCAAGTAATAATTGCCTTAAAAAAGCCTTATTATTAAGCAATTTTTTATCATGATTTACCTTTATAAAATGTTCAACACTTTCTTTACTCAGGAGTAATAAGTGGTCATTATCACTCCATCTCAGTAATTCCTTTTTTATTAAATCAATAAACTGTTCTGGACAGTTTGGATCTGCTGGGTCTGGCCAAAGAGAGGCACATAAAACTGCTCGACATGCGGCTAATGGACGTCGTGCCCACCAAATGTGCATAGTAGCAATATGACCATAACGTAAAGATTTTTCCCTTCTTGAATGTTCAGAAATTCTTTTAATTGGCAGATCAACCTCAATCAATCGTTTTGGGTACGGCATTAGTTAAAAAGGTATTTTTTATTCATAATCATTTCATTTTGAATTTTTTTAGCAGTTTTTTTATCAAAACATACTAAAGTTCTGTAGTGTATTTCTTCTATATATTCTAAAACATACTGCCTAAGTTTATAGTTATCTCGTGTACCCTTTCCATAAGGCTCTGGAAGTAATGAGCACATGCGGTAAGCTACATGGCCACCTTCGCCCACATAGATCAATTCATTTGTCTTGATATTTCTTAATTCGTACACACCCGGACCAAATGGTGCGAACAAATACCCTCCAGTCAAGGGGGATGGAAAAGCAGTAAGTTCTGTCCAGTAATTTTGGATATTCATTATTTTATTGACGCCTTAAGTATCGCATCAGATTTTAATTGATAATGTTCTACTTTAACAAACGGAACCCAACCAAGTAAAGCAGGATCTTTAATGATATGTAGCTCAGGTTGAGTGGCACAGTTATAAACTACGTATAGGTAATAGTCCTTCTTCAATCGTTGAGCAGTCTTGTATTCATTGCTGGTAAGTGCCACTTCACCTATAAATGCCCGGCCCTTTACTTCTATAAACTTCACATCTATTGCAGTTAGTGGGTCTTCCGGATGTGGCTTTCGACTAATCAAATCAAACCCACGGTTATCACTTTCCACGCTTTGCACTTCATAACCCAATGCCTGTTCATATTCAATAACTTTCTGTACTGCAATTTTCTCTATTTCAGGGTCAGCTACCATTGAATTAATTTCCGGTTTATTTCGATCGGGATGAGGTAACACCCATGCAGTTCCCAAATGAATAGTTCCGGAAATGCTGCATTGTCTTTCTTTTGCCAAATCAGCCTTTCGATGATCTAAACGATTAGATAATTCCAGTATTCGATTTTCCGTCTGAGAAATATTGGAAGCTAAATATGGATTTGTATCACCATCCTGCTGTTGCTGAATATATTCTGAGAATTTTAAATTTTGCTTATTTATGAGTTCATTCAAGCTTAATTCTAAATGCTTTTCTATGGTGTTGGTTTCTGTCAGTCTCTCTAGTTGTACCTCCTGTAAATAATTATTAAGCGCAGAATTTACAAGATATTGCTCCAGATCACTACGTGATGGTAAATTGAAACTCTCAGGAATAATCGGGTTATCTTTTGAAGGAATGATGTCTAAAAAAACAGTGGGTTGTTTCACTTCAATTTTTCCGTCCGATTGAGATTCGATCACGAATAACCTTTTATGAAGTACATGCCCCATCCCATCAACGATTGATGCTGAAAAAACATCCAGCTTTGCTGGCTGAGTGATATTGATGTCGTAAAAAACCGCACCTTTTTTTAACTCATCTCCAAATTTCTCAATTGTTTCTTCTCGGATGACTTCAAATAGCGGATGGCCTGGTGTAACCCAATCTAGAGTATTGTCTTTATTTATAACTTCTTTGGAAAAAGCAACATTGCCATACTCGTGACCCATGATACCGAATTTCTTTTCATTTTCCTCACCTCTCTTCCAAAGATTACGCGGTATCTTTCCAATTGTAAAAATTCCTTTTGGAGTTTGTTTTTCCTTTGGATGTAAGCCTTGAAAAGGAGCTGATTCAATGAAAAAGTCTTGCACAACTTCAGGAACCAACCGCCTTTCTTTTGCTTCGGCTGATTTTCCAATGATCGCAGAAAGGTTCAATTCTCTTTTTGCTAATCCTTCTAAAGTAGATTGCGTAATCTGCTTGAAGTGAGCAGTGTCAATTTGCTCTACAATTCGGTTTTTGATTACTTCTTCCGTTAAGTTGTGAGAGTACATATCACGAAGCATCTTTTCCAACTGGTTACTTGGAAAGACATCACCCAATACATTGAATACTTTTCCGGTTTTTTTGGGGTCCAAGTCGTCTTCTATTTGCTGTATTCGCTCAAACAATTTACCCATGACTCTACCTTCACGGGTGTTTGTAGAAACAAAATTTAGAATTAAACAATCTTTTTCTTGGCCATAGCGGTGAATACGACCCATGCGCTGTTCTAATCGTATCGGGTTCCAGGGAATGTCAAAGTTTATCATCAACCAACAGAACTGCAAGTTGATACCTTCTCCGGCCGCTTCGGTAGCTACCAATACCTGGGCAGCTTCTTTAAATTCTCTTTCGGCATAAATCCTTGTCCCAGGAGTATTGCGGTCACCCACTTTCATACCACCATGTATTTGAGTGGTATTTAAACCCCATTCTACCAATTTACCAAGGGGCCTTGCTTCTTTTCCATCACCAACCAAATAGTCTAAAGTATCCTTATGCTCAGTAAATATGAGCAACTTCATTTTTGGATCAGAGAAAACGCCTTGTTTTGTCAAAACCTCTTTAAGTCGAACAATCTTATTTTCAATATCTCTAGCCTCTAATTGTTTTGCTTGATTTATAAGCCGTATCAGTTTATCAATATCAATCTTTAACTCGTGTGGATCAACAGTAATTACTGCGTCTTCCAGCGTTTCAATAATATTCTGTTGTTCTTCATCGGTTAGGTCTTCAAAATTTTCAGGAAGCTTATTTTGAATCTGCTTCTGACGATAAGCTTCAGGATCACGGAGAATATCTTCTCGTTTATTCCTCATTCTTTCCAAGCTTCTGCGAACAGCATATAAGCTGGATGCGAACCTTCTCTGAAGCATTGCCATTGTAAATCCTACTGCACGTCCTCTCGCAGAATTGTCGGCTGCAGCTCTAATCGATTGGTCTTCTACATAACGGGTAAGCTCATTATAAAACTCCCACTCTTCATCTTCGATTTTAAATTCAATTGTTTGAACCAATCTTTTGGTAAAAAGAGATTTGATGACTCCTGTTTCAGGGTCTGGAAAGGAAACTAGGGCTTCTTTTACCCTACGCAAATAAAATGGCGCAGACCTTTGTTCCAAAGCTTCGTCTATGCTGGCAATATCTGCATATACATCCTTGTCCAATAATCTCATAAATAATTGGAATTGATCTTTATCGCCTTTGTGTGGCGTTGCCGTCATTAAAAGGAAATGGTCAGTTCTTTCTGATAAATTTTCACCTAGCTGGTACGCATATGTTTTATGTTCATCATCATAAGCACTCATTTTATGAGCTTCATCAACGATGACTAAATCCCAAGTTGCCCGTAATAGACTTTGATTTGCGTCTTCTTGTAAGGATACCCAGGAAACAGATGTAATTACTTGATTTTTCTCCTGCCAGGGATTAGAGCCATAATTTGCCCTTAAAACATCACCTCTTATAATTTCGAAATTCTCTCGAAATCTATCCTTCAATTCTCGTTGCCATTGGAATGTGAGATTTGCCGGTGTTACAATCAGTATTCTTTTTACAAGTCCTCTTGCCTTTAATTCCTTTATTAGCAGTCCGGCCATGATTGTTTTTCCAGCTCCGGGGTCATCTGCTAACAAAAATCTTATTCTGGGTAGTTTTAAAAAATAATCATATACAGCCTCTAACTGATGGGGTAATGGATCAACTCTAGCAATGGAAAGTGAAAAATACGGATCATATTCATAAGCCAACCCTAGCCTTAATGCTTCAACAGCCAAACGAAATTTAACAGCATCACCTGTATATGAACCTTGTTCTACAAATTCAATTTCTGAAAATTTCTCTGCAGGTATAACCAAGTCATAGACTTGATTGCTATCACCACGGCCAATTAATTTTACGGCACTACCAAAAGGCATGGCAACAATCACATGGACTTGTTCTGGAAATAAATTTCCCTTGATGACGGTATTTGCTTTTAATTTATCAATTATTGAATCTGCCATTACTTTTTCTGCTTTTTGATTAATTTTTCTGCCGCTTTTAATCCGTCAGTTACGTGTTCCATTTCACCAAAGTCCTTGTTGATTTTGTCTGCAATAAAGTTTGTCTGTACTTCTTTTAAGTCTAATTTTAAAATTTCAGCGAGTGGTTTTAAATAGTCTGGTGAGGCAAGTCTGTCACCATGTTCAACCTTGCTTAATGTAGAAGTATCAATATCTAGGTGTGCTGCCACCTTCCTGAGAGGCAATTTCAATGTCTCTCTAGCTTTCTTTATGTAGGCACCGAATGATTCATTACCCATTTAGACAAATAGTTTTGGACCGAATTGTCAAATATAAGTTTTATGGAGTATTTTCCAAATAACACATTGGTCCAGTGAAGACGACACTTTGATAGTAGAGCCTACTAATCTAGGTCCGACAACGTATTAGTTCTTGAGTTT